>CAYXGP010000113.1:0-25733 GCA_964464515.1 uncultured Enterobacterales bacterium
TCGAGGGGATCGATCCCGTCAGCTACGAGACCGGCCGACACCAGCGCACCACCCCGCACCCCGGCGACAACGAGATCATCTTTCCGACCACCTGGCCGGCGCGCAGCCTGCGCGACCTGCTGCGCTTCCTGCGCGCAGAGCTGCCTGCGGAGCGCGCCGATCTCCCCACGGAAATGGAGATCTCTGCTGCGTCCGCCAGCGGCGAGCTGACCGCTCCGGCCGTGCGCGCGCTGCTGGTCCGGCTGGCTGCCGCCTACGAAGCAGAGGGCCTGTCCTGGCCGGAGCGCCTGCCGTCAGAACCACCGCCGTCAGAACCACCGCCGTCAGAACCACTGCCGCCAGAACCACTGCCATCAGAACCACTGCCGTCAGAACCACCGCCTTCTGGCGACTGACGACGCGCGGTGGGGATGATCCGCAGCACCCGCCCCTTCTCCGCCAGATCGACCGTCGTGTGCTTCTCGGGGATCCGGCCCCGCTCGTCATACAGAAGCCGGCACAGGGGGCGATCCCAGGTCTCGGGGCTGCGGGTCGCGCCGATTGAGCGGACGATGCGGCCGTCGTACAGCATCAGCATGGTGCCGGGCGGATAGCGACCGAGCACGTTGACGAGGAGTTGTAGCAGCGTGGGATCGTAGCGAGTGCCCGCGTGGGGCATCATGCGTTCGAGGGCCTCTGGGGGATCGAAGCCCCCGCCCCGGGGCCGGAGCAGCGTGTCGTAGGACTCCGCCAGCCTCAGGATGCGGCCGAACAGCGTGGGCCGGGCGGCGGGGTGGTTGTAGTCGCGGTGGTGCTCCAGGGTGGCGAGCGCGCGGTGGATCTTCGCCTCGTGGAAGCCACGCTGCCGGATGACCATCCGGGCCCCCGCGCTGGAGTGGCGCTCAAAGGGCGGCGGGTAGCCGCGAACGGCGGGCTGTCCATCGCGGGCGGGACGGGCCCCCTCGCGGGCGGCGTACCCGACGTCGTGGAACATCGCCAGCACGCCGAGATCCTGAAGGGCCTCGGCGGAGAGCCCCGCGGCCCGACCGATCAACATCGCCAGCAGCGAGACGCGCAGCGTGTGGTTGGAGAAGGCGCTGCTGCCGTCGAAGTCCTCCCACAGGTCCTCCTGCTCCGGGCCGACCTCGAGGATCTCCGTGACCACGCGGCGGAGTCGCAGCGGGTTGGGCATCCTGGACGCACCCAGCGCGTCGACCGTCGCGTCGACCAGATCGAGCGCCCGGGTCTTGATGCGATCAGCGTCGACAGCCTGCCCCATCACCCGCTCGCCGGAGAGGCGGAACCGGTAGACCCCCGCCAGCTCTACGGCGCTCGCGCCAGCCTCGCGCAGGTACTCGGTGAGCGCGCGGCGGGGGGTGTCGGGATCGGGGGCCTGCGCGAAGCTCTGGATGAGGACTCGGAGCTGCTGCTGATCCGGCAGCTCGTGGAAGCTCAGCCCGCCGACGCCGTGGCGCTTCAGCTCCCGGCCGAGCTGCACGGCGGTGTCGGTGCGCTCATCGAGGCGCACACGCACGTCGTTGATGTAGACCTGCCCCTCGACCGTGACCAGGTGGACCGCGCCCAGCAGATCGATCAGCTCGCGGATCGTCCCATGAAATTCGCCGATGGGCTTGTCGTAGGCCTTGTTGTCGAGGTCGTGGTACCGGGTCAGGCGCAGACACCCGAAGATCTGCCGGCAGAAGCGCTCGCCGGCGTCGCGGATCTGCGCTGCCAGGGCGCGGTCTTCTCCGCCGCGGGCGCGATCGATCGCCTGCCCGAGCGCCTCCTGTGAGCTGGTGAGATCATCCGAGCTGGTGGGCTTGGCGCTCATGCGCTGCCCCGTCGCGCCATCATCTGCCCGATCTGGGAGTGCGCCTGCGCGATCGGCTCACCACCGGTGAACCGGAAGCTCCGGTAGGCCTTGACCAGCAGGATCTTCCCGTCCTTGATCAGCTCTGCGCTCTCGATCTGTCGCAGCGGCACCGAGACCTCCGCCGCCCCCGCGAGGCGATCGAACGTGCCGGTGGGGACGAAGCGGAGCGTGCGCTCGGTGAGCGTGAGCTGCCCGGGATGCCACAAGACCCCGCGGATCATCTTGACCTCGCCGGTGACCAGCACCCGCTCGCGTCGGTTCCGCCCCTCCTGCCGACGACGGTAGAGGGTCTTCTCACAGTGATCGGCCAGCTCTGCGCCGGCCCGCTTGGACAGCCAGCGGATGCAGTCCTCGGCGTGCTTTCCCTCGATGTCTCCCAGCCCGGCGACCCCCGCCCACTGGCGATGCTTCGGGCTGGCGACCCCCTTGACGCGATCGAACCAGTTTCGGGGGCGGACCCAGTCGGCGAGCAGATCGGCGGCTCGCATGGGATCGATCTTCGCCAGGGCGATGCCGATGGCGGCAGGCTCGCCGTCCTCCAGCGCGCCGCAGGACGGGCTGTCGAGGTGCGAGACCAGCGGCTCGAACGCTTCGCTGTCCTCTGCGGCCACGAGCAGGGCGATCACGCGACGGCGAACCTTGTAGGAGGGGGCGACGAGCATGACCGTGAGGTGCCGGGGCTCGATCTCACCCGGCTCCACCCCCTTGAGGATGTGGAAGACCTCGCTCTGGATCTCGGGCTCGGGGCGCGGGACGAGCTGACTCAGCAGACGCCTCGCCATCTCGGGGGCGGCGTCGGACAGAGAGCGGATGATGTCGGCGGCCAGCTCCGGCGCGGCGGTCTCCACCAGCTCGTGCAGGAACTCCATGCGGGTCGCCACATAGCGGGCGATGAGCTGGCGGGTGATCCGCCGCGCGGCCCGGCTCCGCTCGACCCCGAGCACCTCGATCAGATCGCGCAGGTGATCGCCCGGCACCAGCTCCAGCAGCTCGATCAGCTCCTGGGGAGCCGCGTCGGACGCGCGAGAGGCCGAGTGCAGGATGCGCCGCAGCGCGCGAGCATCGGCGAAGCGGGCCAGCTCTATCTGGGCGCGCTCCGCGTCGACCTCGTGGAGCGCTTGCAGCTCCCGCGCCAGATCCAACAGGCGCCCGAGCTGACCTTCGGCCAGCAGGAAGTCGCGAACCTCCTCGAACAGGTGGGAGATCTCCGACAGCGAGGTGGGATCGGTGGGCTCCCGCACCAGCGCCACCATCTCGGTGACCAGCCGGATCGCGTAGTCGGGGAGCTGATGCGAGGACATCTCCGCGCGCAGCGCCTGGAGCTTCACGTCCGCGATGGCCCGAAAGGCCAGCCCCTCGGTGTAGTCGTGGGGCGGGCAGGGCAGATCCCAGTCGCGAGGGACCTCCAGGTTGGCGCCGTGTACGTTTCGACGCGCGCGGGGAGACGCGTGTGCCGGATCGACCCCGGCCTCCTCCTCCTCGTCGGGGACGAAGCCCTCCACCGCCGTCACGTCGATGTTCTTGAAGCCGGCCTTCCACAGCAGCGTGACGATGTCGTCCTCGTGCTGGCGCACCCCCGTGTAGCGGATGGAGAGGATCTCCAGGAGTCGCAGCAGCTCGGGCCACTCGACACCGTTCTCGATGGTCAGGCGCCGCACGCCGTCGCGGTACATGCGGAAGGCCAGCGAGCGGTCACGATCACGCTCGAGGTACACCACCTCTCCGGAGAGGACGAGCTCGAAGGGCCGCACCTCCAGCTCCATCGAGCCCATCGCCACCGCCGCCAGCGCGGCCTCGCGAAACTCGGCGAGGAAATTGCGGATGGCCTCGTTGTTCGTGTCGTAGATCAGAAAGCTACGAGCCGCGCGGGAGAGCGCGCGCAGCGCGCCGTTGGCGGCGCGACCGTGATCGCTGCTGCCCAGCGACGCCTCTGTCTCGATCGCGTCGGTGGGCCCGGCTGCCGCGGCACCATCTGCCAGCGGCGTGGCCTGGGATTCGGTCATACGGGGGACCTACCTCGTGGCACTATTAGACGGCCGGCTCAGGACCGGGTCAAGGGAGTAACGCCATGGGCCACGCCCGCATCCTGTCGGTGGGGACTGCGAATCCGCCCGATCGCTACACGCAGCAGGACATCCTCGATCGATACCGCGTGGTCAACCCGACCGTGCGGGCCTGCTTCACAGCATCACACATCGCTTATCGTCACCTCGTGCTGCCCGAGAGCGACGGCGAAGGACGGCCCACGGAGACCCAGGCCGAGTTGCTGACCAAGCACCGGCGTTGGGCGCTGCGAATCGGCGAGCAGGCCATCCGGCGCGCGCTGGAGCCCCTGGGCCTGACCACCGCCGACGTCGATCACCTCTGCTGCATCACCTCCACCGGCTTCATGCTGCCTGGCCTGACGGCGATGTTCATCCGCCACCTGGGCTTCCGGCTCGACTGCAGCCGCGTGGACGTGGTGGGGATGGGCTGCAACGCGGGACTCAACGGACTCAACCCGGTCACCTCCTGGGCGCGAGCCAACCCGGGGCGGACCGCGCTGATGGTCTGCTGCGAGGTCAACTCCGCGCTCTATGTCTACGATGACACCATCGGCACCGGGGTGGTCAACAGCCTGTTCGGCGACGGCTGCGCGGCGATCGTCGTCCGGGCCGATGACGAGGCAGTGCGCGACGCAACGGGAGAGGCGCTCTCGCCCGCGGTGCTGGACTTCCAGAGCCACATCATCCCCGAGGCGTGGGGGGCCATGCGCTACGACTGGGTGGAGGAGCACGGGCGCTTCAGCTTCAACCTCGACCGCGACGTGCCGTATGTGCTGGGCACCCACGCCGAGACGCCGGTGACGGCCCTGCTGCACCGCAACGGCCTGCGGGTGCGCCACGTCGATCACTGGCTGGTGCACTCCGGCGGCAAGAAGGTCATCGACGCCATCAAGTACACCGTGGGAATCACCGCCCACGACGTCCGCCACACCACCGCGGTGCTCCGCGACTTCGGCAACCTCGGCAGCGGCAGCTTCTTGTTCAGCTACCAGCGGCTACAGGCCGAGGGGGTGATCAAGCGCGGCGACCGCGGCGTGATGATGACCATGGGCCCCGGATCGACCATCGAGACAGCGCTGCTGCAGTGGTGAGCGTGCCCGCGTCGGGAGAGCGAGGAGATCAGCGGTTCGCCACGATCCCCGATCTGCTGGACCACGCCGCCGCGCGGTGGCCAGAGCGCCCGGCCATCCAGGATGGGGGGATCCAGGACGGGGAGAGCCGGGAAGGGGCGCGCACGCTCACTTACGCGGAGCTTCAGGATCTCGCCCGCCGCGCGGCAGCAGGGCTGGTGGCGCGGGGCATCAACCCCGGCGATCGGGTGGCGATCTGGGCGCCGAACATGTGGGAATGGGTGGTGGCGGCGCTCGCCATCCACCAGGCCGGCGCCGCGCTGGTGCCGATCAACACCCGCTACAAGGGCGCCGAGGCCCGCTTCATCCTCGAGAAGAGCAACGCCCGGCTGCTGCTGACGGTCGATGGATTCCTCGGGCTCGACTTCGTGGCGATGCTCGACAGGCCGGAGCTGCCCACGGTGGTCTTCCGGCGGGACTTCGACTCCCTCTTCGACCACGCACCGCTGGTCGAACATCGCGCGCAGCGGGACGCCGCCAGCGACATCCTGTTCACCTCCGGCACCACGGGGCGCCCCAAGGGCGTCGTCTGCACCCACGCGCAGAGCCTGCGCGCGTTCTGGGACTGGTCGGAGGTGGTGGGGCTGCAGGCCGACGACCGCTACCTGGTGGTGGCGCCGTTCTTTCATTGCTTCGGCTACAAGGCCGGCTGGCTGGCCTGCCTGATGCGTGGCGCCGTGGTGATTCCGCAGCCGGTGTTCGACGCCGACGCCGTGCTGGCACGGCTGGCCCGCGACCGGGTGAGCGTGCTGCCGGGGCCGCCCGCGCTGTACCAGACCCTCCTGCTGCGCGAGCCTGCCCCCGAAGAGCTCGTCACGCTGCGGCTGGCCGTGACCGGAGCGGCGAGCATCCCTGTGCGCCTGATCGAGCGGATGCGAGATGAGCTGGGCTTCGAGACCGTGATCACCGGCTACGGATTGACCGAGGCCAGCGGGGTCGTCGCGATGTGTCGGCACGACGACGATCCGGTGACCATCGCCACCACGTCGGGCCGAGCCATCCCCGACGTTGAGGTGCGGATCGTCGATGCAGCAGGCGCCGAGATGCCCCGCGGTCAGCCGGGTGAGCTGATCGTGCGCGGCTACAACGTGATGTCGGGGTACTGGAGCGAGCCCGAGGAGACCGCGGCGACGATCCGCGGCGGGTGGCTGCACACCGGTGACGTCGCGGTGATGGACGAGCGCGGGTACGTGCGCATCACCGACCGCATCAAGGACATGTTCATCGTCGGGGGGTTCAACGCCTACCCGGCGGAGATCGAGCATGCGCTGCTGGAGCACCCCGCGATCGCCGACGTCGCGGTGATCGGCGTGCCCGATGCGCGGCTGGGCGAGGTAGGCCGAGCGTTCGTGGTCCGGCGAAGTCCCCAGCGAGAAGCCCCCCTGAACGAAGAGACGCTGATCTCCTGGGCGCGCGAGCGGCTGGCAAATTTCAAGACACCCCGGAGCGTTGTGTTCGTGGACGCGCTGCCGCGGAACGCCAGCGGAAAGGTGATGAAATTCGCCCTGCGGGCACGCTGTTGAGGACGCCACCGAGTCAGGCGTCTTTGAGCGAGGGTGCCCTTGAGTGAGGGCTGGTCCGATCGTGGCTTCGCCTGGGTGGTCGGCGGCAGCGGCGGGCTCGGCGCGGCGATCTGCCGGGCGCTGGCGACGCGCGGCTGCGACGTCCTGCTGACGTACCACCACAACGCGGCGGCAGCGCAGCGGGTGGTGGCCGATGTCTCGGCGCTCGGTCGGCGGGGACACGCACGGCGGCTGGTGCTCCCCGACGGTGATCCCGGCGCGCTGGACGGGCTGCACACCCTGGTGTTCGCCGCGGGCATGGAGATCGGCCAGCCCTACGTCAGCGAGATGGCTCAAGGAGACCTGCGCGCAGCGATCGAGATCGAGCTGCTCGGTTTCTCGCGGGTGGTGGGGCATGCGCTGCCGCACCTGCGGCGAGCGAAGGGCAGCGTGGTCGCGCTGTCCAGCGCGGGGATCGCCCGGCATCCTCCGGGTGACGTGCTGAGCGTGGTTCCCAAGGCCGGCATCGAGGCGCTGGTGCGGGCGATCGCCCGGGAGGAGGGGCGCCACGGTGTGCGCGCCAACGCGGTGGGGGTGGGGGTCATCGACGCCGGGATGTTCCACCGGATCGGCTTCGACGCCGCCTGGCGCGACGCGGCGATCCGCAACATCCCGCTGCGACGGCTCGGCGTGGCCGACGAGGTGGCGAGCGTCGTGGCCTTCCTCGCCTCCCCTGGGTCCAGCTACGTGACCGGACAGACGCTGCGGGTCGATGGAGGCTATGCATGAGTCTTCGCATTCTGGTGTTCGGCGCCGGAGCGCTCGGCACCCTCTACGCGGCGCACCTCGCGGAGTCCGGACATGACGTCACGCTGCTGGCGCGCGGCAGGCGGCTGGAAGAGACCCGAGAGAGCGGACTGGTGCTGCGGCCCCGCGGGGAGACAGCGTTCCGCGTGGTGCGCGTGGAGACGACCGACCAGCCCCGCGCCGGGTTCGACCTCGTGCTGGTCTGTGTGCGCTTCCACCACATGGCCGCGGCCCTCCCGGCGCTGGAGCGGACCGCTCCTGCGGATGTGCTCACGCTGGTTCAGAACGCCGGCGGCCTGGCCCCCTGGCGCGCTGCCCTGGGTGATCGCCTCATCGCGGGTTTCGCGGGCGCCGCCGCGACCTTCACAGAGGGCGGTCTGGAGTACACCGTCGCGCCTCGCGCCCTTCAACCCACCACGATCGCGACCTCCGACCGGAGCCCACGCATCCGGGAGGCGCTGGAGGGAGCGGGGTTCCCGGTGGTGATCTGCGACGACATGGACGCGTGGCTCCGCTGGCACGCTGCGTGGATCATCGTCAACGCCTGCGGCGTCCAGCGCGTCGGCGGAGACCCGCGCGCCCTCGCCAGACGGGGGCACATCCAGCAGATGGTGGACGCGCTGGCAGAGGGGGGGCGAGCGCTCCGGGCGACCGGGATCCCGGTCCGTCCTGCCGGGCTGCGCTGGCTGTTCCGCACGCCACCGGTCGTCCTGCGCGCGGCGCTGGCAGCGCTCGTGCGGCTGCCAGCGTTTCGGCAGCAGATCATCCCCAACGCTCTCACCGCGCCGAAGGAGGCGCAGGCGATCGGTGCGCAGCTCGTCGAGCTGGGACGGCGCCAGAATCTCCCGATGCCGGCGTGGCGCTACCTGCTGGGCACCCCGTAGCGATGCGCGCCCTCCTGCTCTGCGTGCTGCTCGGCTTCACCCTGCCCGCCGAGGCCTCCGAGACCGATCTGAGCGGCGTCTGGGTGCTCGACCTCAAGGCCTCCGGGACCATGGACGAGATCCTGGAGGCCCGCGGGACCCCCTGGATCCTGCGGGTGGCTGTGCGCGCCGCCAGCGTGACGCAGCGCATCGAGCAGTCATCGCCAGCGACGCTCACCATCACCATCGAGACTGCCCTCAAGTCAGATGTGCTCGATGTGCAGACCGACGGCGTGTCGCGACCGGCCCCCGGGCTGGACGGCCCGACTCCCACCCGCCACTCCTGGGACGCAGGCGGCGCCCTGGTCACCACCGCCGACATCCAGCTCGTCGATGGACCGGGCGAGCTGACGCTGGTGCGCAGCCGCAGCGCGGACGGCGGCACCATGAACCAGATCATGCGGGTCACGCACAGCGACGGGCGCTCGGTGAGCACGCTGCGGGTGTTTCGGCTGGAGGAGGGAGGGTGAGCGCTGGCGCTACGCCAACGTGAACCACTCGGCGTAGGACAGCTCGCGGCCCAGACGCGCCAGCTCTGCCCGACAGAAGCGATCGACCGCCACCGGCTGCTCGCAGGACAGCAGCTCTCCCGAGCGGCCAGCGCGTCCCTTGCGCGGAGAGCCAGGACGGCCAACCCCAGGGCGGCGGCCGCGCTGAGAGACCACAACGATCGCGAGCGGGGGACTCCGGGAGGAGAGCGGCCGTCCCTTCGCTGCTCTCGAGCCTGGGGGACTCAACTCAAGAAGCTCGCGTGGCGGTCGGCCACCTGCTCGGCGACAATCCTGCGTGGGCGTTGCACCGCGAGCGGGCTTCCTGAGCGACGACGATCGGGATTGTCGCCGAGCAGGTGGCCGACCGCCACGCGAGCGCCCACAGACAAGAGGGCACCAGGGACGCTTCAGAGATCTTCTGGCATGGGCGGCGAAACACCGCCCGGGTTGCAAGGCTGGGCTCGTTCTCCTCCCGGAGGAGGCTGAAGGTAACGCGGCGTGTCGTGGGGCGCGTCCGCGCCGGGTGGCGGCGTGAAGTAGAACGTGTTCTAGTGCCCGACAGAAATAGAACGTGTTCTAGCCAGAGCTCCCCTGCCCCTCACCAGCTCCATGACGACCGCACGATCCATGACCCACACAATCCATGAGGACGGCGTGGCCGAGGTGGTGATGAACCACCCGCCGGTCAACGCCCTGCCCATCGCCGGCTGGAACGGCCTGGCCCGGCTGCTCACCGAGCTGGGTGATACCCCCGCAGTGCGCTGCGTGCTGCTGCGGGCCGAGGGGCGCGGCTTCAACGCTGGCGTGGACATCAAGGAGCTGCAGGCCAGCGTGGGGCACGGCGCCCTCATCGCGGTGAACCATGCCTGCTTCGCGGCCTTCAAGGCGGTCTACGAGTGCGCGGTGCCGGTGGTCGCGGCGGTGCACGGCTACTGCCTGGGCGGCGGCATCGGGCTGGTGGGCAACGCCGACATCATCATCGCCAGCGATGACGCCACCTTCTGCCTCCCCGAGGTCGATCGCGGCGCGCTGGGCGCCGCCACCCACCTCGCCCGACTGGTCCCGCAGCACAAGATGCGCGCCATGGTGTACACCGCAGCCGCCGCCACCGCAGCGGAGCTGCATGCCTTCGGGAGCGTGCTGGAGGTGGTCCCGCGAGATCGGCTCCGCGCCGCGGCGATGGCGGTAGCCCGGCAGATCGCCGCCAAGCGACCGGCGGTGATCAGGGCCGCCAAGGCGTCGCTCAACGGCATCGATCCGATCGACGTCAACCGCAGCTACCGCTTCGAGCAGGGGTTCACCTTCGAGCTGAGCCTCTCCGGCGACGGCGACGCGGCCCGCGACGCGTTCGTGGGAGAGGGCGAGCGATGAGCCTGCTGAGCACCCACGAGGAGGTCATCGAGCAGCTCTCCAGCGGCATGACCATCGGCATCGGCGGCTGGGGCTCGCGGCGCAAGCCGATGTCGCTGGTGCGGGCCATCGCGCGGAGCGATCTGCGGGACCTCACGATCGTCAGCTACGGCGGCCCGGACGTCGGCCTGCTGTGCGCCCTCGGCCGCGTCCGCAAGCTGGTGTTCGGCTTCGTGTCGCTGGACTCCATCCCCCTGGAGCCCCACTTCCGCAGGGCGCGCCAGAGCGGCACCCTCCCCGAGGTGATGGAGCTGGATGAGGGCATGCTCCAGCTCGGGCTGCGGGCGGCGGCCTGGGGCGTGCCGTTCCTGCCCTGCCGGGCGGGGCTGGGCTCCGACGTGGTGACCACCAACCCACAATTGAAGGTGGTCACCTGTCCCTACACGGCGACCGAGCTGCTGGCGATGCCGGCCCTGAAGCTGGACGCGGCCCTCATCCACATGCACCGGGCCGACGCGCGCGGCAGCGGTCAGTACCTGGGCGTCGATCCCTACTTCGACGACTGGTTCTGCCTGGCGGCCGACCGCGCGTACATGTCCTGCGAGCGCCTCGGCCTCGACAGAGGCGCGGCCCTCCAGACCCGCATCATCAACGGCGCGATGATCGACGGCGTGGTGGAGGCACCCGGCGGCGCGTGGTTCACCGACTGCTCGCCAGACTACCCCCGCGACGAGGCCCTCCAGGCTCGCTATGCCGCGACGGCCCGTGACCCCGCGCTGTGGGACGCCTTCTGCGCGGAGCAGCTGTGAGCACCCCGGCACCCACCCGAGGCGCCCCCTCTCGGGGAGCCCACTCGAAAGGAGACTGCTGCGCGGTAGCGCTGGCGGAGCTGTTCCGCGGCGACGGGCGCGTCCTGGCGAGCGCGATGGGCCCCATGCCGCGCCTGGGCGCGCGGCTGGCGCGGGCCACCTTCGCGCCCGGGGTCCTGCTGTCGGACGGTCAGGCCACCCTGGTCGACCTCGACGGCGCCGCGGAGGCGTGGATGCCGTTCTCGCGGGTGTTTGACATGCTGTGGGCAGGCCGGCGCCACGTGGTGATGGGCGCCAGCCAGATCGACCGACACGGAAACCAGAACATCAGCGCCATCGGCCCCCACGCGCGCCCGAAGGTGCAGCTCCTTGGCGTGCGGGGAGCGCCCGGCAACACCGTCTGCCACCCCACCTCCTACTGGGTGCCGCGGCACAGCGCGCGGGTCTTCGTGCCACAGGTCGACGTGGTCTGCGGCGTGGGGACCGATCGCGGCGCCGCAGAGCTGCGGGCCGTGGTCACCAACCTGGCTGTGTTGGATTTCTCGGGGCCCGGCGGCACCCTCTCCATCGCCAGCCTCCACCCGGGCGTCACAGCGGCGCGGGTGCAGGAGAAGACCGGCTTTCCCCTGCACGCGCCCGCAGAGATCCCCACCACCCGCGCGCCCACCCCCGAAGAACACGACTGGCTGGAACGGCTGGACCCGGGCCGCACCCTCCGCGAGACGGTGTCCTGATGCGCACGGCCATCTGCGACCTGTTCGGTATCGACATCCCCATCGTGCAGACCGGCATGGGCTGGGTGGCAGGCGCGCGGCTGTGTGCGGCCACCAGCGCCGCGGGGGGCCTCGGCGTCCTCGCCGCCGCCACGATGACAACGCCGCAGCTCCGCGAGCAGATCGCAGAGGTCAAGCGCCGCACCCGGCGGCCGTTCGGTGTGAACCTCCGCGGAGACCGCCCCGATCTCGCCGAGCGCATCGACCTGCTGATCGCCGAGGAGGTGCCGGTGGTGAGCTTCGCCGGAGCCCCCACGAAGGACGCGGTGTCCCGCTGCAGGGACGCCGGCCTCAGGACCATGCCCACCGTCGGCGCCCGCCGCCACGCCGAGAAGGTCGCCGCGCTGGGGGTCGACGCCATCATCGCCCAGGGCGGCGAGGGCGGGGGGCACACCGGCTCGGTCCCCACCACCATCCTGCTGCCGCAGGTCGTCGACGCCGTGGACATCCCGGTGCTGGCGGCCGGGGGCTTCCGCTGCGGGCGGGGCCTGGTGGCTGCGCTGGCCTGGGGCGCGGCGGGTGTCGCGATGGGTACGCGCTTTCTGCTGACCGCCGAGTCCACGGTGCCCGACGCCGTGAAGGCCCGCTACCTGAAGGCCCGCGTCACCGACACCGTCGTCTCCACAGCGGTGGACGGCTACCCCCAGCGGGTCGTGCGCACGGCGTTCATCGACCGGCTGGAGCGCGCGGGGCCGATCGGCCGAGGGCTCGCGGCGATGCGACACGCCCTGGCCTTCCGCGCGTTGACCGGCACGTCGCTGCTCGATCTGCTGGCAGAGGGAGCAGCGATGCGCAGCAGCGGCCGCCGCACGTGGCCCCAGGTGCTGATGGCCGCGAACGCGCCGATGTACACCCGGGCCAGCCTCGTGGATGGGCGTCTCGACGCGGGGATCCTACCCACGGGACAGGTGGTGGGCGCCATCGACGAGCTGCCCACGGTGGCCGTTCTGCTCTCCCGCATCATGGAAGAGGCCGAGCAGGTCCTGGCCGAGCTGCCCCGCAGAGAGAACCTGGAGGTGGCATGACGACCCCCGTGCTGTACGAACAAAAAGGCCCGACGGCGTGGATAACGCTGAATCGACCGAAGTTCGCCAACGCGCAGAACATCAAGATGCTGCATGCGCTGGACGCGGCGTTCCTACGAGCCACCCAGGACGACGATGTGCGGGTGATCGTGCTGCGCGGATCGGGTCGCCACTTCTCGGCGGGTCACGACATCGGCACGCCCGAGCGCGACATCCACGAGCCGTTCGATCGCATCGCGACCGGCTGGTACGCGCACGCAGACAAGCCCGGCGCCGAGGCCATGTTCGTGCGCGAGCACGAGGCGTACCTCGGGCTGTGTCGGCGCTGGCGAGAGCTGCCCAAGCCGACCATCGCGATGGTGCACGGGGCCTGCATCGCCGGGGGGCTGATGCTGGCGTGGTGCTGCGATCTGATCATCGCCTCAGGGGACGCTTTCTTCGCCGATCCGGTGGTGCGGATGGGGATCCCCGGGGTGGAATTCTTCGCGCACCCCTACGTGATGAGCCCCCGCAAGGCCAAGGAGTTCCTGTTCCTCGGTGAGCGGATGCCTGCGGCCGAGGCGCTCGCCATCGGCATGATCAACCGCGTGGTGCCGCGCGATGCGTTGGAGGAGACCACCGCCGATATCGCCGCGCGCATCGCGAAGATGCCCCGTTTCGGCCTGGCGCTCACCAAGCAGGCCATCAACCAGGCCGAGGACCGCATGGGGCTGCGCCAGACGATGGACGCCACGTTCGGGCTGCACCATCTGGCCCACGCCCATAACGCCCTCTCCGCAGACGACCACATCGGGGGACAGACCCCCGAGACGATGAAATCGTCAATGAGGAGGTCCTCGATGAGCGGGTCTCCAGGGGAGAAGACGTGAACCTCCGATTCTCCGACGCCGAGCGCGCATTCCAGGCAGAGTGCCGAGACTGGCTGGCGGCGAATGTCCCCGCCGACCCCCTGCCCTCCGGAGACACCGCGGAGGGATTCGCCCTGCACGTCGAGTGGGAGAAGGAGCTGTTCGCGGCGGGCTGGGCCGTGGTGAGCTGGCCCGAGCGCTACGGCGGCCGCGGCGCGAGCCTTGTGGAGTGGCTGATCTTCGAAGAGGAGTACTACCGCTCCGGCGCGCCGAGCCGCGTGACACAGAACGGCATCTTCCTGCTGGCCCCAACGCTGTTTGAATTCGGGACCGAAGAACAAAGAGAACGAATCCTGCGCTCGATGGCAGCCGCAGAGACGCTGTGGGCCCAGGCCTGGAGCGAGCCGAACGCCGGCAGCGACCTCGCGAACGTCCGCGGCGCCGCCCAGCGAGTCGACGGCGGCTGGAGGCTGTCGGGCCAGAAGACCTGGTGTACGCGCGGTATGTTCTGTGACCGTGCCTACGGGCTGTTCCGCACCGACCCTGAGCAGCGGCGACACCGCGGGCTCACGTACTTCCTGTTCCCGCTGCACGCGCCGGGGGTCACGCTGCGCGGGGTCGAGCGGCTCGACGGCGATGAGAGCTTCGCGGAGGTCTTCCTCGACGACGTGTTCGTGCCCGACGCCGACGTGATCGGCGAGGTGAACCAGGGCTGGCGGGTGGCCATGGCGACCACCTCCACGGAGCGCGGGCTCTCTCTGCGCAGCCCAGGCCGCTTCATGGCCGCCGCCGATCGCCTGCTGGCGCTGTATCGCGAGCGGCCCGATCCCGGCCTGCTCGATCGCGTCATCGACGTGTGGATGCGCGCGCAGGCCTACCGACTCTACACCTTCCAGACCGTCACGCGCATGCAGGCCGGCGGGTCGATGGGCGCAGACTCCAGTCTCAACAAGATCTTCTGGTCGGAGATGGACATCGAGATCCATGAGCTGGCGTTGGTGCTGCTGGGGCCGCAGGCGCAGCTCGACGGACGCTGGACCCGCGACTTCCTGTTCTCCCTGGCCGGACCGATCTACGCGGGGACCAACGAGATCCAACGCAACATCATCGCCCGCCGCGTCCTGGAACTGCCGAGGTAGCCGTGCACTTCGCCTTCACCGAAGAACAGATCGCGCTGAGAGATGCCGTGCGCGACGCGCTGCCCGCGATCAGTCCGCCCGAGCGTGTCCGCGCCTGCTGGGGCGCGCCCGTGGGTGAGCTGTGGACCGATCTGGCCGACCTGGGCCTGCTCGCCATCGAGGCCCCGGAGGCCGCGGGCGGGATGGATCTCAACGCCATCGACTGGGTCCTCCCCGTCGAAGAGACCGGACGTCACGCCACGCCAGGTCCCCTGATCGAGACGCTCGCCGCGATCCCAGCGCTTCCCGACGATCTGGTCGAGTCCGTGGTCACCGGGGAGCAGCGGGTAGCGGTGCTCGTCGCGGGAGAGCCAGCGCTGGACGCCGACATCGCCGACGTGCTCCTACGCATCGACGGAGACCGCCTGGAGCGCGTCCACGGCGCGGACCTCACCCCGCGTCCCACGATCGACCGCTGCCGGAGGCTGTTCACCGTCGAGGGCGGAAACGCAGAGACGCTGACCGCATCTGGTCGGGAACTATCGGGTCAGGCGGTGTTCGATCGCGCCGCCCTGGCCGCCAGCGCGCAGCTCATCGGCTTGTCTCGCGCCATGCTCGATCGCACCGTAGAGTACGCGAAGAGTCGCCAGCAGTTCGGCAAGGCGATCGGCAGCTTCCAGGCCGTGCAGCACCCGCTGGCCGACGCCCTGATGCAGATCTCCTTCGCCGCGCCGGCCGTGTACCGCGCGGCCTGGTCGATGGACAGCGGGCACATCTCGATGGCGAAGGCCCTGGCCTCCGACGCCGCCTGGCGGACCACTCGGGTCGCGCTGCAGGCCCACGGAGCCGTCGCCTACACCACCGAGTACGACCTCCACCTGTGGATGAAGCGCGCGCTCGCGCTCGCCAGCGCCTGGGGCGGCGCTCGCTGGCATCGCGCGCGGATCGCCCCCAGCCTGCTGCCCCCCAAAAGACAAACCCGACCCGACCCAGTCAGGGAACAATCATCAACCGGGGAACATCATGCCTGAAGCCTACATCGTCAGCGCCGCCCGCACGCCGGTGGGCCGTCGCCGCGGCGGTCTGTCGGGTGTCCACCCCGCCGACATGGGCGCACATGTAATCCGACATGTGTTGGGTGAGCTCGTCCCTGCTGAAGAGGTCGACGACGTCATCTTCGGTTGCCTCGACGCCATCGGTCCGCAGGCCGGCGACATCGCGCGGACGTGCTGGCTCGCGGCGGGGCTGCCCGACCATGTGCCGGGCGTGACCGTCGATCGCCAATGCGGCTCGTCGCAGCAGGCGGTGCACTTCGCAGCCCAGGCCGTCATGAGCGGAACGCAAGACATCGTGGTGGCCGGCGGCGTGCAGAACATGAGCATGATCCCCATCGCCGCGGCGATGTTGGTCGGAGAGAAGTTCGGTCACCGCGACCCATTCTCCGGTAGCGAGGGCTGGGCGGCGCGCTACCCCGGCGAGGAGGTCTCCCAATTCCGCGGGGCCGAGATGATGGCAGCGCACTGGAACCTGTCGCGCGACGACCTGGACGCCTTCGCCTACCGCAGCCACCAGCGCGCCATCACCGCGCAGGATGCTGGCTGGTTCGACCGCGAGCTGGTACCGCTGGCCGGCGTCACCGCAGACGAGGGCCCGCGCAGAGACACCAGCCGTGAGAAGATGGCGACCCTCAGGACGGTGCTGCCGGAGGGCCGCCACACCGCCGCCGCCTGCAGCCAGATCTCAGACGGCGCGGCGGCGCTGCTGATCGTCTCCGAGGCGGCGCTGCGGCGCTACGACCTCACCCCGCGGGCGCGCATCCACCACCTGAGCGTGCGCGGCGACGACCCGATCTGGATGCTCCGCGCGCCCATTCCGGCGGTGCAGCACGCCCTCCGTCGCACAGGGCTATCCCTGGACGATATCGACCTGGTGGAGATCAACGAGGCGTTCGCCTCTGTCGCCCTGGCCTGGATACGGCAGCTCGAAGCCTCCCAGGACCGGGTGAACGTGAGCGGCGGCGCCATCGCGCTCGGACACCCGCTGGGCGCCACCGGCGCGAAGCTGATGGTCACCCTGCTGCACGCGCTGGAGCGGACAGGCGGCAGGTACGGTCTGCAGACGATGTGCGAGGGCGGCGGCCAGGCCAACGTCACCATCATCGAGCGGCTGTGATGCACTTCGGGCTCAGCGAAGAGCAGGCTGCGCTGCGCGACGCCGTGCGGGGGTTCCTGAAATCCGCTCCCCCGGCACGCGAGTCGCTGGAAGATCCCACCGGATACGACGCTGAGCTGTGGGAGAGGATCGTCGAGCACCAGGGCTGGCAGGCCATGGCGCTGCCCGAAGACTGTGGGGGCTGGGGTTTTGGGATGATGGAGCTGGTAGTGGTCGCCGAGGAGCTGGGGCGAACGCTCACGCCCACGCCGCTGCTGGCGACGCTCCTCGCGGCGCAGGCGATCGACGCGCTCGGCGATGACGCTCAGCGGGAGCGGTGGCTGGGGGCCATCGCCGAAGGCGCGACCGCCACGCTGAGCTGGAAGGGAGAAGTCTCGGCGGACAGCGCCTCGGCGCTCTCCGGTATCGCCCCGCTGGTGCTGGACGGACACACTGCGCAGATCAAGGTGGTGGGAACGCCGCAGGGCTGGTTCGTGACTGAGGGCGGCTCGGCGGAACGCGTAGAGAGCCTGGACCCGCTAAGGGTGCTGGCGATGGTGCGATTCGACGGAGAGCCTGCAGAGCGCCTAGGCGCTGGGGACTCGACCCTGGGCACTCGATACTCGACACTCGACGCTGGGCACTCGAATCTCGGCCCCCAGAACTCGAATCTCGAATCTCGAATCTCGCACCAGCACGTGGATCCCACACCAGCCTCCAGTCCCCAGGACCCAGCATCCAGAACGGGCATCCAGTCCCCAGAACCAGAATCCAACCTCCAGAACCAGAACCCAGCCCCCAGAATCAGCCCCCAGCTCCCAACCCCCACCCTCCAATTCGGCGCCGTCCTCCTCGCGGCCGAGCTCCTCGGCGTCGCCGAGGCCTGCCTCACCCTCGCCACCGACTACGCGAAGGTCCGACGCCAATTCGGCCGCCCCATCGGCAGCTTCCAGTCCATCCAGCACATGTGCGCCGATCTGCTGCTCGTCGTCGAATCGACCCGCTCGGCTGTCTGGTACGCCGCCTGGGCGCAGGACGAAGACACACCAGACGCCGAGCTGGCGGCCCGAACGGCCATCGCCACCGCCGGCCCCGCGGCGTTCCGGTGCGCCGGCGACTGCCTGCAGATTCACGGCGGCATCGGCTTCACCTGGGAGCACGACATCCACCTGTACCTGCGACGGGCGCGTGGCAGCCTGGGCCTGCTGGGCGCTCCCCGACAGCACCGAGCCGCAGTGGCCGACGCACTGTTCGGAGAGGTGACGCGATGAACCTGCGCTTCTCGACTGAAGACGAAGCGTTCCGAGGCGAGGTCCGCGCCTGGCTGGAGACTCACCTGGCCGGTCCGTTCTCCAAGCTACGCGGTCGCGGCGGCACCGGCGACATGGACGCGCTGGTCGATGAGCGCAGAGTCTGGGAGCACGAGCTGGCGGCGGGCGGCTGGACGTGCCTGTCCTGGCCCGTGGAGCACGGCGGACGCGGCGCGACCCTGCACCAGGAGGTCATCTTCCACGAGGAGTACGCCCGCGCTCGGGCTCCCGGACGCCTCGGTCATATCGGTGAGACCCTGCTGGGACCGACCATGCTGGACTTCGGCACCCCCGAGCAGAAGGCGCGCTTCCTGCCGCCCATCGCCGCCGCGCAGGAGCTGTGGTGCCAGGGATACTCCGAGCCGAACGCCGGGAGCGACCTCGCCAACCTGCGCTGCCGCGCCGAGCTGGACGGCGAGACGTGGGTGATCACCGGGCAGAAGGTGTGGACCAGCCTGGCGGAGTTCTCCGACTGGTGCTTCGCGCTCTGCCGCACCGAGGGCGGCTCGGAGCGCCACGCCGGCATCTCCTGCCTGCTCATCCCGATGAATCAGCCCGGGATGGACCTGCGCCCCATCCAGCAGATCACCGGCTCATCAGAGTTCTGCGAGGTGTTCTTCGACGGCGCGAGGACCGCGCGGGAGAACGTGGTCGGCCCGGTCGGCGGCGGCTGGAAGGTGGCGATGGCGACGCTGGGCTACGAGCGCGGCGTCTCTACATTGGGTCAGCAGGTGGGTTTCACGGGCGAGTGGGAGGCGGTGGTGGCCGCGGCCCGGCGCCGCGGCACGCTGTCCGATCCCCTGATTCGCGACCGGCTGGCCGATCTGTGGATGCGACTGCAGGTGATGCGACACAACGCCCTGAGGATGCTCAGCGCCGGCCACACCGCAGAGGGATCGCGCGCCAACGCCATCGTCAAGCTGTACTGGGCGACGTGGCACCTGGAGCTGGGCGAGGTCGCGATGGACGCCCTCGGAGATGGCGGCGGTGATCCGGAGCTGGAGCGACTGTTTCTGTGGAGTCGGTGCAGCACCATCTACGCGGGGACCAACGAGATCCAACGCAACATCATCGCGCGGCGAGCCCTCGGGCTGCCTCGGGGGCGCTGAGTGGGACTGCTCGACAACCGCGTGGTCGTGGTGACCGCCTCCGCAGGCACCGGGATCGGCTTCGCCGCCGCCCGTCGCTGCGCCGAGGAGGGCGCCCACGTCGTCCTGTCCGATCGCCATGAACGCAGGCTTCACGAGTCCGCCGCTCGACTGAGCGCACAGACAGGCGCGCCCGTGCCCGCGATCGTCTGTGATGTGACAGTGCAGGGGCAGGTCGACGCGCTGATGGCAGGCGCCCTCGACGCGCACGGCCGGATCGACGTGCTGATCAACAACGCGGGGCTGGGCGGCACCTGCGACCTCGTCGAGATGACCGACGCCGCCTGGCACCGGGTCATGGACGTCACCCTGAACGGCACAATGCGCTGCATGCGCGCCGCTCTGAAGATCATGCTCCCTCAAGGCCGCGGCGTGATCGTCAACAACGCCTCGGTCCTGGGGTGGCGCGCCCAGGCCGGCCAGTCCCACTACGCCGCCGCGAAGGCAGGCGTGATGGCGCTGACCCGATGCGCGGCGATGGAGGCCGCGCCAGCCGGCGTGCGGATCAACGCGGTCGCGCCGAGCCTGGCGATGCATCCGTTTCTGCACAAGGTCACCACCCCCGAGCTCCTCGCCGAGCTGGAGTCCAGGGAGGCGTTCGGCCGCGCCGCTACGCCCGACGAGGTGGCGAACGTGATGGTGTTCCTCGCCAGTGACCTGTCGTCGTATCTGACCGGAGAGGTCATCTCCGCGTCGAGTCAGCACCCCTGAGTCAGCATGGAGGATAGAGCATGGTCAACCCCGACGCGCTGAACGCCTGCGGAGCGCCGTTCGAGATGGACATCGAGCGCGGCAAGATCGATGAGTTCGCGCGCGCGGTGCGCTCCACCGACCCAGCACACCTGTCCGGCGAGCGCCCGGTCATTCCCCCGACGTTCCTGACCACCATGTTCTTCTGGGAGAAGCGCGTGGAGGGCTCCAGCCCCTGGGCCCTGGTCGAGATGAGTGAGGAGCGGGGGATGCATGCCGAGCAGGAGTACGTCTTCCATGGACCCCCGCCGCGGGCCGGCGACCGCCTCACGGGGACATCCCGCGTCGCGGAGATCACCACCAGGACCAGCCGCAGCGGGGTGGGGCTGATGTTCGTGAAGATGATCACGGAGTTTCGCGACGACACGGGTCGCCTCGTGGCCGAGGCCATCCTGACCGGCGTGGAGAAGGACCGATGACGCCAACCGATCTACACACTCCTGGACCACAGGCACCTGAGCCCTGGGTGCTGGAGCCGCTGACCCGCACCGACTTCGTGCGGTACCAGGGGGCCTCCGGCGACATGAATCCCGTCCACCACGACGAGGAATTCGCGCGCGCAGCGGGGTACCCCGCGCCGCTCGCCGTCGGGATGTTCGCCGCGGGGGTGATGAACTCCTGGGCGACGGCCTGGCTGGGCGCGGACAATGTGCGCCGAACACGGATGCGTTGGAAGAAGCCGGCGTTCCCTGGAACACAGCTCACGATCTCCGGGGAGATCAAGCGGCGGTTCGAGGTAGACGGCGAGGGCCGGCTGGAGGTGGAGGTCACCGCGACCGACGAGGACGGGGACGTCTCGGTGATCGCCTGGCTGGAGTTCGTCGATGGGTAGGGAGAACCCACAGCTCTGGCCCTGGTGGGTCGTGGATTGCGGTTGCGTTGGGCCGCTCGACTCCGCGCTTTCTCGCTTGACGGTCCCACGACTTCGCTCCCCCGCGACTACACGGTTTCGCGTGATCACGACTGCACGATCCACGGCTCCGCGTGGCCACGAACCGCGATCCACGACCCACGATCCGCGAGGGCGCCGATGCGGGTAGTATTGGTCACCGGCGGCACCCGAGGGATCGGCGCGGCCATCGCCGCGGCCTTCGCCGAGAGCGGAGATACAGTGGTCGTCTGCGGGCGGCGGCCGCCCCAGAGTGAAGACGGTGCCGCATTCATCCAAGCCGATCTCCGCGAGTCGGAGACCGCCTCCGCATTGGTCGATGAGATCATCGAGCGCTTCGGCCGTCTGGACGTGCTGGTCAACAACGCCGGAGGCTCCCCGCCCGCAGACACGGCGGCGGCGTCTCCGCGCTTCTCCGAGGCCATCCTCCGCTTGAATCTACTGTCCCCCCTGCTTCTGTGTCAGCAAGCGCACCGCGTGATGCCGACACGCGGCGTCATCATCAACATCTCCAGCGTGGCCGGGATGCGCGCCGCGCCCACCGTCGCCGCATACGGCGCAGCCAAGGCCGGCCTGCTGAATCTGACGCAGACGCTCGCCGTCGAGTGGGCCCCCCGCATCCGAGTCAACGCGATCTCGCCCGGGATCGTCGCCTCGGGTCCGCTTCTGGACGCCCACGGCGTCGCCGAGAAGATGGCCGCCACCGTGCCGCTGGGCCGACTCGCCACCCCGACCGACGTCGCGTCTGCCTGCCTGTGGCTCGCCTCCGACGACGCCTCCTACATCACCGGCGCCAACCTCGTCCTCGACGGCGGGGGAGACTGGCCGGCCTTTCTTCGCCCTGGAGGGCACCCTTGACCCCACATGATCAAGTGCTGAAGAACAGAGTGGTGCTCATCACCGGCGCCGGTCGCGGCATCGGACGCGCCCACGCCATGGCGATGGCGCGCGCTGGCGCGAGGCTCGTCCTCAACGACCTGGGCACTTCAGCGAGCGGAGAGGGAGCCTCCCGGAGCGTCGCCGAAGAGGTGGCTGAGCAGGCACGAGCGCTGGGCGCCGAGGCCATCTCCAACGCCGACGACGTCGCTGACTGGGAGGGAGCGATCCGGCTGGTAGACGCGGCGCTCTCGGCGTTCGGACGCCTCGACGCCGTGATCTGCAACGCCGGTATCCTGCGCGATCGCATGTTCGTCTCCAGCAGCGTCGATGAGTGGGACGCGGTGATGCGGGTTCACCTGCGCGGGCACTACTGCGTGGCGCGGCACGCAGCGGCGCACTGGCGCGCAGAGGCCAAGGCCGGACGGCAGCCCGACGCGCGCATCATCAACACCAGCTCCGGCGCGGGCCTCCAGGGCAGCGTGGGGCAGGCCGCCTACAGCGCGGCCAAGGCGGGAGTCGCGGGCCTCACGCTGGTCCAGGCCGCAGAGTTGGGTCGCTACGGGGTCACCGCGAACGCCATCGCACCCGCCGCGCGCACCCGCATGACGGAGGGTCCGTTCGCCGAGATGATGCGGGCCCCCGACGAGGGCTTCGATGTGTTCGATCCGGCCAACGTGAGCCCGCTGGTGGTCTGGCTGGCCAGCGCAGCGTCTGCCCGGGTGACCGGCCGCGTGTTCGAGATCTCCGGCGGCACGCTCTCGTTGAGCGACGGCTGGCGCCCCGCGGCGACGCGGTTCAAGGGCGCGCGCTGGGATCCTGGGGAGCTGAGCGATGTGGTTGCGGAGCTGCTGGCCGAGGCGCCCGCGCCCATGAAGGTCTACGGAGCGAGATGATGCAGACACGACTGGCGAAGGAGCTGGGCCTGGACTTCCCCCTGTTCGCGTTCACGCGCAGCAAGGAGGTGGTCGCCGCTGTGAGCCGCGCTGGCGGGCTGGGGGTGCTCGGCGCCATCAACCTGTCTCCCGAGCAGCTCGACGCCGATCTGGATTGGCTGGACAGCGCGCTGGACGGGGAGCCCTACGGCGTCGACACGGTGATGCCCATGAGCTACGCGGGCCGCGGCGAGGACTGGGACGAGGACCGACTGCGAGCGCTCATCTCCCCCGCGCATCGGGCCTTCGTGGACAAGCTCCTCGACGAGCACGGCGTGCCGGCGCTGCCCGACGACTACGCGCGCAAGGGCGACGATCTGCTGGGCTGGAGCATCGAGCGCGGGCGAGCGCATGTGGAGGTGGCGCTGCGCCACCCCATCGCGCTGATCGCCAATGCATTGGGTACGCCCCCTGCAGACTGCATCGAGCTGGCCCACGAGCGCGGCGTGAAGGTCGGCGCGCTCTGCGGCAAGGTCAAGCAGGCGCTGCGGCACGCGGCCGCTGGCGTAGACGTGATCATCGCGCAGGGCTGGGAGGCCGGCGGGCACACCGGAGACATCGCTGGGATGGTGCTCTGCCCTGACGTGGTCGATGCCGTGGGGGACACCCCGGTGCTGATGGCCGGCGGCATCGGGACGGGCCGGCAGATCGCCGCGGCGCTGGCGCTGGGCGCCCAGGGCGTGTGGACGGGCTCCATCTGGCTCACGGTCGCAGAGCACCTGCCGTACCACGCGCCGATCGTGGTGGAGAAGCTGCTGGAGGCCCGCGCGGGAGACACGGTGCGCAGCCGCGCGATCTCCGGAAAGCCCGCCAGGCAGCTCCGCACCGCCTGGACCGAGGCATGGGAGGGCAAGGACAGCCCCGGCTACCTGCCGATCCCGCTGATGTGGATGGTGCAGGCCGAGGCCGTCGAGCGCATCTACCACCACGGCTGCAAGCCGCTGGCCGGCAGCCCCGTGGGACAGATCGTCGGTCGTATGAACGAGGTGGTCACCGCTGACGAGCTGATGGCGGCGCTTCGCGCAGACACGGAGTCCGCCCTGGCCCGCCTGACACGCCTGTCCGGATCTGCGCGATGACCGACGGCTACACCCATGTGATCGTGGGCGCCGGATCGGCGGGCTGCATCCTGGCTGCGCGTCTCAGCGAAGACTCGAGCAACGACGTGCTGCTGCTGGAGGCCGGCGGAACCGACCGCACGCGCCTGTGCAGGACCCCGGGCATGGTCTCGCTCATCCACACCGTCCCGCAGCTCAAGGAGCGGTTCGACTGGGGCTACAAGACCCATCCGCGCGCAGAGACGATCGACCGGACGATCCCCTACTTCCGCGGCAAGGTGCTCGGCGGCTCCAGCGCGATCAACGGTATGGTGTTCGTCCGCGGCAACCGCGCCGACTTCGACGGCTGGCGCGACGACGGCTGCCCCGGCTGGGGTTCGGACGACGTGCTCCCGTACTTTCGGCGCTTCGAGCGATTCGAGGATGGAGAGAGCGCCTGGCGGGGCGGCGACGGCCCCATCGCTGTCACGCGGGCCCGCGACATCTCGCCGGTCTCGGAGTGCTTTCTGCAGGCATGCGCCGAGACATGCGGTGTGCCCATCAACGACGACTACAACGCCGAGTCACAGGAGGGCGCCGCTCGGTTCCAGCTCAACCACGACAAGGGCCTCCGCTACAGCACGTCCGAGGCGTACCTGCACCCCAACCTCGGCCGGCCCAACCTCACGCTGGTGCAGGGGGCGATGGTCCACCGGGTCGACATCTCCGGGGGAAGGGCCCGGGCGGTCGTCTACAGCGCTGCGGACAAGCTGGAGCGCGTCGAATGCGACGGGGAGATCCTGCTCTGTGCCGGCGCCGTGGGAACGCCGCTGATCCTCATGCGCTCGGGGGTGGGCCCCGCCGATCACCTGCGCTCGCTGGGACTCGACGTGCACGCCGATCTCCCTGTCGGGCAGAACCTGCACGATCACCTGTTCGTTCCGTTGGTCTTCCTGGCCCCGCGGGGCGGCCATCGCGGAACCACCCTGCACTTCCTGGGCGGGATCCTCTCGGAGATGATCCGCGGGGGCACGTGGTTCAGTCGGTCGGTCTTCGAGTCAGTGGCGTTCGTGAAGACCGACTCCGGGCTCGACGCGCCTGACCTGCAGATTCACACGCTGCCGTGGTCCTACCCGGCGCCGAACCGCGACGCGCCCGGTATCCCGGACGTCGACAAGCGGCCCGCGATCACCGTGCAGCCCACGCTGCTCCAGCCAGCCAGCCGCGGTGAGATCCGCATCACGTCAGTGGAGCCCGACGCGGCGCCGTTCATCGACCCGCACTATCTGGAGAGTCAGCGTGACGTCACTACGCTGATGACCGGGATCGCGATGTGCCGCGAGATCATGGCCAGCGCGCCTATCTCGGGGGAGCTGCGCGGAGAGCTGGAGCCCGGACCCGAGTACGCAGACGCGGCGGCGATGCTGCGGGAGCTGCCGAATCGCGTGGCGACGGTCTACCATCCGGTCGGAACGTGCAGAATGGGAAGCGACGCGCGGGCGGTGGTCGATCCCGAGCTGCGCGTACGCGGCGTGGCCGGGCTGCGGGTGGTCGACGCATCGGTGATGCCTCAGCTGACACGAGGGAACACCAACGCGCCGACCATGATGATCGCGGAGAAGGCCGCGGAGTTGCTTCGGGGCGGCTGAACCAGCTCGCCCGGCGTTGGCGCAGGAGCGGAGCGTGGAGTAGTCGTCCCGCGCACCGCAGGAGTCCCGATGCGTCGCTTCTTACCTACGATCGCGCTCGCTCTTCCCCTCTCCGCCGCCGCCGAGGACATCGGCCCGGGGGCAGACAAGGAGCCCGGCAACTGCGTGGTGGGTGGGCTCTCCCTGCCTGTCGCGGGCTCCGGCCAGTTCAAGTCGGAGTGGGACAACGACGATGATGATGATGACTGGGACGACCCGGAGGGGCCTCGGTCATCGTTCCGCCCATGAGCCGTAAATCTCCACCGCTTGGGCGGG
>CAYXGP010000114.1:0-25715 GCA_964464515.1 uncultured Enterobacterales bacterium
CTCTCCTTTTCCCTCCGGGCCACCTGCGGCCTCGCCCGCACCGGCACCCTGACCACCCCCCACGGCCCCGTCGCCACCCCGGCCTTCATGCCCGTCGGCACCTACGCCACCGTCAAGGGCATCACCCCGGCCGAGCTGACCGGCCTCGGCGCGGACATCGTCCTGTCCAACGCGCTGCACCTGTGGATCTCGCCCGGCGACGAGACCATCTCAGAGCTGGGCGGCCTGCATCGCTTCATGGGCTGGTCCGGTCCGATCCTGACCGACTCCGGCGGCTTTCAGGTCTTCTCGCTGAAGGCGCTGTCCAAGGTCACCGAGGAGGGCGTGCGCTTCCGCGCGCCACGCGACGGGCAGTACCGCATGTTGACGCCGGAGCGTTGCGTGGCGATTCAGGAGAATCTCGGAGTGGATCTGGCGATGGCCCTGGACGAGTGCATCGAGTGGCCGGCGTCCCCGGAGCGGGTAGCGGCGAGCACGGCGCGCACCACGCGCTGGCTCGAGCGCTGCCTGGCGGCCCGGAAGAAGCCCGATCAGACAGCGCTCCTCGGCATCGTTCAGGGCGGCTTCTACCCGGAGCAGCGCGTGGCGCATGCCCGGCGCCTCGCCGAGATGGATCTGGACGCCTACGCGATGGGCGGCCTGTCGGTCGGCGAGCCGCGCCCGCGAATGCTGGAGATGGTCCGTCTGGCAGCGCCAGAGCTTCCGGCTGACCGCGTGCGCTACCTGATGGGCGTCGGCACCCCGCTCGATCTGGTCGACGCCGTCACCGCGGGGGTCGATCTGTTCGACTGCGTGATCCCCACCCGCAGCGGCCGCACCGGGCGCGTCTACACCGAAGACGGCATGCGAAACATCAAGAACGCCTGCTACCGGCTCGACCCCGAACCGCTCGATCCGCGCTGCCCGTGTTACACCTGCGCGACCTTCAGCCGAGCCTACCTGAGGCACCTCTTCATCAGCAACGAGATCCTTGCGCCTCGGCTGCTTACCCTGCACAACCTGACCTTCTACCAGCGCCTGATGCGGCGCATCCGGGAGGCCGTCGCCGCGGGCGATGACTCCCTGGCGGCGCTGCGACGCCGGGCCGAGGGCTGGACCGCTCCTGCAGCCGTCCGGCCGCCCCGGGACTGACCAGCGCCGATGAGGACCCTGATGGACGTATTCCTGCTCTCTGAACCCGTGGCCCGCGCCGCGCCGGTTCTGCTGACCTTGAACGATGCACCCCAGGGCGGCATGGGCTCATCCCTGGTGATGATGGCGGTGATCTTCGCGATCTTCTGGTTCCTGCTCATCATGCCGCAGCGCAAGGAGCAGAAGGCCCACGAGGCGCTCCTCTCCGGGCTGCAGAAGGGTGATCGCGTGGCGACGACGGCCGGCATCCACGGCCGCATCCAGGAGGTCGGCGACGAGACCGTCGTCCTGGAAATCGCCGAGAAGGTCCGCGTGACGCTCGACAAGCCCACCATCAAGCGTCGCCTCGACGCGCCGTCGTCGAAGTAGCGGGCTGGAGGCTCGATGTCTGGAACCTGGTGGACCCGGGTCACACTGATCACAGCCGCGCTCCTGTGGGGGCTGTGGACCCTCAGCCCCCTCGCGCTCGACAAGTCCGCGGCGGATCGCCTGGCCGAGCAGGCCGCCTCTGCCAACGCTGCCACCGGCGCGAGCGACGACGAGGCCGCCGAGGTGGAGGACCTGCCCTGGTACGCCCCGATCATGCCCAGCGCGCGGATCAGCCTGGGCCTCGATCTGCAGGGGGGCATCGACATGACCCTCCAGGTCGAGGTCGACGAGGCGGTCATCTCGTCGGTGCAGCGCGATCTCAAGCCGCTCAAGGAGACCGCCAGCAAGGACGGCCTGACCCTGGGCGACGTGCGGCGGGCCCGCGGTGAGCCCCAGCTCCTCATCGAGCCGGGGCCGGGCGCCACGCTGAACGACGTCACCGTGTTCATGCAGAAGCGCTACACGCACTACGAGTACCAGAACACGCAGGACATCGGCGACGTCGAGTTCTTCATGTTCGAGCTGACGGACGAGCAGGCCGACTACATCCGCACCCGCGCCGTCGAGCAGGCGCTGGAGACGCTGCGCAGCCGCATCGACGAGACCGGCGTGAAGGAGCCGGCCATCACCCAGAAGGGCGGCAACCGCATCAACGTGCAGCTGCCTGGCCTCGAGAACGTCTCGCAGGCGATCTCGGCCATCGGCACCGCGGCGGTGCTGGAATTCATGATGGTCGACGAAGAGACCATGAAGAGCCCCACCAAGCTGGAGCGGGCGCTGCTGTCGGCCGACAAGATGGCCGAGTCGGGCGAGCTGGAGGCGGAGGTCTACACCGACGACCACCTGTTCTCCGAGTGGCTGCTCAGCCGCGGCACGCTGCCCCCGAACTCCCAGCTGCTGTGGGAGTACAACGACACCGCCGACGGCCCCGTGCGCGGCCCGTACTACGTGGTCCGTGACGAGGTGATCCTCACCGGCGACGACGTCAACGACGCCCACGTCGCCTGGAACCAGTTCAACGAGCCCTACGTGGCCATGGAGTTCAAGGCGCGCGGCGGCAAGATCTTCGGCGACGTCACCAGCAAGAACGTCGGGCGGCGGTTCGCCATCGTCCTGGACGGCGAGGCGCGCTCGGCCCCCTACATCCGCGAGGCGATCCGCGGCGGCCGCGCGAGCATCGAGATGGGCGTGGGCGATGTGCTGATGGCGCAGGAGGAGGCCAGCGTGCTGGCCCTCGTCCTGCGCACCGGCGCGCTGCCGGCCCCCGTCACCATCGGCGAGGTCCGCACCGTCGGCGCGAGCCTCGGCGCAGACGCCATCGCGCAGGGCAAGCGCGCCACCGTCGTGGGCTTCAGCCTGGTGCTGGTGTTCATGCTGGCGTGGTACCGCGCGGCGGGCATTGTCTCCGTGGCGGCGCTGCTGTGCAACGTCATGCTGGTGATGGCGCTGCTCGCCACCGCCGGCGCGACGCTCACCCTGCCGGGCATCGCCGGCATCGCGCTGACGGTGGGTATGGCGGTCGACGCCAACATCATCATCTTCGAGCGCATCCGTGAAGAGCTGCGTCTGGGCAAGACAGCCCGCGCGGCCGCGGACACCGGCTTCGACAAGGCCTTCTGGGCCGTCGTCGACGCCAACATCACCACGTTCATCGCCGGCGTCGTGCTCTACACGTACGGCACGGGCCCGATCAAGGGCTTCGCCGTCACGCTGATGATCGGCATCATCACCACGTTGTTCACCGGCATCTTCGTCTCTCGCACGCTGATGGACTGGCTCACGCGCAAGACGTCCAGCGGCCTGTCGATCTAGCCAGCTGGCAGCGAATCCGCAGCGATTCCCCATGGGGGGAGCAAAACCAATGTTCCTGCTGAAGTTCCTCGCCGACGTCCGCGAGGGTCGGACAAAGATCGACTTCGTCGGCTGGCGCTACCGAATGGGTGTGCTGTCGACGATCATGGTCATCGGCGCGCTCACCGCGTTCTTCGTCAAGGGTCCCAACTGGGGCATCGACTTCACCGGCGGAACGGAGATCCACCTCAAGTTCCACAGGTCGATCCACGCGCAGCTCGCGCAGCCGGTGCCAGAAAAACGCCTCCAGGATGCCTGGATCAAGGTGACGGGGGTCGAGCGCGAGGCGCTGCCCGCGCGCGCGGTGCAGCAGCTCGGCGAGGAGGACGCGCGCGAGTACCTCATTCGCATCCCCGAAGAGACCGACAGCGGCGGCGATCCCGAGACCGAGATGCGCGCCGCGCTCGGCGACGTCCTCGGCGGCAACCCCGATCTGAACGTGCGGGAGCTGGCGGGGATCGGCGACATCCGCGGGGCCCTCTCCGCGCTGGGGCTGTCATCCGACGCCGTCCAGCAGGTCGGCACCCCTGAGGACGGCGAGTACACCGTCCGCATCCAGGATCCCACGTTCGGCACCGAGGACCTGCAGGCTGGCCTCACGAAGGCGCTGACCGACACCTTCGGCGCGGACTGGATCGAGGAGTCGGTGTTCGACGCCCAGGTCGGCGCGCGCTTCACCGTGCGCTACCGCGGCGAGGGCGTGTCGGTCGCGCAGATCCAGAAGGCGCTGTCGGCCTTCGAGGGCGCGCAGGTGGCCGATGCCCCCGACGACAACACCTTCTACGTGCGCCTGCCCGGCCTCTCTACGCAGATCGAGGAGGAGATCCGCACCACCCTGCAGGGCAAGGACTTCTCGGTCGAGCAGGTCGACAGCGTCGGCCCGAAGGTCGGCGGTGAGCTGCGCCGGCAGGGCTTCCTGTCGCTGGCCGCCACCCTGGCCCTCATCCTGGTCTACGTGGCCTTCCGGTTCGAGCTGGCCTTCGCCCCCGGCGCAGTGCTCGCGCTCTTCCACGACGTCACGGTGGTGGTCGGCATCTTCGTGCTGATGGATCGCGAGTTCAACCTGCCGATCATCGGCGCGCTGCTGACGATCATCGGGTACTCGCTCAACGACACGATCGTCATCTACGATCGCATCCGCGAGAACATGAAGCGCTATCGGCGACATGACACCACCAACCTGATCAACGCCTCGGTCAACGAGACGCTGGCGCGAACCCTGCGCACGTCCGTCACCACCGCGCTGGCGATGACCGCCTTCCTGGTGCTCGGCGGCCCCGTCATCGAGACCTTCGCGCTGGCGATCCTGCTGGGTGTCTTCATCGGCACGTACTCCACGGTCTTCGTCGCCAGCCCCACCATCCTCGTGATGCAGGATCTCAAGCCGCACCTGGCCCGCATGTTCGCGCCGCTGGCCGCCCGCGATGAGGAGCGGACCGCCGACGACGAAGAGCCCACCAGCGCCGCCGCCAGGCGCCGCATCGAGCGCAAGGACCGTCTGCAGCGCAGCCGCGAGGAGCCCTCCACCCGCCTCCAGGCCCCCTCCGATGACGACGAGGTCGAGGGAGGAGGCGCGCGGTGAATCGCTCTGAGTTGATCGCCGCCCTCGCCGCGCAGCACGCGCTGCCCGGCCCCATCGCCGAGCAGATCGTCACCATCTTCTTCGACGAGATCCGCGAGACGCTGATCGATGACGGTCGCGTGGAGCTGCGCGGGTTCGGCACCTTCGAGGTGCGGCGCTACGGCTCCTACGAGGGACGCAACCCCCGCACGGGGATCTCCATGATCGTTCCGCGCAAGCGCCTGCCGTTCTTCAGACCCGGCAAGCGGCTCCGCGAGGAGGTCGATCCCAACACCCACCTGCCCAGCGGCGTCACCGCGGCGCCCGGGGAGGAGCCGTGATCGCCCTGCTCGCCCTGATGACCCTGGGCCACGGCGCCACGCTGTACGTCAACGGGGTCCGCGCCGACGGTCTGCGGGACTTCCAGCTTGATGGAGTGACCGTGCGGGTCGACGCCGCCGGCGACATCTGGATCGACGCGCCGCAGTACGACGTGCAGGTCTCCCAGCCAGCCGCAGCCCCGACCGGGCGTGTCAGCTACGGAACGACCCCGAGTCCGCAGCAGGCAGGCACCATCCCAATCGGCCGATACTGGCTGGTGAGCCGCGACGTGGGCTCGACGGGACAGGCGGTGGAGGTCTGGGTGAACCAGCGACTCGTGCGACAAATCGGCTCGGGACAGCCGGCTCTGCAGGTCGATCTCGCCCCCTACCTGAGCCTCGGCCAGAACACCGTGATGCTCTACGGCACCTCCGCCGCGACCAGCCCCGCGCCGCTGGAGGTCCGCGTCGGCACCGGCGTGCAGATCGGCGGCGGCGGTGTCCAGCTCCAACAGACCCTCCTCGGCCACCTCCAGCAGGCCGGTCCGGGCTCGACCCCGGTGAGCCTGAGTCAGACGATCACCGTCCCGTGACAGCGTCTTCCGACAGCGTCCACTGAGAGCACGCCCCGCACCTTCTGAGCTACCCGCATCCTCTGAGCTACCCCCGCCACCCCCGTCCGGGAGCCCCCTTTGAACGATCCCGCCGTTCGCACCACCTATGTGCTGGACACCAACGTCCTTCTGTTCGACCCCAACGCGATGGGGGTCTTCGAGGCCAATGACCTGGTCATTCCCATCACGGTGATCGAGGAGGTCGATCGGTTCAAGAAGGACCTCAACGAGACCGGCCGCAACGCCCGGCTCATCTCGCGTCGGCTCGATGAGATGCGACGCCGGGGGAGCCTCTCGAAGGGCGTCCCGCTGGACGGCGGCGGGACACTGCGGGTGCAGATGCCGGTGGCCGGCGCCAACCTGCCCCGCAGCTTCGGACCGCGCACCAACGACAACATGATCCTGTCGACCGTGCTGAGCGTCGCGGACAAGGCCGAACAGCGCGTGGTGTTCGTGACCCGCGACACCAACATGCGCATCAAGGCCGACGCCCTGGGGATCCCCGCGGAGGACTACCAGCACGCACACGTCGAGATGGACGAGCGCTACACCGGCGCCGGCGAGCACCTGGTGGACGCCGAGACCATCGCGGAGCTGTACCGCAACGGGCACCTGCCCATGGAGGCCGCCGAGGCCCGCGAGCACGGCTGGTACCCCAACCAGTTCCTCATGCTGCGCAGCCTGCAGAGCGCCAAGCAGACCGCCCTGACGCGCTACGACCAGAAGCGCGATCGCCTCCAGATCGTCGGCCGCTACAACGAGGGCGTCTGGGGGATCCACGCCCGCAACAAGGAGCAGCTCTACGCCTTCGACCTGTTGCTCGACTCCAGCATCTCCCTGGTCACGCTGGACGGCTACGCCGGCACCGGTAAGACGCTGATGGCGCTGGCATGCGGGCTCAAGCAGGTCACCGACGAGCAGCGGTTCCGGCGCCTCGTGGTCAGCCGCCCGATCTTCCCGCTGGGGCGCGACATCGGCTTCCTGCCCGGCAGCCTCTCAGAGAAGCTCAACCCGTGGATGAAGCCCATCTTCGACAACCTCGAATTGCTGGTCGGCGGCGGCCGCGATCGCAGCGGAAACGTCTCCACGCCGAACTACCAGGCGCTCATCGATCAGAACATGCTGCAGGTCGAGCCGCTCACGTATATCCGCGGTCGCTCGCTGCCCCATCAGTACCTCATCGTGGACGAGGCCCAGAACCTCACGCCGCACGAGGTCAAGACGGTGATCACCCGAGCGGGAGAGAACACCAAGGTGGTGCTGACCGGAGACCCCTACCAGATCGACAACCCCTACGTGGACGCCACCAGCAACGGCCTCACCTACGTGGTCGAGCGGTTCAAGGAGAACCCCGTCGCCGGACACGTCACGCTGCGGAAGGGCGAGCGGTCGGAGCTGGCGGAGCTGGCTGCCACGCTGCTCTGAGCGTTCGATGACCACCGACCAGCTCGAAGGCCGCAACGTCACCCTCGAGGCCCTGCGCCGCAGACGCCGCAGGGTCCTCCGTGTCTGGCTCGATGACCGCGCGAAGCAGAAGGGCAAGATCGCCGAGCTGTTGCACAAGGCCGCCCGCGACAACATCCCCGTGCGCCGCGTGCCTCGCCATCAGCTCGACCGCATGAGCCAGAGCCGTGTGCATAACGGCGTGATCGCCGAGGCCGAGCCCCTGCCGGCCTTCAGCACCCACGGCCTGCTGGCCGACCTGGACCGCCGCGAAGAGGCTCCGTTCCTCGTCCTGCTCGACGAGGTCTCCTACGAGCACAACCTGGGCGCGGTGATGCGCAGCGCCCTGGGGGCGGGCGTGCACGGCGTCATCGTGCCGGTGCGTCGCGGCAAGGGCCTCACCGCCGTGGTGCAGCGCGTGGCGATGGGGGGCGCCGAGGAGGTCCCGCTGATCCGCGAGGGCCTGTCGTCGTCGCTGGCGCAGATCCGCCGCGCGGGGATCCCCGTGATCGGCGCCGCCGCTGGCGGCACCCCGCCGTGGGAGCTGAATTTGACCGGACCCGTGGCCTTCGTGCTGGGCGGCGAGGACAAGGGGTTGACCTCCACGCTGCGGCGAAAGTGCGACGCCGTCGCGGGGATCCCGCTGCGCGGGAACCTGTCGTCGCTCAACGTGTCGGTGGCTGCGGCGGTGCTGATGTTCGAGAAGGTCAGGCAAGACGCAGGGCGACACACGGGGGCCCCCGAACTCCCGGACCGAGCACCCGCGCCTGTGGGTTAGGACGCCGTCATGCTGGCTTCCCTCGACCTGCTCGGCCTCCCGGGCACCGGCACCATCGGCGCGGTGCTCTCCGCCGTGGTGATGATCGCCGTCCTGGTGTTCATCCACGAGCTGGGCCACTTCCTGCTGGCGAAGGCCTGCGGCGTGGGCGTGCTGGTGTTCTCCATCGGCTTCGGCCGGCGGCTGTTCGGGATCCAGATCGGCGACACCGACTACCGCGTGAGCGCGCTCCCGCTGGGCGGCTACGTGCGCATGGCCGGCGCCGATCCGTTTGGCTACGACGACGACGACGAGCAATATCTTTCCGATCCTGAGTCGGCCTACAACCGCCGCCCGGTGTGGCAGCGCCTGCTGGTGATGGCGGCCGGACCCGGCTTCAACCTGGTGCTCCCGGTCGCGGTGTTCACCGTGCTGCTGATGGCCGGCGAGCCCCAGCCCGCGCCGATGGTGGGGCAGGTCCAGCACGACTCCCCGGCGTTCGAGGCGGGCGTGCAGCCGGGCGACACCGTGGTCTCCGTGGGCGACCACGACGTCTTCGCGTGGCTGGACATGTCGGCGTACGTCGCGGATCTGGCCGGAGGCACACACCCGGTTGTTGTGAAGCGCGGCGGCGACCACCTCACCTTCGATCTCGCGTTCCCCGAAGACGCGGAGCGCGCGGGCGACGTGGGGCTCACCGCCTCGCGGCTGTCGACCGCCGTGGGCGTCGATGATCCTGCCTCTCCTGCGGGGGTCGCGGGGATGACCACCCGCGATCGCGTGAGCGCGGTGGACGGCCGCGTGGTGACGGACTGGGTGGAGCTGAACCAGGCGCTGGCCGCCGCCAGCGACACCGTCACCCTGGAGGTGACCCGGGGCGAAGACACGCGCGAGGTGACGCTCTCGCGCGCCTCGGGCTGGCTGCCGCTGTCTCCCGGGCGCCCGCTGTCGGCGGCGGAGGGCTGGGGCCTGGTGCCCACCAGCCTGTTCGTGCGCCAGGTCTCCGACACCGTCTCCTCTGAGACCAGCCTGTTCTCGGGGTGCACTCCGAAGGCCCCGCCGCCCCCCTCCCCCGCGCTGCAGCACGGCCTCAAGGAGGGCGACCGCTTCCTCAAGCTCGACGACCGGCCGCTAACGACCTGGAGCGACGTGCTGAGCGCCGTCGGCGGGACGATGGTCGGAGAGGGAGAGGACGCCACCGCCCGCGCCATGAAGGTGGAGCTGGTGCGCGCCGGCGAGCTGATCTCGCTGGAGCTGACGCCGACGGTCATCGACGACGTGGACTACTCCGGGCTGTACTACCGACGGCCCATCCTGGGGGTGCACAGCCAGGCCAGCTACGCGACGCTGCCGCAGGTCCGGAGGTACTACTCGTTCGGCGCTGCGCTGAAGCGCGGCACCGAGGAGACCCTGGAGCTGTCACGCGCGATCATCGATCGCCTGGGGCAGCTCCTCACCGGGGAGGCGTCAGCGGAGAAGTCGGTGGGTGGCCCGCTGAAGATGGTGCAGCTCGCCAGCCAGGCCGCCGAGCGAGGGCTGTTCACCTACGCGCGCTTGATGGGCATGCTGTCGATCTCCCTGGGCATCTTCAACCTCCTGCCGGTGCCGGTGTTGGACGGCGGGCAGATCCTCTTCTGCAGCATGGAGGCCATCCGCGGTCGCCCGGTGTCGGTCACCTTCCGCGAGCGCAGCTACCAGATCGGCATCCTGTTGATGGTGATGCTGTTCCTGTGGGTGTTCGTCAAGGACATCGCCGACGTGGTGCAGAACGGTTTCTGGTAGTGGACTCCGGCCGAAGTCGTGACCGCCTTCAGCCGGCTGTGCGGCGCGCAGCGCTCCTCTGCCGAGCCCCGGTCCACCAACTTCCCTCCCGGGAGGCGTTGCCCCCCGAAGGCCGCATAGCGGCCTCCCTCCAGCCTGCTCCTGGAGCGGACCCTGCCGGCTTCTGGCAGAACTCCATCGGGAGTTCTGCCAATGGCTGGTAGGCCGATGCGCGGGCCCCGTCGCGGCTGGCCCCTGGCTGTGGTCTGCGCGCTGGGGTTGCTGGCCCCCGGCGCGCCGTGGCTGGCTGCGCCCGCGGTCGCTGCGGCGTGGGCCCTGTGGCAGCAGGATCCCCTGGATGGCGCGAGCCGTCGGCGCTGGCTCCAGCTCACCCTGATCGCGGCGCTGGCCGGAGGGCTGCTCCTCGCGCTGTCGGAGGAGGCGCGCGGCGTGGCGCTGTGGAGCCTCGCGGCGGCGCTGGCACACCGGCTGCGGGTGGCCGACCGACCGGGGGACGATCGCCTTTGCGTGGCGCTGGCTGTGGCCCTGGTGGCCCTCGCCCCACCCGGCCCGCTGCAGGACGCTGCGTTGTTGGCGGGCATCGCCGCGGCGCCGCTGGCGCTGCGGCGAGCGATCGCCGACACCCCCGCCCGGCCCGCGCTGGCAGAGCTGGGCGCCGTCGCCGCGCTGACGGCGGTGGGCTTCGTCGTCCTGCCCCGCATCGCGTCGCCTCCAGGCGAGGTACCGCGCAACGCCGCCGTCGTGGGCCTGAGCGGAGACATCGCGTTCAGCGCGGTGGAGGAGGCCCTGGAGAGCCAGCGGGTCGTCCTGCGCGCGCGGCAGGTCTCCGATCCGGACACCCCCGCGCCCTGGCGCGTGTACCTCCGCGGCCCCGCCTGGGACCACTTCGACGGAGGCCACTGGAGCGGCACCCTTCCCTCGCAGCCAGCAGCCTCGGGGGCGGTGGCCGACGGCGAGCGCTGGGAGATAGAGCTCGAGCCCGGCCCGGACAGCGTGCTGGTGGGACCGCCGGCCATCGTGGGCGTGGGGGGGATCCCCCGTGGGGCGGGCCCGGGCCGCCCCCGGCCCCGGGGGGGGGGGGGGGGCCCCCCCGGCGCCGCCCCCCCCGCGGCCCCGCGCCGGGGGGGGGGCCGCCGCGAGCCCGCGCCGTTCCGCTACTGGGTCATCCGGCGCGAGGAGCCCCGCGACCCCGGGCGGCTGCGGCGCCTGTCCCTGCTGCCCGCGGCGCCCACGAGCCCCCTGGAGACCGGCGCCCTGGCCTCCGGCACCTGGACGGCCCTGCCCCCCAGCCTGGATCCCCGCTTCCGCGACGCCGCCCGACGCGTCACCGCCCGCGCGGGGCTCTCATCGAGCTCCTGGGAGCGCGCCGTGGCCCTGGAGACCTGGCTGCGGGAGGAGTTCGCGTACACGCGCGTCCCTGTAGAGCTGGACGCCGCGCAGCCCCTCGCGACGTTCCTGTTCGAGAGCCGCCGCGGACACTGCGTGTTCTTCGCCTCTGCGCTGGCGGTCCTGCTGCGCGCCAGCGGGATCCCCAGCCGCGTGGTGGGCGGCTACCTGAGCGGAGAGGTGGACACCCTCACCGGGGATCTGGTGGTCCGCCAGCGCGACGCCCACGCCTGGGTGGAGGCGCACCTGGGCGCCGCGGGGTGGGTGCGGTTCGACGCCACCCCCGCGGCAGGCGATCCCCCCCAGAGCGGGCTCGCGCGCGCTGCGGCAGACGCGCTCGCGGGCGGGTGGCGATCGCTGCGGAGCTACTCCCCCGACGATCAGGTGGCGCTCCTGTCGGTCGCGGGTCGGCTGGCGCTTCCCCTGGTGCTCGCCGCTGCCTGCTGGGCTGCGGCCCGTCGGTGGAGCAGGGTCCGGCGGGGACGCCTGAGGCGGCTGCACACCCGCGCCTGGCGCCTGGTGGCAGAGCGGGGATGGCGCATCCCGAGAGGGCTCCCGCCGCGCGACGGCGCCGCGTGGCTGGCGGAGCAGGTGTGGGAAGGCGAGGCGCTGGTGGAGCTGGTGGGGCTGCACTACCGGGTCCGCTACGCAGGCGAAGACGAGGACGCAGTGCTCGATATGGCGCGCCAGGCGGCGCGGCGGCTGCGGCGGCTGCCGACCTGCAAGAGTGAGCACCACGGGCCCTGGTCAGCGGGCCCCGTGGCCGACAGGAGCGCCGGTCACTCCAACAGCGGTTGACGATCAATGGCCCACGCGGCAATTGAGTGAGCCATGCCCCCTGCCGGGGCACCGATCTGTGAGAGGGCCTGATGCTGGAAGACGCCACCCGCCTGACCCTGGGCGTTGCGCTCCGACGGATCGCCGCGGCTCAGCCGAACGCTCCTGCGCTGCTGTCCGATCTGCGCAGCCTGACCTGGGGCGAGCTCGACGCCGAGGTCGATCGACTGGGAGCGCTCCTGCTCGACGCGGGCGTGCAGCGCGCAGACGTCGTCGGGTTCATGCTGCTCAAGAGACCCGAGGTGGTGATCGGCTTCCTGGCCTGCGCGCGCATCGGCGCGATCATGGCGCCGATCAACTTCAAGCTGCACCCCGCTCGCGTCCGGGATCAGCTCCGCAGCGCACAGATCGAGACGATCTTCTGCGAGGGAGCGCAGCGCAAGCTGCTGGACGCCGTCTCCGATCTCCTGCCGGATCCGGGGCGCGTCATCTGGGTGGGCGACGGCGGCCCCGAGACCGCCACGGCCTACAGCGACATCGAGAAGCTGCCGGACGCGCCGCTGTGGGACACCAGCGCCCCGGACACCCCCTGCTACTTGAACTACACCTCAGGCACGACGGGCCGGCCCAAGGGAGCGATCACCACCCATCGCAACATCCAGGAGAACGGCGTCGCCACCATCGAGGGGCTGGGCTTCACGAGCGACGACGTGTTCCTGGGGATGTTCTCGGTGTTCTCGCACCCCCACGAGCTGTTCCACCGCAGCCTGCTGGTGGGCGGGGCGTTCGTCATCCTCGACTCGATCTCGCCGCGGGTCGTGGCCGGATGCGTGGCGCGCTTCGGCGTCACCTGGATGATGGCGGTGCCCAGCTTCTACGAGATGATGCTCGACTACGCCGCGCCGCGCGAAGACCGCCGCGCAACAAGCTCAAGCAGCAGCCCCGGGAGGGCGGGCGGCTACGACCTGTCCAGCCTGCGCATGCTGGAGAGCGGCGGCGCGTACGTGAGCGCGGACATGCTGGAGCGGATGGAGGGGCTGTTCGACGCCACCTTCCTGCCGGTCTGGGGATGCACGGAGGCCACCGGGGTCGCGCTCGCCAACGGCCCCCGCGCCGACACCCGCAGACCCGGCGCCACCGGGCGGCCCGTTCCCGGGTACGGGGTGCGCGTGGTGGACGACAGCGGCACAGAGGTCCCGCCGGACACCGTGGGGGAGCTGGTGATCCAGGGGCCCTCGGTGGCGAGCGGCTACTGGCGGCAGCCCGAGGAGACCGCGCGCGGCTTCAAGGACGGCTGGTACCACACCGGAGATCTCGTCACGGCCGACACGGGCGGCTTCATCACCTTCCAGGGCCGGCGCTCGGAGATGCTGAAGATCGGCGGGATCCGCGTGTACCCGCTGGAGATCGAGCGGGTGCTGAAGGCGCACCCCGAGGTGATCGACGCGGTGGTGGTGCGCGCAGAGGAGCGCCTGCGCGGAGAGATCGCCCGCGCGGTGGTCGCCACCACTCCTGGCAGCGCGCTGAACCGCCGCAAGGTGCAGGCGTGGTGCCGGGAGCAGCTCGCCGTCTACAAGGTGCCACGGATCGTGGAATTCTGGAGAGAGGTGCCCAAGCTGCCGAACGGAAAGGTGGACAAGGTGACGGTGCGGTCGGTGACGGCGGATCCAGAGCGCGATGAGCGCTGACACCATCCCGAACAAGCACTCTCCCACGCTCCTGATCAAGGATCTGGGCGGGCTGGCGCTGTACTACCCGGGGCAGGAGGTGGTGTCGCGATCGCCCCGGCGCGTTCTCCGGCAGCTGGCCCGCGTCGGCGGCGACGCCGTGCGTCGAATGGCCGGAAACGGCCGCGAGATGCGGGAGGAGCTGCGGCTGCTGTTCGGCGATCGCCCGCTGCCCAGAGCCGAGGGAGACATCATCCGCGACGCCTACCGGCAGGCGATGTTCAACGAGATCGAGGTGCTGCGGTACCCCCACCTCGGCCCTGACACCATCGACGAGACCTGCGCGATCGAGGGCCGCGAGCACCTCGACGCCGCCCTGAAGCGCGGACACGGCGCCATAGTGCTGATCGGACACTTCGGCGCCAACCAGATGATCATGCCGGCGCTGGGGCACAAGGGCTACCCGATGAGTCAGCTCTCGGCGCCGCCGCCCGTGTGGGCGGACATCCTGCGGGAGACCCGCACCACGCCGCTGTGGGAGAAGGTGCTGGCCCGCCGCTGGGAGCTGGAGCAGCGTCTGCCGGTGCAGCACATCAACGTGTTCAAATTTCTGCGACCGGCGTTCCAGTGTCTGCGCAACGGAGAGGTGCTGGGGCTCGCGTTCGACGGCGGCGGCGGCACGGGCTGGACGCAGGCGCAGATGCTGGCGCGCACGGCCAATCTGTCGTCGCAGCCCATCCAGCTGTGGCGAAAGACCGGCGCAGCGCTGCTGCCCACGCTCGTGGTGCGCGAGCCCGACGCTCAGCGCCACCGCGTGATCATCGAAGAAGAGCTGCCCTGGAAGACGATCGAAGGCGATCGCCGTCGCGAGACCGCCGAGAACATGCAGGCGATCGTCTCGCGGTTCGAACCCTGGATCGCGCGGCACCCCGACCACTACCTGCAGTTCATGTTGATGCGACGGCGGGTGCGCGGCACCGACATCCGGCCGTTCTTCGAGGACTACCCGCCGCTGCCCGGTGGACTCTCCGCGGAAGAGGCGGAGGCGCGGTTGAAGGCAGCGGGAGAGCGAACATAGGATGAGCCCCCCCGCAAATCGCCCAGCGCTCCTCAAGCTGGCGCTCATCCTCGGCGCGGGCGCGGGCGCACTGGAGGTCGGCCTGCGCGCCGCCCCCCGCCACGGCATGTCACCCGCGGACGTCGCGGTGTGGCTGGCCTGCGGGATCGGCCTGTCGGTCGCCTACACGGTCATCGTCGCGCTGATCGCCTCGGTCCTGCGCTGGAACCCCCGGGGTCTGGTGATGGCGGGACTCATCTGGGTGCATGCGGCCCTGTGGTTCCGCTTCGAGCTGTTCCTCAACGAGTTCCTCACCGACCCCCGCGTGATCGGCGGGCTGCTGGGCATCACGTTCGCCTCGCTGATCCTCGGCCTCGTGGCCGGTCGCGTGCTGCCGACCCGGCCGGTGTCTGCGCTGGCAGGTCTGGCCGGCGTGATCGGCGCGGTGCTGGCGTTCGCGCGCTCGCCGAGCCCCGCGGGTGCGCCCGCCGATGACCGCCCGAACGTGCTGGTGATCACCCTCGACACCACGCGGCCCGATCACATCGGCGCCTACGGCTCGTCCAACGCGACGCCGAACATCGATCGCCTCGCGCGCGAGGGCGTGCGCTTCGACACGGCCATCGCCACGGCCCCGCTCACCGAGCCCTCCCACCTGGCGATCCTCACCGGCAACCCGCCGTTCGTGACAGGGGTGATCTCCAACGGGACGGCCTTCGGCGATCAGCCCGCTCTGCTGTCGCGGGTGCTGCAGGACGCGGGCTGGACCACCGCCGGCTTCGTCGCAGGCTTCCCGCTGCATGCCCGCTACGGGTGGTCGCAGGGCTTCGACGTCTACGACGACGACTTCGGCGACGTGCGCGGCCTGCACCGGCTGAGCCTGGTCAAGGCGATCGACCAGGTGGTGCTGCCGGCCCATACGCTCCGGGAGCGCCGCGGAGACGGCGTCATCAAGCGCGCGCGATCCTGGCTGGACGTCCACGCCGATGAGCGATTCTTCCTATGGGTGCATCTGTTTGATCCCCACGCCCCCTATGAGGCGCCGGATCACCCGTTCGACCCGCCCACCGACGGCGAGGCGCTGGATCTGCCGCCGTACTGGCCGCCGCCCCATCGCGCCATCACGTCCACCGAGTGGCTGACCGACGCCTACCAGGCCGAGCTGCGCTACACCGACGGGCTGGTGGGAGAGCTGCTCGGCGCCCTCGAAGATCAGGGGGTGCTCGACGACACCGTGGTGATGCTCACCGCGGATCACGGCGAGAGCCTCACCGAGCACGACTACCTGTTCGATCACGGCGACACGCTGTTCGACGTCTCTCTGCAGGTGCCCTGGCTCGTGCGCTACCCCGCGGCGGTGCAAGCCGGCGCGACCATCCCCTGTCAGGTCTCCAACATGGACATCGCCCCGACGGTCCTGGGACTGGTCGGCGTGGTGGACGGCCGCACGCGGCTTGGCCGCGACCGGGGGGACGCGCTGGCCGGGGTGGCCTGCACAGACACCAAGGTGCTGTCGTCGACGGTCGCCGGGCGGTTCGTGGCGGTGCCTCCCGTGGACTACGCCCTCCGCGAGAGCGAACACAAGCTGATCTACCACGATCAGGCCGCGGAGCGGGGGGTCACGGAGACCGAGTGCTACGCGCTGGAGACCGATCCGGGAGAGCTCGATCCCAACGCGAGCTGTCCGCCGCAGATGCGTGAAACCCTGGAGGGCACGCTGCGGTCTGTAGACGTGGTGTCGCCCGAGATGGATCCGACGACGGTGCAGGCGCTGCAGGCGCTGGGGTATATCGACGAATGAGCCAACTCAAAGGAGTCACCTGATGAACCCCGCCCTGCGGGCCCCGATCCTCGGCTTCGGCCTCGGCGTGATCGCTGGCGGCTTCGAGGCCATCGCCCTGAGCAGCACCCTCAAGCTGTCGATGGACTTCGGCTCCGCGCTCGTGCTGACTCTGTGCGCGGTCGGGATCGGCGGCCTGATCGGCGCGGCCGCCGCCGTCCCGTTCGGCGCGCTCAGCGCTACGTTGGGTCGCAAGTGGAGCGCGCCCAGCCAGCATGCCACCTCGATGGCCGGCGGCGCGCTGCTCGTCGCGGCGTTCTACCTGCTGCCCGCCGTGCAGGGCAAGCTCGCGGCGGGCATCGTCGCCGCGGCGGCGGCCTTCGCCATGCTGCCCATCGGTCTGGCCGGCACCGTGTGGTTCAACGCCCGCTACTGGTTCCGACGCGAGGAGATCGGCGAGGAGTACCGGGTCGGCTGGAAGGGCTGGTCGCTGCTGGCCGGACTGAGCCTGGGGCTGCTCGCCGCCGGCTGGCTGTCGAGTCGCGAATTCGGCAACGCCCGCGCGCTCCCAGGCGACCCGAACGTGCTGCTGATCACGGTCGATACCCTGCGCGCCGACCACCTCTCGGCGGCGGGCGACTCCCCGGTGCAGACTCCCTTCCTCGATGGGTTGGCCGCCGAGGGCATCTTCTTCGAGACGGCGATCACGCCCATGCCCGAGACGGCGCCGGCGCACTCGGCGCTGATGACCGGCCGCCACCCGCTCGACAACGGCGTGCTGTCCAACGGACACAGCCTGAGCTCCGGCTACCAGACGCTCGCCGAGGCGCTCGCGGACGAGGGCTACGCCACCGGGGCGTTCCTGTCCAGCTTTGCTGTCGACTCGCGGACCGGGCTGGACCAGGGCTTCGAGGTCTACGACGACGATTTTTTCCCGTGGGTCCAGGGGTTGGCCGAGATCGGCGCCGTCCGGCTCGGGATCCGGGTGCTGATGCGCTTCGGCGATCCAACTGACTTCCCGTTCCTGCTGGAGCGCACCGCCCCCGCCACGTTCGGCCGAGCGCTGGATTGGATCACGATCAATCAGGAGCGGCCGTTTTTTTCGTGGGTACACCTGTTCGAGCCCCACTCACCGTACGAACCCCACGGTCTGCCCGGCTTCGAGGACAACGGCACGCCAGGCTCCCCGTCGATCGACCACCGCGACATCCTCAGTCAGGAGCCCGGCTACCCCTACACAGACGAAGTGCGGGAGAAGCTGCGCCGACTCTACGCCGAGGAGGTCGCCTACACCGACGGCCAGCTCGCCGAATTCATCACGGCCGTCCGGGGGCTGGAGCTGGGCGGCCCGCTGCTGATCGTCGTCACGGCTGACCACGGCGAGATGCTCGGTGAGCACGGCATCGAGTTCAACCACCACGGCATCTGGGACGGCGCGGTTCGGGTGCCGTTGATCATCGTGCCCCACAAGAAGACCGAGATCGCGCCGCGGGTATCTCCGCAGGTTCGGCTGATGGACATCCCCGCCACCGTGTTGGAGCTCATCGGGCTGGACCCCATGGAGAAGAGCCGCGGGATCGGCCTGGTCAAGCACCTCACGGGGGCCGAGCTGTTCGGGCTGCCCGGGGTGCTGATGGGACGGCGGACCGCCTCTCTGTCCGAGGGCACGCTGCTCGGGTACCGGTACGAGGCGAAGCAGGAGGTCACCGATGAGAGCGGCGAGACGACCCTGGTCCGCGAGCCCGTCAAGTTCATCCTGGATGAAGACTCACGCGAGGAGTGGCTGTTCAAGCTCCGGCCAGATCCCGAGGAGCGCGTCGATCTGGCGGGGGAGCATGCCGAGGCGCTGACAGCCTATCGAGAGCTGCTGATATCCCAGGCCAACAAAGCGAAGAAGATCGGCGAGCAGGGCGTCGATGCGTCGACTCAAGCTGCGCTGCAGGCGCTGGGGTATATGGAGTAGCGAACTTTGGAACGGCGGGGTCTCTCCAGCCCTCCACGAAACCGGATCCTCGCACGCTCACTCGCCCAAGGAGCCGGCCACGGCACGAATCTGATCCTGATCACCAGAGCCCGTATAAAGACGTTATCCATGGGGACTCCTCTCCCCCCGCCGTCCCGCATGAGCGACGTCTCCTTCCGACGCAACATCGGCCTGTTCATGGCCGTGATGATCGGCATCGGCGCCATGATGGGGCCGGGGATCTTCGCGCTGCCTGCGCCGCTCGCCGAGCGCGTGGGTCCGCTCGGCGTGGTGTCGTATCTGTGCCTGGGCCTGCTCGTGGTGCCGACGGCGCTGAACTACAGCGAGCTCGGCGCGGCCATCCCCATCGCCGGCGGGGGCTACTCATTCGTCAGCCGCACCATGCCGAGCACGCTGGCGTTCCTGACCGGCTGGTTCTTCTGGATCGGCAACGTGCTCGCGGCGTCGATGTACGCCCTGATCTTCGCCGTAACGGTGCAGCAGTACTTCTGGGCCGACGTGCCGATCCCGGCAATCGCCATGGCGGTGACGGCGGTGTTCCTGGTGCTCAACATCCGCGGCATGTCCCAGTCGCTGATGGTCATCGCCGTGATGAATCTGATCGAGCTGCTGATCCTGCTGGGCTTCGCGGTGCTGGCGGGGATGAAGATCGAGGCGCCGAACCTCGATCCGATCGCGCCGATGGGCCTGTCTCCCTTCCTGCCCAGCATGGCGCTGATCTACGTCTCCTTCGTCGGCTTCGACCTGATCACGGTGGCGGCCGAGGAGATCAAGGAGCCGACGCGCACGATCCCGCGGGCCATCCTGCTCACGCTGGGCATCGGCCTGGCGATCTACGTGATCGTGGTCGGCGTGATGATGGGCTCGGTCCACTGGAGCGAGATCGCATCCACCCCGGTGCCGTTCATCTACGCCGCCGACAAGCTGTTCGGCAGCTGGGGACGCTGGGCCGGGATCCTCGCCACCGTGATGGCCTGCCTGTCGGCCTTCAGCGTCACCCTGGGCGCCAGCGCACGCATCCTGTTCGCGCTCGGCCGCGACGGTCACCTGCCCAGGTCGCTGATGCGGATGCACAGCAAATACCAGACACCGCACCTGGCGCTGGTGCTGTGCGCCCTGGTGGTGATCGGCTTCTCCAGCTCCGGGGTGGTGGCCCTGGTCGCGTCGGTGAGCGCCTTCGGGTATCTCACCGGACAGGGCATCGTGAACATCTCGGTGATCTCGCTGCAGAAGAAGATGCCCAACCTGCTGCGGCCGTTCCGGATGCCGTGGTTCCCGTGGCTGCCGCTCATCGGTGCTGCGAGCTGCTGGATCTTCGTGCCCACCCTGGAGGCCAGCGCGTTCGCCCTCGGCGGCGTCCTCACGGTCATCGGCGGTGGTATCTACCTGCGCACGCCGGAGAACCGCGCCGAGCTTCGGCGGGTCCCCGGGTTCGTCCGCACCCTCACGGTCTGGCTCATCTCAAGGAGGAAAGCGAAGATGCGCGTTCTCATCATCAGCGGGGGGCAGCTCGGACAGAGCATCGCCGAGCGACTGCTCGCCAAGGACGAGTACCGCATGGTGTTCCGCTCCCACGAGCACCAGATCACCTTCATCGAGAGCGATGAGGAGCTCTGCCAGGAGCTGCAGAGCAAGTTCGGCGTGCCCATCTTCCACGGCGACGGCACCAAGCGGGAGGTGCTCGGTCAGGTCGGCCTGGAGAACATCGACGTGGCGGTCGCCGCCTCCGACGACGACGGGCGCAACTTCATCGCCGCGCTGCAGTCCAAGCGCCTGGGCATGAAGCGGGTGATCGCCATCGTCCAGGACCCCGAGTACGTCTCGCTGCTGGAGTCGCACGACATCGTCGCCATCTCCGCGCCGTGGTCGACGGCCGGGCTGGTCGAGAACTACCTGGACCGACCCGGCGTGGCCGAGCTGTTCGAGATCGAGTCGGGCACCGCGCACCTGATCGGCGTGATCGTGCCGAAGCAGGGTTCGGTGGCCGGCAAGCGCATCCGCGATCTGCAGATCCCCGCCGAGTCGGTGGTCGCTGCGGTCATCCGCGACCATGTGTTCGTGGTGCCGCGGGGCGACACCATGATCGAGGAGGGGGATCATGTGGTGTTCGTGGGGCCGGTCGCCGCCGTGCAGGAGGCGCGGGATGCCTTCCTGTCCTGAAGTCCGGGCCCCCGACGCGGCTCCATCATCGGACATCCTCACCGACGCAGATCAGACGCAGCCCATAGTTCGGACTCCGGAACCCCGGACCGAGGCCGACGCGGCACGAGACGCGCGCGAGGCGGTCGTCCTGACCCCACGACCCACCTCGGACCGACCGCCGCGCGGCAGTGTCTTCCGCTTCGATGTCGGCAGGAGACGCGATATCGTTCGTCGTCCCGGGTCCGCCGATGGTGAAGCGGGAGGCGCACCAGTCGCGCATGTTGCCGCCCATGCCGCGCACACCGAAGGGGCTCTCGTCGATCGGGTAGCTGTCGACCAGAGCGGGCAGTCGAACATCCTGATGACTCTGGCTCATGCAACACCACGACGGGTCGAGGACGTCTCCCCACGGAAAGAAGCGCCCGTCCACGCCCCGAGCGGCCTTCTCCCACTCAAGCTCGCCCGGGAGACGCCACGGCAGCCCCGCTCGGGCTGCCCACCAGCGGCTGCAGGCCAGCGCGCCCCGCCAGTCGATCATCGTCACCGGCCACTCTGCATCCCAACAATCGCCGTCGGCGTCCGGGCGGAGCACGAACCGTCCGTGCCCGTCCCTGCCGTAGACCAACGCGCCCAGCTCTCCCGCCGTCCCTGCTCGCTCTCGTGGGGCGTGGCGTAGGGCCTCGTCCTCCCGGCCCCAGGCCACGAGGTCATCGAGGAAGGCGATGTACTCAGCGTTGGTCACGGCGAACCGCTTGATCCGGAACGCGTCCGCCCAGAGCCGCCGCCGGGGGAGGCTCTGGTGCGCCTCCGGGTCACCGCCGCTCCAGAACCAGCCCGCCGGCACATAGCAGTCATCAGGGGCCAGCGTACCGCGTCTCGGCAGGATGATGGGCGTGGGGTCTCGGTCTCCCGGCCGTACTCCGTTCCAGTGCTCCTGGCGGCCGATGCAGATAGGGTAGCGGACCTCGCCGGGGCCGCCCTCACCCCTGTCAGGGTGCCGCAGCACGCACAGGTAGCTCCCCATCGGCAGCGTTACCCGGCGCAGCGGCGTCTTGCCAAGGCTGCGCTCGAACTTCGGCACCAGCCGTCGATTCTGCGCAACGTAGCGATGCAGCAGCACCTCTGCCCCAGGCGGGTCGGTCACCAGCGTGAGCGCGCCGTCGCCCCGAAGATACGCCATACAGCCCACCCGAATCGCGTGGTCCTCGGGCAGCGACCCGGCATGCGCCCGCAGACCCGCCTCGGCGCGGAGGGCCGCGTCGTCGTCTCGCCTCGACTCGGCGCTGTGATGCTCCCTCCGCAGCCGCTCCGCCAGCGCCGCATGCGCCTCCACCAGCCTGGGGTCCACCCGGAGCGCGCCCTGCAAGCCCCGCTCGACCTCCAGATCCGCGAGCGCAGCCTGCCGCTCCAGCGCCACCGCCTCGTCCTCCTTCGCCCAGCCTGCGGCCTTCTTCTCTTCGGGCTCCCAGGACTGCACGCCCGCCAGCATCCCCGCAGCTTCTGCCCGCGAGGCAGCGGCTCGTCGGCGCAGACTCTCGGACTCGGGGCCGTGCGCCTGAGCCGCGTCCACCATCTCCAGCGCCTGCTCCCGGCGTCTGGCGCCGTCCAGCCAGTCCCGAATCACGGCTGCGAGCTCCGCTGCGCTCTGGAACCGGTCCCGGGGATCACGAGCCATCGCGCGGTCGCACGCCTCCACCAGCTCCGCGGGCAGCGGTGGTCCCTGTCTTGTCTCAGGCACCTCGAGGCCCGGCGCGCGTGACTCTACCTCGCTCACCTGTCTCCCCACCGGCTCCGGTGGGCCCGATCGGACCATCTGCAGGATCTTCCTGGAGCTGGTCCCGACGTAGGGCGAACGCCCACTCAGCAGCTCGTAGAGGACCGCACCCAGGGCGTAGATGTCGCTGCGCGCGTCGATGCGGTCGATCTCGCCGCGGGCCTGCTCTGGCGGCATATAAGCTGGGGTGCCGGAGACAGCGCCCATCCGCGTCGCCTGGGCCGTGTCTTGCGAGCGGTCGGTCACGATGGCGTCCAGTCTCTTGACCTCCGGTCTGCTGAGATCCAGCTTCCGGGTCGTGGTCCTGGATTCGGGGCTCCGCAGTTCTGGGGCTCGGAATTCAGGGGGACCGGGCTTGAGGCTCCAGAGCTCCAGGTCTCCCTGCTCGGCGGCGAGGTCGCGGCGCCCCGTGACCTTCGCGATCCCCCAGTCCAACATAAAAACTTCACCGTGGGCGCCGACCATGATGTTCTCGGGCTTGATGTCTCGGTGGACGACCCCGCGCTCGTGGGCGTAGGCGACCGCCTCACAGGCCCGATGAAACGCATCCACCAGCCGGCGGAACGTCCAGCCGCCACTCGCAGACGGTGCAGCCTGCCAGCGATCCCCGATGCTCGCCCTGTGCACCTCGCAGGTGACGTCGCCGAGGGTCTTTCCGCGGACCTCCTGCATGGTGAAGTAGTAGCGGCCGTCCGGTAGCTGCCCCAGCTCATGCACCGGGATGATCCCCGGATGCTGAAGCTGCGCGGTCGCCTGCGCTTCTTCGATGAATCGAGCCAGCGACGTCGGACGAGACATCAGCTCCGCAGAGGCGATCTTCATGGCGAGGGTCCGGCCGAGATCGCGGTCTCGAACGCGCCGCACCTCGCCCATACCGCCCCGTCCCAGCAGACCGAGGTCTTCGTATCGCCGAGCGCCTCCGCCGATCGCCTGGCGCTCCTCGGTGGGCTGTCCTTCGGGACCGAGCGTCTGGGGCTGCGGAGGGAAGGAGGATCCGGTCGCGCCTGCGCCGAGCGTCACCAGCGTCGGCGCCTCGACCAGACTGGAGAACACGGAGGTCTGCCGCGCGCCGGTGAGCAGCCCCGTGAGGATCTGCCTCATCCGGTTGACATGCTCGACCTGCCCGCCGAGCTCCTCGACCAGGGCGATGGCCTCTTCGTGCAACATGGGCGGCCTCCTCAGGGGTGCTCATCCTAACGCCGCCGTCCCTCATGCCGCCGTCCCTCATGCCCCCCCCCTCGCGCTGGTGCCCTGCCCCTGCACAGAACCGCCATCACCTGAAGACCCAACACATAAACCAATCATTCACAATTCCACCAAAACATCAAACCCAAAAACATCATGGTCGGCGAGCACGGCGAGGTCCTTGTGTTGGACCGGGGCATCACGAAGGTCACTGGCCGGCGCGACAAAACCGACTTCCAGAGCGAGATGGTCCTGACGGCCCGCTCGGTCTGTGCATCCGCGGTGAACACGATCTCGCTCAGCTCGGCGAGGTGGCCCCGACAAGCCGCCGCGCAGGTGTCGGAAGCCCCATCTGGAACCCCGCAGCTACAGCAGCGGAAAGAACTGCTCGATGGGCCCGACGTCGATCCCCAGCTCATCGGCGCGCGCGATCTCCGCCTCGGCGCCTGAGCCAGCGATCAGCAGCGTGGCGGCCTCCAGCGGCACCAGTCGCCCGCCGGCCTCCGCGATCATCGCCGCCAGCTCGTCCCGGGTCAGATCCTCATAGAGCAGATCGTCCTCGGTCTCCACGCAGCGCTGCAGGACACCACCCACCGCCACCGCCTGCCCCGTGAGCGAGCGGTCCGGGCCCGCCGGCAGCGGCAGCGCGCGGGCGTCGGCGATCGGCTCCGCCCGGCCGATCCAGCCCAGGTGCGCGAGACCGCTGGTGCTGTGTCCCCGTGTACCGCGCCGCAGGAGCGCATCGCCTCCCCGAACCGCGAGCAGCGCGTCGACCCGCCGCCTCCCCCACTCGCGCCACACCACGACCTCACCCACCCGGGGCCGGAGCGCCTCGGCCGTGATCGCGTCGCCTGAGAGGATGTCCACCGCACGGTACCGCCCCGGGCCCCGCGTGGGCGCGCGGTGGCTGAAGGTCTCCCCTTCGATGGTGGTCTCCGTCGTCCCGGTCAGGCTCGGAGGCGTCGGCGGACGCTCGCCCCGGTGCCACCGACGGAGCGGCTCCGGCAGATCCGCGGGGAGCCTGACGCTCTCCAGAGCCTCCATCCAATCGGCGCAGATCTCGACGTGTTCGGTCCCCTCTGCCCAGTGGACCGGCCACGCGTGCCGCCCGTCGATCACGAAGCTCACCTCGGTCTCCAGCGCCCCCCGCAGGCGCTCCGGGCAGACGATCAGCCCCCCCGGCAGGGCGGTGATCCACGCCTGGCCTTCTCCATCCGGCACCGCGAACGCCGCGTTGGGTCGCGCGATGTCGCCGTGGTTGCCGGCGGCGTGGACCAGGGGGCTGCCCCCGTCGGTCAAGAAGCCCTGGTGCCGCGGGCTGTTCAGATCGAGCTGAGACAGGCAGCGGCCGTCCGCCACCGACCGGAATTCCAGGCGCTCCCGGCTCCACGCCACCAGGGTCTCCCCCGTCGCGTCCAGGGCGATCCCCAGCGCCCCTTCGTGGACCGACAGTGTCTGCAGGCGGACGGGAGGCTCCAGACTCCAGATCTCCACAGCAGCGGGGCTGGTGAACACCGCCGCCCGGAGGCCGTCTCCAGAGAACGCCCAGGCCGCGCTCTCCAGGAAGTCGAAGTACGCTTCGGAGTCGGGGATGAACGGCTGAACCGGTAGACTCTTCGTTTCCAACGAGGAGATATCCAACAGATCGACGCGATCGCCATACAGCACCGCCAACCTGCCGCCGTCCGCCGACCAGACCGCGCCCTCGTACCCGCATTTTTCCAACTCAACCAGTACCGCCCCGTGGCGGACTTCTCGGAGCTGAACAGGGGCGTCGGCCCAGCGCGTGACCGGGTCGATCAAGCGCTCGCCGCGGGGATCGGGGACGACCCCGGCGTCCTCCTGCCGCAGCAGGACCGCCCCGGTGGCCACCTCGCGGATCTCCAGCCGGCCCCTCCCATAGGCGATGATGTGCGCCCCGTCGGCGCTCCACCGCAGCCTTCGACAGTCGCTGGGCTCTTCGGGCAGATCGCGCTCGGGGAGCCAGTCGACGTCCGCGCACTTGTGGTAGCCGGGCGGGGACGAGACGTCCGCTATGCCGATGTACCTGGCCGGGTCTCCGTTGGCGGTGGACAGCACGAGGGGCGCATTCGGGATTTGGGGGCAGTCTGAGCGTCGAGACGCAGTGGTGTGAC
>CAYXGP010000115.1:0-15607 GCA_964464515.1 uncultured Enterobacterales bacterium
GGAGTCCCGCCCCCCGCGACGCCCCCAATCGGGTGGGGCCCTCCAACCGGGGAAATGGAGTCGCCATGGCGCCGAAGCCACCGCCGAAGCCCCGAACCGCTGGCGTTCCACGTCCGCCCCGCACCAACCCCATGCCCGCGGGACCCGCACCCACTGTCGGGCAGCGCCGGCCTGACGGCAGGGGTATGCTGCGCATGGTCCCGCTCGGACAGTCGGTCGAGCCCGACGCCGCGGACGCCGCGGACGCCACTCAGTTCTTCGCCATCCCCGCGCCCAAGGCGGAGCGCGCGCGCCCTGCGGGTCCTCCGCCCCCCGCGACGCCCCAGATGCCCGCGATGGGGGCCGCTCCACCGCCGCCCCCGCCCGGTGCGTACAGTCCGCCCGGCGTCGGCATGCCACAGGCCGCGCCCCCTCCACCCGCTCCCATCGGGGTGGGCATCGGCGCTCCGCCCGTCGCGGCCGCGGCCCCGATGGTCCAGGGCCGCGTGGCGAGCCCGTCCACACCGTTCGCGGTGCAGCAGGCGCCAGCGCAGGGGCAGCCCAACAAGGATCGCCAGCGGGTCCAGTCCTACCGGGTGTTCGCGCTGGTCCTCGCGGTGTTTATGCTGGTCTGCATCGCCGTGGTCGCGGCGGTCTGGATCCGCATCATGATCACGTCCGATCCCGAGCCGGCGATGGCCGCTGCTACCACGACGGCGGCCGCACCGGTGGTGAGCGGCGCCCCCGCTGCCCCGAAGGCTGCAGCGGCGGAGCCGGTCGACACCGGAGCCCCTCCGCCGCCGCGTCGCAAGACCAAGCGCCGCTCGTCCTCGCGCTCGGCGTCCAGCAGCTCCACCGGCGCCACGGCGGCGGCGAAGGCGCCCTCCGGTCCTGCGCCGGTCACCGTCAAGTTGAACGATCCCTCGGCCGCTTCAGCCATCGAGATCACCTGCCCCGGCGGGTTCCGAAAGCGCGCCTCGCTGGGCGGAGGGGTGGGGAGCATCTCCGACGTCCCGCAGGAGAATTGCTCGCTGTACTTCAAGGGCGGCGCGCCGGCGAAGTTCGCTGGGGTGAGCGGCGGCAGGACGTTGAATTGCGCCATCGTGGGGACGACGGCCACCTGTCAATAGGCCGATTCCGCGCGGATCATGGGAGCCGATCTCCCGCTGAACCGCGACGACCGATTACACTCCCACGGGTTCGCGCTCGTGGGAGCTGTCCATGGTCATGCAAGTCCTCCTCTTCGCGCTGATGCTGGTGTGGGCGCCCGCCCGCGCAGCGGACGGTCCCGGTGAGCCGGCGCTCACGCAGACCGCTGGCAAGAAGGAGAAGAAGTCGAAGGAGGAGAAGGAAGACGAGATGGACGAGGCCGAGAAGGAGGCCGAGCGCAAGCGCAAGGAGAAGCTCGCCCGCGTCATCGTCTTGAAGTGGAAGGACACCTCCACCGACTACACCGACGAGACGGTGCGCCGGGTGGTCAAGAGCAAGACCGGGCGCCCGGAGGCGATGTTCTTCCCCGAGGTCGATCTGTACCAGGCCGGCCGCAAGCTGCCTGATCGCACCGTCATTCCGGCCATGCAGCCCGCCATCGTACCCGACTCCAACATCCCGTCGGTGATCTCCGCGGTCGACGAGATCTCCAAGGTGCCCTGGAACGCCCTGCGCCCCGATCAGTGGGGCCTGAAGGCGCAGGAGCTGGAGCAGCTCGCCGACAGCCTGTGGTTCGTCGATCGGGTGGAGCTGCGCGAGCCACTGTTCCTGCTGTACTCACAGATCGGCGTGTGCGCCGACAACTCCAACCACCCGGCGCCGCCGTTCTACGAGCAGATCGGCAACTTCACCGTCAACTACTACTGGTACCTGGCCGCGCAGCTCGCCTACCAGGAGCCCGCCCTGATGTCGAAGATCACCGATCAGGAGCTGGCGGGCACCATCGGCTACTACCTGGGGCAGATGAACCAGGGCACCTATCCCGCGCTCAAGCTCGACTTCGAGCTGGAGGGCGAGTACAACTCCGATCAGTTCAACACCGACTACGAGATCCTGCTCAACGGCATCCCGATCCTGCTCGACGCCAACGGCCAGTTCGACATCTTCCTGGGCCGCAGCGACATCTACCTCAAGCGCAACGACTCCGGGCATGGGCTGTCCGAGCGCTTCGAGGCCACGCGGCTTGAAGAGCGCGTCTATCCCCTGATGGACGCTGCCCGGAAGCGCATGGGCCTGGACTTCATCGATCAGCTCTTCCTGTTCCGAAACGCCTGCTATCCGGAGATCGAGGGCGACATCCTGAGCTATCTGGCGATCTACCAGAAGCTCCACGACAAGGCGGAGTTCTACATCGCCGTTCCTGAGAACGGGAACCCCAACAAGACCTGGATCTGGCGGTACGATCGCAACGCGGCCATGCTCACGTTGGTGGGCGCCGGCGCAGACTCGTTCCCGGTTCGCTTCGCGATCCTGTTCTCGTCGGGGCTCCTGTGGAATGGGGCGTCCGTGGGCTTCGACGATGATCTCTCCGACGAGTCCTCGCTCACGCCCAACGACATCGTTGATCCCAATCGCGGGAGCGTGGAGCTCGACCCGGCCATGATCCCCTTCAATTTCGAGCTCCGGGGTCACTTCAACCGGCTGATGGTCAACACCGGGGTGGAGTTCGGGTTCAACGCCTCCAAGGAGAGCGAGGGGTGGGCGGAGTACTACCAGACACCCAAGCGGCAGGATGACGAGAAGGTGCTCACCGGGAAGGGCGCCTGCCAGGAGGTCACCGAGACCGTCACCGACACCGACGGCGATGAGGTCGAGGTGGGGACCGGGCGGTACGACTGCGCGGACTTCACGGAGGTTCTCCACGAGCGCCAGTTCAACCGGGACATCTACCTGGGTGTAGGCGTGGTCCTCGGTCGGGACGCCGGAATCGGGTTCGGTCCGCGGTTTGCGGCGCGCTTCGGCTGGACGAACATGCCGCACGGCTGGCAGACGACAGCGCACTTCGGCTGGGCGATTCAACCCCCCTTCCCAGATGGAGGGGAGCGGGTGCGGCCCATGATCGATCTGGATCTGCGCGGTGGAATCGCCATCGCGCGAGCCCGGAGCCTGCAGCTCCTGAAGGCCGAGTTCTCCGATGAAGAGAGCGCGGTCATGCCGGTGTTCGGCGGTAACATCGGCATCGGAATGACGTTCTGAAGACCGCCACTCCAAGGACCGGGAGAGACCGATGATCGCGCTGCTCTGGGGAACGCTCACCGCGCAGGCTGGCCCCCTGGCCTGGAAGTGGGACGCCGCCGAGCCCACCCGCTACCATCTGGAGGCGCTGCTCTCGACGCCCACCGGGCTGTCGTTCTACGGAGAGCGCAACATCGACGCCCGGGCCACCCGGACCGGCATGGCGATCGACACGAGCTGCACGTCAGAGGCGCGACGAAAGGGCTGGACGGTGATCTGCGCCATCGACTCGGTGGCGCTGGAGGGGGTGGCCTATTCGGACGAGCAGGCCGATCTCAACACCATCCTCGGTGAGTACGCGGCGGCCTGGAGCGGAGCTACGGTCGAGCTCGACGTACGCAGTGACGGCCACATCCGCAGCCTCGATCTGGAGGGGCTCTCGAAGGAGAACAATCGCGCGGCGCTGATTCACGAATACAGCCGGCAGATCATGCGGCGGGCCTTTGCGCCGCTGTGCCTGCAGCTCCCCAGGGAGGGCGCCGACCCCGGCGACGGCGGGATCTGGAAGCACAAGGGGCGCCCGCTGGCGTTTGAGCTGCCCAGCCGCTTCGGCACCTCGGGCGGCACCGCCTACTCCTACGAGATCACCGGTCGGCAGGGAGACGTCGTCACCATCTCGGGCTTCGGGCGCGGCAACATCACCAGCGGCGCGAGCGGAGGCGGGGTGGTCTCGGTGGGCGGCGAGGTCGCGGGCACCAGCTCTGGGCTGTCGCTGAACATGGTCGTCGCGGGGATGGCGCGCTTCGACGCCGTCGCGGGGCGTGCCCTCTATTCCGAGGTGAGCGCGACGGGAGAGGCCAACGCCTCATCGGTGTCCGTCGGCGACGCCATGCGCTACGCCTACGCGGGCTGGGCCGGGTGGATCCACCCCGACGGCGTCATCGAGGGGCGGGAGGGGCCGATCTCGAAAGAGTGAGCGGAGCTCAGAGGTCGCGCACGAACTCATAGAATTCGCCGAAGTGCACGCGGCTCACCTGCTTGCCCATCTTGATCAGCTCGCGGGCGACCGCCTCGACCGCGTGACGCATGCACACCTGCTCGCCGCGGGTAGAGGCCAGCACGCAGGCGTTGATGGCTGCGTTGACGATGCTGCCGCCCGACAGGATGAACTGATCGGCCAGCTTGCCGAGCACCAGATCGGGGCCGCGCGGGGCACCCGGCGGGACGGCGCGCTCCCACAGCGCGCGCCGCTGCTGCGCCGACGGCATCGGGAATTCGATCACCGCTCCGAACCGGCGCAGGAACGCCTCGTCGATGTTCTCCTGCAGGTTCGTCGTCAGGATGGCCGCGCCCTCGAACACCTCCAGGCGCTGGAGCAGGAAGCTCACCTCCTGGTTGGCGAAGCGATCCTGCGCTTGCTTGACGTCGCCGCGAGAGCCGAACAGGGCGTCTGCCTCGTCGAACAGCACCACGGCGGTGCCGCCCTCCGCGGCGTCGAAGATCTCGCGAAGGTTCTTCTCGGTCTCGCCGACCCAGCGGCTGATCACGCTGGAGAGATCGACCCGGAACAGATCCAGGCCCAGCGTGCCCGCGATGACCTCGGCGGCCATGGTCTTGCCGGTTCCCGGTCCGCCAGAGAACAGCGCCTTGATGCCAAAGCCTCGCGCGCGGATCTTGCTCGCGCCCCAGCGATGGAACACCGTCTCCTGCTGCGCCAGGTAGTCGGTGAGGTGGCGGAGCTGGGCGCTGACCTTCTCGGTGAGGATGAGGTCGGTCCAGGTGTAGCGGGGGACGATGTGGAGCGCGAGCCCCTTGAATTCCGGCCGCGAGCACTCCCGCGCGGCGCCCCATAGCTGCTCGATGGGGGGCTCCCGACCGCCGCTCTCCGCGGTGGCGCGGTCGAGGATGCGCGTGATTGTGGTCCCCCCCACGGAGTAGAACCGCTCGGCGATGTCCGGGGCGGAGTCGTCGGACCACTCGCGGGCCGCCAGCGCCTTGCGCCAGGCGGCGAGGCGCTCGGTGTAGGTGGTTCGGCCGACCTTGATCGTCACCACCGGCCGCTCTGCCCCCAGCAGCAGCCCGATGGCCCGCCGGTCGTTTCCGCCCACCAGGATGGGGTGGGGGAGCGTGGCGAGCGCCGCTCCCAGGTTGAGCATCCGCAGGCGCAGCGCCGGGTCCTCCTGGGTCTCCATGACGTTGATCACGTAGGGCAGCGCGTGGTTGAGACGAAGCTCGCGGATCAGATCCCAGGGCTGCTCCAGGTACTGCTGACAGCGCTCCAGATCGAGGCGCACCACGGGGTGGCCGGACATCTGGGCGATGGCCATCGCGACGCCCTCTCTCGCGCCCATCGTGCCCCCGACGACGGCCACCGTGATCGCCCGGGAGAGGCTGTCGCCCAGGCCCTCGATGCGCTCCCGCGTGGGTGTGGGGATCAAGATGTCCCCGTCGAAGGTCATGGGGGAGAAGCCGCTGCCGGTCGGTAGCTCCACCTCTTCGAGGAGCCACTGGAGCAGGCGAGAGCTGGGGTGAACCCGCCGCGACGTGTGGGTCTCGGCGCCCTCTGGCGGGTCGAGCAGCAGCAGGCGGTTGCGGATCAGGGGCGATCCGGCCATCAGGCGCGACTGCAGCGCCAGGCGCTCGGTGCGCTCGGTGCGCAGGACCCGCGTCGCCAGATCGACCGTGAGAAACGGCTGGTTCAGGTTGTCGTTGAGGTAGGCGAAGATGCGACCGTACCCGGCGCTGATCTCCGGGGCCAGGGCCAGCAGCACCAGATCCGCGTCGTCGCCGTCGAGTCGGAAGGCCTCGCGAAGGCGCGAGAAGCGTCCCCCGGGCTCGTCGCGGACCCCGGTGCTGGCCGACACCGCGTACTCCAGCCCGTCGGGCACACCCGTGGGGGTGTCGATCTCACCATGGGCCTGGAGCAGCGCATCGACCTCGTCGTCGGTGATCACCGAGCCCCAGAACTGTCCCTTGGCCCGCATGGCGGGGCGGGCGCGCTGACGCCGCACGGCGCGGAGCAGCAGCAGATCGGTGCGACGCAGCCGTCGCGCGAGCTCGGCGTAGACGGTTCCCACGGCGGCCTGGTTCTAGAGCGAGCGCTGGAGATCGCCGAACGCGAAGTCTCGGCTGTCGTCAGCTTCGTCGATCATGGTCATCACATGGTGCGCCACCTGCTCGACGACCTCCAGGTGGGACAGTCCCTTCGCGCGCATCGCCTTGTAGCCCCGCTCCGCGGTGGGCTCGGGCTCCTCTTCTTTTGCGTGCGCAGACGCGGAGGGCTCCTGGCCGGAGGAGGTGCCCTGGCCGCCCGCGCTCGCCGGCTGGCCGACGGGGGGCGCCCCGCTGCCGGCGCCGGGGGCGTAGCCACCCTCATAGCCGCCGCCCATCGAGCGCTGGAGGACCATGCGCTCCACAGCCCGCGCCGCGATCTCTTCGGCGTCACGGTAGTTCTCGCCGCCTCCCCCGCCGCGACCGTCGCCGCGCTCGGCGTGGTACTGCTCGTGCGCGTACAGGGCCTGATCTTCGGGCCGGGAGGCGTCGAAGCCGTCGCCGACGATGATCTGGCGGTCGATGGTCATCGCCCGCGCGCCGACCGCCTTGAGGGCCCGAGATGCGATGGCCCCGCGGAACACGGAGCCGCCGCCGGGCATGGTCTGGCGCTGGAGCTGGGAACGCTCGAGCCGCGAGGCCAGGCGATCTACCGTTCCGCCGTTGTCGGACGCTGCCATGGGGATCCTCCTCGATGGGGCCTCAGTATTGTGTAGCGCGGGCAGGGGCGTCTGCCAGTCCGCTACTCCTCGTCTTCTTCTTCGTCCTCTTCCTCTTCCTCTTCCCACCACGGCCGGCGCTTGCGCCGCGGGATGGGCGGGCTGTCCTCGAGCGTGGTCTGCACGTTGAGGATCTTCGCGACCAGGGCGAGCTGCTCACGGGCCTCGGTGCGCGGACAGGCGGCGGCCGGCGCGATGTGCGCCAGCTCGTCCGGTGCGCCCGCGGGCGCGCGCTCGTCGGACTCCGTGCGGGGCAACACCTGCATGGGCACGCTGTCCCACGCGGCGCGCTCCAGGGCGACAGCGCGATCGAGCTGCCGCGCTCCTTCACCGAGGTTTCCGGCGATCAGGCAGAGCACCGCGCGCTTGTAGGCCTCCGCGCTCTCGTGCCAGCGCGTGGGATCCGGCAGGTGGAACCCCGCCTGCCCGCGGGCGACCTCGCGGAACCACTCGCGCTGATCGCCGATCTCCAGCGCCTCCTGCTGCTGCACAAATGCGACCCGAGACAGCCGCGCCTGGATGAACGCCAGGAGGGCGTCCCGGTGCTGCGCGTTCCGCGCGATCCGCGCATCCAGCCCCGAATTGCCCAGCTTCTTGCCGAGGCGATCGAGGTTTCGGCTCGTCGGGTCGCGGGAACTGCGCAGGGCGCGCCGGACGCGGACGGCGGACTCAGGGGCGCGGGGTCGCTTGCGATCAGAGCGCATGAACACATCGTAATCCCCCGGCCCGCCCTGTCATGTGGCTGTCATGGCGATGTCATCGACGTGTCCTTGACCCTCTCGGAGAGCGTCTATAGGCTCCATTACGCCCCCCGAGCAGCTCTGCCCCTCTCTGACGGGACCTACATGCCCAAGCGAGACCTCTCTGCGCGTCTCCAGCGCCCGATCCCCGGTGAGTGGGCGCATGGCGTGCGAGAGCTGGAGTCGCGGCTGGGCGAGCGGTCGAACATCCAGCCGCGGAAGGATCCCGTCAGCGAGCATCGCGCCCCGGTGGAGTACCGGATCAAGGCCACCCGTCGGCGGGTGGAGCCGGGTCCGTACAGTCCACAGATCATCCGGATGATGCGGCACCCCTCTACCCTGGAAGTCGTCCGTCCACGGCGCGTGAAGGCTGATCAGCGGGCCCGCCCACAGCCCCGCGAGCGCGTGCAGGTGGGCGAGATGATTCGACAGGCCCGCGCGATCTCTCGCGAGGCCACCTGGGAGCGTCCCACCGAGGTACATCCCCCGCTGCCCGATCGGCCGCGCATCGACGTCGAGGCCTTCCTCCGCTCCTCCCCGGTCGATCGGGGTGACCGATGAACGCCCCACCGCTGATGGGCCCGATGTCCGGTCAGAGCATCATCGGAGAGGTCACCGAGGCGCTCCACAAGTTCTTGCGGGATGGCTACTCCATCGGCGAGCAGCCGCCGCGGTTCGAGACCGAAGACATCAGCTACACCCCCAAGGATCGCGAAGAGGTGCTCTACCTCTACCTCTACCGGGTGGCGCAGAATCCCAACCTGCAGAACCGCCGGCGCTACCGGCAGGCCCCCGTGTTCGTCCAGTCCACCCCCGAGGACGGCGGCGAGGTCTATTACCACCGGCCGCCGCTCCTGCTCGACCTGTTCTATCTGGTGATGGTGCACAGCAAATTCCGGACGGAGGCGGAGCGCCTGCTCGGCTGGACGCTGCTGCGCCTCAACGAGGCCACCCACCTCGTCTACCGCCCGCGGAGGTTCAACCTCCCCGATGGTCGCGTGGTCGATAGCCTCGGGCGCCCCTACGATCCGGAGTGCAGCACCGAGCACGACGGCCTCTGGATGGAGAAGGTCTCGCTGGCGATGGTCGACGATCTCACCGTCGGCGACGCCATCAATTTCTTCAGCCTGCACGAGTCCCCGTACAGGACGTTCATCACATACCGTGCGCGGGTCGCGCTGGACGGCGCGCTGGTCGCCGGCACCGGGCCGACGAAGATCTCTGTACCCCCCATTGAGCCGATGTCCGATCGGACCCCGCGTCGCTCAGAATCTGCCTCCGGGCGGATGCGTTCGGGCCGAAATGGTGACCGGTAGGCTGGGATAATGACACGTTCCTGCCGTGGTAGCTCACACTTCGAGGCGTTTCCCATTACGCTTGCCCTGCCTGTAAACCAGCTACCGGGTGTCGCGCGAGAGCCTGACCCCAAATCGGAGATTTGATGGAATACCAGACTCCAGGTGTCTATATTCGTGAGGTTGATAGCGGTGCGAAGCCGATCGCCTCTGTCGCCACCAGCATTCCCGGCTTCATGGGCCTGTTCGACTACGCACCGCCGGCCGACGCCGTGGCGATTACGGGTAGTGATGGCCGCCGTCAGGTCCGGGCCAAGGTGCTTCCGCGCCTGATCGACACCCAGGGTCAGGTCCAGGGCGACGCGGCCCTGGCCACGACCGAGCTGACCACCGCGCTCCGTCTGAAAACCGCCGACGTCAAGGACGTCAAGGCCTACTTCGAGCTCCGCGGCGCGCCGAAGTCCGGCAAGAACGCCCCCTCCTTCGGAAAGGGCAACAAGGGTCGCGTGAAGATCTCCTTCGCTGGCGCCGAGATGCAGGTCGCCGAGAGCATCGTGAACCTTGAGGGCAAGGTCGTCACCGACAACGATCAGCTCGTCGAGGAGCTGCTCGGTCAGATCGACGAGACCTTCCAGCTTCAAGCTGCCAGCCCCAAGAGCGCCGCCGACGTGCTCTCGGTCTACGGCTATGCGTTCGAGGGTGCCGAGGGCACTGCGCTGCGCAGCGAGTACTCCGTGCCGCCGATGGCCGTCACCAACAAGGCGGAGTTCTTCCGCTGGCTGCAGAGCTTCTTCGCGGAGTATCTGCTGCAGACCGAGCCGATCGAGGATCTCGTGGGTGAGTCCATCGACGATCCCGACGAGGCGGCCGACGCCGTCTTCGAGGCGCTGGGCAAGGACGAGGTGCTCAAGAAGCGCTTCCGCACCTTCCTCAGCCAGCCCAACGTCTTCAACTTCGTCGCGGCCGTCAACGGCTTCTACGACAACGGCGGCGGCAAGGCGTACGTCTACCTGATGGGCGTCGGCAACACCGAGTGCTCCATCCGCGAGAACCAGGCCGACAAGCTCGGGCTGTACGCCTTCGACGACATCGACGACTGCGCGCTGATGGTGGCCCCCGGGCTGTCCAACGTGCAGCAGCGCGAGATGCTGGAGTACTGCGAGACCCGCAAGGATCGCTTCGCCATCCTCGACGGCCCGCTGGTCAGCGACGGCGCGATGGACATCCCCGCGTCACAGAAGGGCTACGGCGCCATCTACGTGCCCTGGCTGCGCATCACCAAGCCCAGCTGGTTCGCCGGCGGGCAGGATCACATCTCGATCACCGGTCCCAACCGGCGCAAGCTGCAGAAGGCCGACAAGAACGAGCTGTATGTTCCGCCCAGCGGCCACCTCGCCGGGATCATCTCCCGGGTCGACTCCGAGCGCGGCGTGCACAAGGCGCCAGCGAACGAGATCGTCATGGGCATCACGGGGCTCACCCAGAACATCAACCGTCTGGAGCAGGCCCAGTACAACGAGCGCGGCATCAATGTCATCCGCGAGTTCAAGGATCGCGGTATCCGCGTCTGGGGCGCGCGCACGCTGGCGACCAAGTCGGACCCGTCGTGGAAGTACATCAACGTCCGGCGTCTGTTCATCATGATCGAGCAGTCGATCATGAACGGCAGCCAGTGGGCGGTCTTCGAGCCGAACGATCAGGTCCTCTGGAAGAAGCTCACCCGCGACGTCAAGGCCTACCTGATGCGCGTGTGGCGTTCCGGCGCCCTGTTCGGGCAGACGCCCGACGACGCGTTCTACGTCAAGTGCGACGAAGAGACCAACCCGCGCTACCTCATCGACGCGGGTCAGGTCAACGTGCAGATCGGCATCTGTCCGGTCAAGCCCGCAGAGTTTGTCATCTTCAGTATCGGTCAGTGGGACGGTGGAGCGCTCATCGAAGAGGTCTGATCCCCCTGTCTGAACCCCGCCCGAGGCTTAGTCCACCCGGCACCGGGCACATTCCCTGAAGCAAGGAAGCAACCATGCCAACCGAAGAACTGTTCGGAGCCTACAACTTCCTCCTGGAGATCCAGGGGGTCATCAACGACAACAAGGTCATCGTCGGTGGTTTCAAGTCCGTCTCTGGAATGGACTCAGAGACCGAGATCGTCGAGTTCAAGCAGGGCAACGACCTCGTCGTTCGCAAGAAGCCCGGCCGCACCACCTACGCCAACATCGTCCTCGAGCGCGGCTACACCGCCACCGACGACCTGTGGCAGTGGCGGAAGAACATCGAGGACGGCAAGATCGATCGGCGCTCCGGCTCCGTGATCATCCTCGACCAGGACGGTCAGACCGAGGTCGCCCGCTACAACTTCTATGAAGGGTGGCCGTGCAAGTGGAACGTACCGGATCTCGACTCCGACTCGTCTTCGATGGCGATCGAGAAGGTGGAGATCGCAGTGGAGAAGGTTGAGAGGGCCTGATGGAGCTGAAGACCGAGTACGAGTTTCTCCTCCCGCGGGGGTACGTCGATAAAGACGGCACCCTCCACAAGGAGGGGGTCATGCGTCTGGCAAATGCCAAAGACGAGATCGTCCCACTGAGTGACATGCGGGTGCAGCGCAATCGCGCCTATCTCATCATCGTCCTCCTCAGTCGGGTCCTGACTCGGCTCGGTTCGCTCCGCGAGGTCAACACCGGGATCATTGAGAACCTGTTCGCCAGTGATCTTCGGTTCCTCGAAGAGATGTACAATCGGATCAACGAGGACGAGGCCATGGTACGCGTGACCTGTCCCGAATGCGGCGCGAAGTTCGAACGGGAGTTCGGCCGCCTGGGGGAATCGTAAGCTACCCCTTGGAGAACATCTTCAAGGAGGTAGCATTCATCGCGTACCACTTTCATTGGGGTCGGGATCACATCCAAGAGCTGTCGCACAAGGAGCGACATGCCTGGGTCAAAGAGATCTCGGCCATCAATGAACGGATCAATGATTCTCGTTGAGCTCGATCCTCCCCCGTTCCGGGCACTCATCACTGAGGCTGTCTGGGGCGGGGTGCGGGACCCGTGCATTGCCAGTCCCTGCACGTTCCGATTCCAGGACGTCCTGATTCCAGTACTTCCCCAGGCTCGACAGCCTGGTTCGAAGCGGTCTACCGGGTGGTCTCCCATGCGGTCCCGCACCGAACGGTCCAGGTAAACGGGCTGGTTCCAATGCCATGGTTCCTACACCATGGTTTCATGTCATCTTCCCAGTGCTCATCTTCCCAGTGCTCATCTTCCCAGTGCGTGAGCCCCGCGCGCCTGCTCCACGAGCGTTCCTGCTCCAGGAGTATCTGCCTCCAACCGCTGGCCCGTCATGCGACCTGGAATCGTTGTCCAGCATGCGCGTCTACCGGATCGCAGCAGCGAGCTGGTGCGGTGCGACATAGCTGGTGTCATCGGCTTCGTCGAGCGGCGTGACTGGCCGAGCGGCGCGACCGAAGGGGACTTCATCGAGCTGGTCCTGCGGCGGGGCGCGGACCTGTGGGATCATCCCGACCGCATGTTGTTCGGCCCGCCCGAGACCGGCGCGGTCCGTGGGTTTTTCCAGAACGGCGGTGATACTGCCCACCTGTTCGGTGTCTGTGTTCGATCGCTGGATGACCTGAACACCCCCGCAGGTGCCGAGGGTGTCCTGGCACCCCTGTTCGATCGCCTGCGGTGCGAAGACGACATCTCGCTGATGCTCGTCCCTGCCGCGGCCTGGATGGGCTGCGACTTCGAGCGGCGCACCGGCAAGATCCGCGCGCACGCAGAAGTGATCTACGACCTCCTGCTCGCGCACTGCCGTGAGATGAGCAACCGCTTTCTCCTCATGGATGCGCCGATCGGTCTGCACGGAGATCTGCTGCGGCGATGGGCGAAGACCTTCCGCAGCCGTCGTCGCGCCGACCGGTCCTATGGCGCGCTGTACTATCCATGGTTGATGCGCGGAGACGAGTGTTTTCCCCCCTCCGGGGCCGTCGCTGGCACCTACGCTCGTCTGGAGATCGCTCGTCGGCCGCATGGGGTGATCTGGCCTCCCGCGAACGTGCCGATCCACGACAGCACCCACACCGAGATTGAGCTGACCTGGGAGGAGGCTGGAGAGCTGGCGGACGAGGCAATCAACCCCATCGTCGTGCAGCCGGGACGGGGAATCATCGCGTTCGGTGCGCGCACACTCTCCGACGATTCGCGGTTTCGATTCGTCAATTCGCGCCGAATCGTGAACATGGTGTTGGAGCAGCTCCGTCGCGACAGCGAGTGGGCGGTCTTCGAGATCAACAATCCCCACCTGTGGGATGTGCTCCAGCGCGATCTGCTGTTCCGGCTCGGACAGTTCGCTGGAGTGGGCCTCCTGGAGGGGCGTATCCCCGGTGAAGACTTCTTCGTCAAGTGCGACGCAGAGACCAATCCGATGGTGTTGCGGGACGCCGGACAGGTCAACATACAGATCATGATGCGCCCGGTGGGCGCGGTCGAACACATCCTTGTCGATCTTCAGATCGGTGGGCAGTTAGAATTGGATTGAGCGGAGGTTTCCGATGGCGAACTGGCGAGGCAGAGGCAAAGGACGACGTGCCGCGCAACCGAGGGTTCCTGGCGAAGGCGGGGTCGGACGGGGTGGCGGTCGCATCAACGTACAGCCCCGCGTGCCTGGCGTCGGTGGGGTCGGCGCGGGTGGCGGTCGCATCAACGTGCAGCCTCGCGTCCCGGGGGTCGGCGGGGTCGGCGCTGGCGGCGGTCGGTCAGCCGCACAGCCCCGCGTCCCGGGTGAAGGCGGCGCCGGCGCTGGCGGTGGTCGCGCAGGAGCCCAGCCCACCATCTCCGAGCCCGCGAGCTGGGTCGGGAAGGGGAAGGGCCGCGCTGGCTCGCAGCCGACGATCACCGAGAACAGCGCCCTCGCTACCCGCACTACAGAGTCGACGGCTCAGTGGCGGAACACCAACGGCGTCACCGGCTCCAAGGTCGATCACGTCGCCGATCCGGAGGGGAACTTCATCTTTGCCCTTGAGATCGATGGCATCGAGGTCGCACAGTTCCTGGAGTGCTCCGGGCTGAAGAGCACCACCGAGATCTACGAGCTCCAGGAGGGCGGGATGAACCATCGCGTCCACAAGCTCCCGGGGCAGTCGCGCTGGGAGAATCTCCAGCTCCGCTACGGGGTGACCAACGACGTCTCCCTGCTCGACTGGCGCGGGGAGATCCTCAACGACGACTTCGGAGAGGGCTGCCGACGCAGCGGCTCCATCGTCGTCAAGAACAACCAGATGGACGTCGTCCGCCGCTACAATTTCCTCGACGCCTGGCCGGTGTCCTGGGAAGGGCCGAGCTTCTCGGCATCGAGCGCCGAGCTGGCGATCGAGTGTATCGAGCTGGCCCACCACGGCCTCTATGTGAGCGCTTGAGTCCCAGCAGCACATGGTGCGGCGTTCGAGTGGAGACGCGATCAGGAGCGGTGAAGCATGACTGAAACAATGGGCTCCAAGGAGAACCGGCGCAGTATCGGTGAGGCGCTGGGGCAACGGCTGGGACGACGGCTCCTGCGTCGTCCGCAGATCGGTTTCAGTCCCGCGTACTACGCCCGCTGGGGACTCGGCGATCCCTGGCTTCCGACCGATCCCGTGGGTGGCTGGGACCGTCAATTCGGACTCACCTACCTGGGAGGACTCTCTTCATCAGGCTGGATGGGGAAGTCCGGCTGGACGAGCGGTGCCTGGAGCACGCGGATGGCGCGCATCGGTCGCTCCCGCGTGGAGCGTCGGGAGCGGTACTCTCGTCTTTGGGAGCGTCACGGCGCCACACGGATGCGTGCGGTCGGACGCCGCTGGCCGGGTGAGCCGGCTTCTCGGCGTGGCATGGCCGCGCTGCGTGGACTCGGCTGGCGATCGCTGTCCGAAGACGCGATGTCGGTGCTGGCACGCGAGCAGTCGCCCGAGCCGGAGCCTGAGATCAGCGAGCCCGAGCGCTGGTCCCGTCGTCTTGAGTCCGTCCAGACCGGGATGGCGCCCACGCGCGGCGTCGAGTCGCCGTGGCTCTCACGCGAGCATGTTCCAGCTAGGACGTTCTCCACGCCGAAGCGCGCGAGCCAGCAGGCTGCTGCCTCGCGATCGGCCGACGCGTCTTCGGGGACCGGATCTACCCCGTCAACGACAGCCTCGTCCCCAACGCAGTCTGCTTCGGCAGCCCCCGCCGTGGGCTCCCGCCGCCCGTCGGTCGCGCCTCAAGGAGCTGTGGATCGAGCGGCCAGCGAGCCTGCCTACCGTGCGACGCGCCGATCCGTTCGTCATCTGCGCCGTTCGTCTGCTCGGCTGGATCTGTTCGCGGATGTCGGTGAGCCGATCGCCCGCGCGACCATTCCACGGGCAGGACGCTCGCCCCGTCGCCCGGTCACGGCCGAGCTGACCGCTGATGCGCGGAGCACCCGCGCCGAGCGTCCGGTCTCACGGGTCGCCCACCGACTGCCCGGTGTGAAGCGCGGTGGTGGCCTGCGGCCGGTCCTCCGATCGTCTCCGATGATGCAGGCGCTCAGCGCTCCCGCCAGCGAGGTCCTCGGCGCCGAGTCCGCCCAGCCCGAGCAGTCGCAGGCCTCTGTGTCTCATCAGCCCCGAGCCGAACAGCGTGGAGCGCGCAAGACCAGCTCGGTCCAG
>CAYXGP010000115.1:15707-25293 GCA_964464515.1 uncultured Enterobacterales bacterium
ACCGGGTCCGTCCAGACCGGGTCCGTCCAGACCGGGTCCGTCCAGACCGGGTCCGTCCAGACCGGGTCCGAAACAACTGATTCATCGAACACCCAGCCTGTGTCCTCGACCCGCCCATCGGGGAGTGATCCGCGTGCGAGCGGCTCGGTCCAGAGTCAGTCTGGCGAGACCCGATCGACTCCTGTGTCCTCTGCGCGCATCGCGCACCGTGCTGATGGCCGCGCTGTGGCCGCCCCGAAGGCGCGTGCCCGTGTTCGCTCGACGGCAGCGGAGCGCGCCGCGCGACGGTTGGCGCCGCGTACCTCGGGACTGCTCTCCGCTCCCCCCATTCCGCGGGCTCGCTCGCAGGTGTCTCCGCTGAGCGCCTCACCTGTGCGGCGTGCCGCGCGGCGCTCGACTCGTCGTGGGCGAACCGCTGCGCGTTCTGCGCTCACGGCGTTTGCCGCTGAGATGACACCGCTAGCTCCTCTATCGACTCCTGTGCTCTCAGGAGATGCCGGCGACACCGTCGCGGTCTCTGCATCGAGGGCGCAGCCGAGCGTTCGGGCTCTGTCGGCGTCGTCTGGGCCAGTCGTCGGTTCCCGGTCGGAGCCGTCGAGCATGTCTGTGAAGTCTGGCACATCTGTGAAGTCGGACGCATCCAGGGAGCCGGTCTCGTCGAGTCAAGCCGATCGCGGCCGCTCGATTCTGGAGCGCTCGGCTTCGCGAGAGGGGACGGCCAGCGCGCCGCGCGACGGAACCGAGCCCGCTTCGACCCGTCGTGCCTCCTTCTCGGCGGCGCCATCGCCGGAGCCGGCAGGAGCGTTGTCAGCACCGACCGCGTGGTTGCTCTCTCGGGCTCCGGCGCCGGATGTAGAGGCTGCCCTGCCGACGCCTTCTGAGTCGGTCGATCTGGTACCGCTCTCAGCGCGGATCGATCGCGAGCGCGCGGCACGCGGTCACCTGCGTCGCCAGTCGCCGGTGCGGAATTGGCGCGGGGCGTTCGCTCCCGCGCAGACGGTCCTGGAGTCCCTCCCAGACGCTTCGGCGTCCGATGACGCGACTGATGTGCCGGGGAGCGCAGCATCAACGCCGCGCGGAGAGACCCGGCGGATCTCCGGATGGGCGCCCCTTCCGGGCGCGAGCACCGCGGCCGATCGGGCTGCGGCCACAGCGACCTCGGCTGCAGCTACCCGGGCCTCCATTGCCCAGGCTCCGGCTGCCCGGGTCTCGCCAGACCGGGTCTCGCCAGACCGGGTCTCGCCAGACCGGGTCTCGCTGGATCGAGTCTCACAGACCAGGACCGGGACCTCGCCGAAGGCACCCGAACAGGGCTCACCGACAGCAAGGCGCTCGCCGCAGGGTGTGGCGGGCGAAGGTGCGGTGGGCAGCAGCGTGGTGGCTGAGCGAGCGGCGAAGAGAGCGGTGGCTGCACAGCGAACTACAGCGCAGCGAACTACAGCGCAGCGGTCTACAGTACGGCGGCCAGCTGCACAGGAGATCGCGGCACGGGGGATCGCTGGACAGCGGCCGCTCGAGGCGCTCCTCGATGGTCGGCCGACGCCTCCTGCGGCGGCGAGGGCGCTCGAACGCGCTGGCGCCACGCTGACCCGTCCGGGATCTGTTCTCCCCCAGGTGGTCTCGCGCGGTCGTTTGGCCGGTCGCGCCCCGGAGCAGGCTGTTCTTCAGGCTGCGGAGTCCCGGGCTCCGCGAGAGGCTTCGACAGAGCGACAGGCGACCCCGGTCGTGACGTCGCGTCCGGCTCGAGCCGAGCCGAGCCCCGGGCGGCCAATCCCCACGGCTGCTATCCGCGGGCTCGACGGTGGAAGGGGCTGGCGTGTCGCGTCGGCGTGGCGCGCTCCCGCTGGCTCGGTCTCATCCGCTGGGCCACAAACTGGCGCTCGGCTTCGACCAGTCGCTAGGCTGCGAGGACGGACCCGAGCCCTTCCACGACTCGATGTCGCCGCCCTCTCCCGCGTCGGCCAGGCAGCTGCGCGATCCATGGGTTCCGTGCGCTCAGGCTCGCAGGCATCGCGGCGGCCGTGGTCACGGCCCGGCTCTCCGACGGTGGTGGTGTGGACCCAGGCTGGAGGGGCTCGTCCGGGCGAGGTCTGGCCCGCTGAAGCTCGCTCCATCCAGAGCGGGTCCGTGGAGGCCCGTGCTGGCGAGAGCCGATTCAGCCAGGACAGGGCCGCAGGGGCCTCGACGGGCGGGACTGGTGCTGCTGGAACCGCGGCGCGCCGCACTCGCACGACTGCCGCACGTCTCTCGGATCGCGCGACATCTTCTGGAGCCGATCGACTGTGGGGAGCCCCCGAAGCGATCGCGATCACCGGCGGGCTCGATGCCCCCAGCGGGGCGACCGCGCTGTCCGAGGCCTCGGCGCCAGGATTCTACCAGCGCTCTGCCGCGGGCGGTGCTGCCACTGCGCGAGCTGGACGGACCAGCGGCGCGGCCTCACGCAGCGCGCTCCCCGAGCGCGCGGGTCTCCGTGGGTCGCCTGGCCGATCCCGCGGTGCCGCTCCTGTCGAGACACGCGGGGCGTCATCGGCCCGCAGGTGGCGGGGGGCGATCCCCGACACGATCCTGCCGGCGCGCGAGGGTTCCTCAGCGGTGGGTGCAGAGCTCCATAACGACCCACCTGGTTTGGGCGGATCTTCCGCTGGAGGGTCTGGCGGGGCCGCTCAGCAGCGCGCCGCAGGCGGGCGACGCCTCGGCCTCGGCGCTGCGCTGGGACATCTCGACGGCGCGCCGACGGCAGGGATCCCTGTCTGGGCCCGGCGGGCGACCGGCGCGCCGCTCATCGGCCAGCCTCTCAGTGGAGGGGGCGATGGTCTCATCAAGGCGCTGTCTGAGGCTCGGGCTCCCGAAGAGGTCGTGCATGTCCTGATGGAGCGGAGTCGCGGGCTGGACGCCACTGGCTCCTCGCTGCCGAAGCCCGCCCTGCGAGTGATCGAGCAGATCCGCTCGCAGGCGCAGAAGGCACACGACGACGCTGAGAGTGTCTCGGCGGCCCCGTCACTTCGGGGCGAGCGAGGGCCGGTGCGGTCTTCCGCGCGGGTGGTGCGCGGCTTCACGGGACTCCGCGGTCCGCGGGCCCGGCGTCGCAACGGGCTGGGCGATGACAAGGTGATGAAGCTGGCGCAGAAGCTCCAGAACCTCATCCACCTCGCAGAGTCTCGCCGAGACGACGCTCGCAAGCAGGTCCGCATGGCGGAAGATAGCGCTGCGGCGATGTCTGAGGCGCAGGCCCCCGAGGGGCAGGGCTCAGGACAGGACGAACAGGCAAGCATCGATGCGCTGATCCAGGAAGTCCTGGCGGCGGTCAACCGTGAATTCGAGCTGCGCCGGGAGCGGCGCCAGGAGGAGCCAGATGGGCGCAGTAACTGGTGGTGAGGTCACCAAGGCGGTCTTCAGCAGCGAAGACTGGGGCTACGAATTCGAGGTCCAATACAACCCCATCAACTTCAAGTACACGCGCTCGGCGACGTGGAAGGAGCACGAGGAGCAGGGGACCGAGGCCACGTTGGAGTTCCAGAAGCTCTCCGCGGCCACGATGTCGTGCGACCTGATCTTCGACACCACGAAGGATGGGTCGGATGTTCGCTCGGCCTGGGTGAACCGCTTCATCGAGTTCACCAACCCCGAGGTCACCCCGGCAGATGGTGAGGCGGCCGAGCTGGACAAGCTGCGCCCGCACGTCGTGCGGTTCTCCTGGGGCGGCTTCGATATGACCGGGGTCATCGAGAGCGTCACCGCTGATTATGTGATGTTCAGCGCCGAGGGTTCGCCGTTGCGGGCCAAGGTGCAGATCAAGATGAAGGAGTGGATCGGCGAGGATCGCTACTCGAGCTGGGAGGGCGCTGCGGGATACTCCAGCGCTCCGGTCAAGCTGGTGACGTTGGAGCCGGGCCAGACGGTCTCGGCGGTGGCGGCGCAGCTCGGAACGACGGCTCAGGAGATCGGCGAGCTGAACGACCTCGATGATCTGATGGACGTACCGGCGGGAACGGTCCTGGCGGTGTACAGCTGAGACCAGCGCGGGGAGGACGGCAATGTCCCGTTCAGCAACCAGCTATGAGCTGACCATCGGCGGAACCCGGTTCGGGCAGTCCCAGCAGGACTCGCTCAACCAGCTCGTATTTGAAGATCACGTCGATATGGTCGACATGCTCACGGTCCGGGTCACCGGCGCCGAGGGCCGGGCTACCTGGGGCTTCAGCATCGGCGACGAGGTCGAGTGCAAGCTCGGCGGCGGCGCGACGGTCTTCAAAGGCGAGGTGACCGCCCTTGAACCTGGCTACCAGGTCGAGGGCTTCTCGACGATGACCATCCGGGCGCTCGACAAGATGCACCGTCTCGGGCGAGGTCGAAAGACCCGCTTCTGGGAGGACATGAAGGACTCCGACGTGGCCTCCGAGGTGGGCGCGGAGAGTGGTCTGAGCGTCGACGCCGACGCCACCGAAGAGACCATGCCCTACATCCTCCAGCGCAACGAGAGCAACATCGCGTTCCTCAAGCGGCTGGCGGCGCGCAACAACTTCCTGGTGCGCGTGGTCGATGGCAACCTGGAGTTCAAGAAGGCGTCGTTCTCCGGCAGCAGCAAGGAGATCACGATGGGAGAAAGTCTGCGATCACTGCGCTGCGCCTTCAACAGCCTCGATCAGGTTCAGCAGGTCGTGGTGCGCGGCTGGGACATCTCCAAGAAGGAGGAGGTCATCGGCACTGCGTCGTCGGGCGACGTCACCTCCATCGGCGGCGGCGAGATCGGCGCGGACGTCGCCGCGAAGTTCGGCGAATCCACCGCGTACGTCACCGACGTCCCGGTCAGCTCCCAGGCTCAGGCCAATGCCATCGCCAAGGCGGAGATGGAGCGGTTGGCGCGTCAGTTCTGTAAGGGAAACGCCTCGGTGCAGGGCGATGACACCATCCGTGCGGGGACGGTGGTGCAGTTCAAGGGATTGTCGACGGGGATGAACGGTAAGTTCTACGTGATGGCGAGCCGGCACGTCGTCAGCGTGAGAGCGGGCTACACCACTGAATTCACGTTCTGTAGCAATACGCTCGGCGACTGAGCGTTCCCGCGGTGGAGGGGCCGCCCCCTCCAACCTCCGATAAGGGCTTCGTCCTCGGCTCCGACCGGCCGAGGCTTTGTCTGCCGTGGGGGCATCCAGTGGCGATCAAGAAGGAGTTCCTCGGGCGCGGCTGGGCGTTTCCGTTCCAGTTCGATCCGGCCAGTGGGGCGGTAGCCCTCTCTGAGTATGAGGAGAACATCCGGCAGAACATCACCGTGATTCTGGGCACCCGCCCTGGCGAGCGGCAGATGCTGCCGGCGTTCGGCTGTCGCATCCACGAGCTCCTGTTCGCCCCGAGCACCCGCAGGACGGCGCAGGTCGCGGCGAGGTACGTGGAGCAGGCGCTGCGTCGATGGGAGCGGCGGATCGAGGTGAAGAACGTCGTCGCAGACATCGACGCGGGTGGAGCCATTCGGGTCGATCTCACCTACAAGATCATCTCCACCGGTGCGGTCCAGCGGCTGCAGCAGGCGATCTCGGGTTCCGGTCGCTGATCGGGTTCCGGTGTCGGGCCAGGTCGGTGGTGAGCGACAGCGCTCGGTATCCAGCCTCGACCAGATCAGACCGCTGCGATAGCCCGGAAAAGGTGCCTTTTCGGCGGGAGATACAGTGGTCTCTTCCCCCTTCGTCCTCGGTTTCGCGCTGCTGGCCGGCTGTCTCGGAGACTGGCCGGCGGATCGCGGCTTTGATCAGCTCGACCTCGGCTTTCTGTATGTCGGACCGGTGGGCGATCATGGCTGGACGCTCACCCACGAGGAGGGGCGACAGGCCATCGAGGAGAACCTGGAGGCGGTCACCACCGCCTACGAACCCAGCGTGATTCCGGCCGACGCCCCCGCGCGGATGGACGCCTTCGTGGAGGCGGGCGCCAACGTGATCATCACGACCAGCTACGACTTCCTGTCCGCGACCCAGGCCGCAGCGAGCGCGCACCCGGACGTCCTCTTCCTGAATTGCTCTGGCTTCGCCGCTGCTGACAACATGGGCAGCTACTTCGGGCGCATGTACCAGCCGTGGTACCTGGCAGGCATGGTCGCGGCTTCGCAGAGCTGCACCGGACGTCTGGGCGTGGTCGGCGCGGTGACCATCCCCGAGACCGTACGGCACATCAACGCCTTCACCCTCGGCGCCCGGGAGGTAGACCCTTCAGCGGTCGTACACGTCGAGTGGATCGGCGCGTGGTTCGATGTCGAGCGCGAGCCGGAGGTCACCACAGACCTGATCGCGGCGGGCGCGGATGTCATCGTGAACCAGACCGACACCACCATCCCCCTGGAGACCGCCGCCGCCCAGACCAGCACCTGCGATGGAGAGACCGTCACCGTCTGGTCGATCGGCTACGACAACGCAGATAGCTGCGACTTCGCCCCGGAGAGCTGCCTCACCGCGCCCTACTGGAACTGGGGTCCGCTCTATGTGCGCCTGCTGGAGGAGATCCGGGCGGGGATCTGGGACCCGCGGGCGCTGGTCTGGGACCAGATGCTGGGCACCCCAGAAGACAGCACCGTGGCGCTGGCGCCGATGAGCGACCTGGTGGACAGCGCAGTGGGGGTCGCGGTGGAGTCCCGCATCCCCGAGCTCACCGCAGCAGAGGGGATCCATCGACCGTTCGTCGGCCCACTCCGAGACGTGAACGGCGCGCTGCGTGTGGACGAGGGCGACGGGCTCGACGATGAGGCGCTGCTCCGGATGTGCTGGTTCGTCGAGGGTGTGGTCAGCACCGGCGAGGACGGCAGCGATGCCCCTGGAGAGGTGCCCAACGGCTGCGGCGGGGATTATTGACGGCGCGTGAGCACCAGACCGACGCTGGTGAGGGCGCCGCCGAGCGCCGCCGTCGCGCCGCCGGTCAGCTCCAGACGCCTGGCCTGCTCGAAGCGCGCCTCGGCGTCCGCGCCGCAGGCCGTGGCGGCCTCGACACCGCGGGCCTCCTCACATGCGGTGAGCCCGGCGTGTCCGCGCAGGTATCCGAACGTCCCGAGGGCCAGCCCCCCGCCGAGCGTGATCGCGCCGGACCAGGAGAGGATCCGGCTGGCCCCCCGCGGGGCGGCCGGGCGGACCGCGCGGGTCTGGTCCTCGAGGGCGGCCCAGGACGTGCTCCCCGCGGGCGCTGACCAGAGCTGCTCGTCTCCGGCCAGGTAGAGGGTTCCGGTTCCGCCAGCGGCGGAGATCAGCAGGGCGAGATCCGGGCGGCGCTCCGCGTCGGAGATCCAATCCAGCATGTCGTCGGTGGCCAGCGCCGGGATGAGCAGGGTGGGCCGCGTCTCGGCCGCGAGATCCAGCCAGGCGGAGGAGGTCCGCTCCTCCATGGTGATCTGGATGAGGTGGCGACCGGGGGGGAGCTCGACGTGAGGGTCGCCGGCTCCCGTCGCCCAGCCGTCGATGGTCAGCGTGCCCCATCGCGGCGCGGGCGCGATGCGGAGGAGCGCGGGCGCGTCGCGCTGGACCTGCGCGCGCGCGGTGTCGAAGACATCTCGACCGTAGCGAGGGGCGATGTCGGTGTCCCACATCATCTCGGGCTGGAACATCAGCGCCTGGTGGAAGGCCTGGTGGGCGCCGTGGAGGTCGCCCTCGTCGTGGAGGACTACGCCGCGGAGGAAGAACAGCCGCCCGGCGTGCGGCGGGTTGGCGAGGCCATCGAGGCAGCCGATCGCGTCGGCGCCGTCCGCCAGCAGGGCGCGGGCCTCGTCGGTCCGCTGATAGTTGAACGCGCCCTCGGCCTGGGCCAGGATCGCGCGCAGGTTCGCATCGACCGCGTCCAGACAGGCGCTCATCGGATCCCCCCCGAGCACCTGCGGAGGGATCTCGGAGAGGTGCTCAGAGAGTCGCCGCGGGGTGAGCTCCCCGGCGGGCTGACCGATCGCCTCGGCGACGCGCGTGACGGCGTCGGTGGGATCAGCGGCGTCGTACAGCACCACGTCTGCGGCCCACACAGGGGCGCCGAGTCCGAGCAGGAGGGCGGCGTTTACGGCGGGCACATCGCCTCCAGGTCGAAGTCCCAGCACAGGCGCTCCTCGCCACCAGCCGACAGGTTCAGGCGATGGGTGACCTCGCGCCCGTCGGCGGTCCGGAGCCGCAGTGTGTGTGTGCCGGCGGAGAGCGTCCCCGACCAGTGGGTGCTCCCGCGGTCCTGTCCGTCGAGGGTCAGCGTGCTGTAGGGGCGGCTGCTGACGTAGAGCGTGCTGGCGGGCGATGGGCGTGGCGGGGCGATGGCTGGAGGGGGCTCCGGCGGCGCAGCGGGCTCGAGGCCGGCACCGTCAGCCCCCTCGGTGGCGTCGGCCGAGGTTGCGGGCTCGGTGGGTTCAGCCTGCGCGGAAAGCCCCGCCACAGGCGGCTCTGGAGGCTCAGCAGGCACGCCGGCCGAGGTCGGCGCTGCGGGCGAAGCGGGGGCTGGCGTCGCTGCGGGGCGATCCTGGAGCGCGAGCGTGGTGAGCGCCAGGCTCGCGCCGAGGGCCACGACACCCAGTCCCAGGACAGCGATGAGTCCGGCGACCAGGATCCAGAGCAGCGGCAGCCGCTGTTCTGTGTTCGGGAGGCGCAGGGAGTCGGTGGGGAGCTCGGGGCTGGCCATCGCGGTGGGGCTGACCGTCGCGATGGGGTTGATCATCGCGCTCGTGCTGACCTGGGCGCTGGGGCTCGCCAGGATCGGGGTCGGACGGGAGGCGTAGGCTTCTTGTCGACGCTCGACGAGGCGGGGGATCCAGCGCTGAGCGAACAGCGTCAGGCTCTCACCCGGAGCGCCGGGGAGCAGCTCCAGGCAGGTCTGCCGCACGGCCGCGGCGGTCGGCCGATCCGTGGGATCGCGCGCGAGCATCCGCTGAAGCAGGGCGGTGAGCTCACTTCGCCATGGAGCCGGCCAGGTCGGATCGCCGAGATCCGCCAGGGCCGCCGCCACGAACGGACCGAATTTCTCGGCACTGAGCGGGGGGCGCTCTCGGAAGGCGCGGGAGCCCAGCAGATCGAGCAGACTGACGCCGAGCGCGTAGACATCGACAGCGGCGCTGAGCTGACCGTCGATGAGCTGCTCAGGCGCCATGAACCGCACGGTGCCGAACTGCATGGAACGGGTCTGGCCCTCCCGATCGAAGTCCGCCTGGGCCACCCCGAAGTCGAGGACCTTCACCCCGCCCTGGCCGGAGAGCAGGACGTTGGCCGGCTTGATGTCCCGGTGGATGAGCCGCAGGGGACGGCCCGTCACCGAGCTTACGGTGTTGTACGCCCGGTCCAACGCGCTGGCCACAGCGCCGGCGATCTCCAGGGCAGCTCGCGGCGGGAGCGTGGTGTGCGCTGCGACCATCGCGGCGTCAACGCCGTCGATGTACTCCATCAGCACCGCGGGCCGCCCCTGGAATCGGAACAGATCGATGACCTTGACGATGTGGTCGTGGTTGAGCTGGGCCAGCAGCCGCGCCTCGTCGCGCTGGCGCGCGGTGACGTCTGGATCGTCCTGGACGTCCTCGTTGAGGATCTTGACGGCGAGTCTCTGGACGAAGCCGGAGCCGCGGTGAACATCGACCAGGTAGACAGTGCTGAAC
>CAYXGP010000116.1:0-13669 GCA_964464515.1 uncultured Enterobacterales bacterium
GGGGGTAGGCCCGGCCGTACTAACGTTGCGGTTGGGGGTTGAGCGGGTGAGCTCGCGGGCGGCGCCGGCGCCGGGCGCGCCCTCGCCAGCGTCGGCCCCGCCAGACGAACCCCCGCCAGTCGTGCCCCTGCCAGTCGTGCCCCTGCCAGCCGTGGTCGCTTCGGCCTCGGCCTCGTCGTCCACCGAGCCGGCCTGCGGGGTAGGGACCGTCACCCGCTCGGGCTCGGCGGCCCCTCGCCGCTCGCTGTCTTCGGCGATGAACGCGGTGTAGGGGCTCACGAGCTGGTGCTTGAGCGCCAGGCCCAGCACCTCCAGCCGGACGTCGGACGCGGCGGTGGGGTTGGCCTCGAGGTGCTCCAGCCGATCCGCGATGCGGCGCCGCGCCCAGATCCGCTCCAGACCGGGGGCGTCGTCTGCCACCTCGGGCAGATCGACCTGCGCCGTGATCTCCCTGGGCTGACCGTCGGGCCGCGTGCCCGTCAGCCGCAGGGTGGTGGGGCCCTCCCCGCTGAACCGACCCACCACCCGGACCGGCTGCCCGCCGAACAGATCCGGCAGCGGCCGAGGGTAGACGTCCGCCGTGAGGGCCTCGTCCCAGCTCAGCTCCAGCCCCCGGAGCGCCGGGCCACCAGCCCGCACCCGCCGCGCGAAGCGCCGCACGGCATCGGAGAGCCCCTCGCGCGGGAGCACGACGTCGCTGGCGCCGCCGCCGGCCCGCCCCAGCCGCTCGATCAAGTGGCGGTTCACCGCGGGGCCGATGCCCAGGACGTACAGCCGCCGCTCGCCGAGCTGCTCGGGCAGCTTGCGCAGGAGCCGCCCCTCGTTGCCCACCGCCGCGTCGGTGATCAGCACCACCAGCGACGCGCGGCCCTCTCGCACCTCCATGCGGCCGGCGATCTCCAGCGCACGCTCGATCTCGCTGCCGCCCCGCGGCGTGAGGGTCTCCATCCACGCCAGCGCCGCGCGCCGCCGCTCGTCGGTCAGCGGGAGCCACTGCGCCGGCGCGGCGGGATTGCCGCTGCCGAACCGCTCGCGATCGTGGTCGAAGGCGACCAGGTGGATCCCGTCGCCGTCGGCGAGCTGATCGAGGATCTCCGCGACCGCGATCCGCGCCTGCTCCAGGCTGCGGCCCCGCATCGACAGCGATCGATCGATCAGCAGCAGCACGTCCCGCGGCGGGGCCTGCTCGCCCAGCGGAGGCGGGGTGAGCGCCAGCAGGAACGTGCCCGGCCGATCCCGCCGCCGCTGGAACACCACCAGCGGGCCGTCCTCGGACCCTGCGTTGAAGCACAGCACGAAGTCCATCGGGTTCGGGCGCTCCTCTGCCAGACGGATCGCGTACGCGCCCGGCCCGGTGGGCGTCACGTCGATGGCGTGGCTGGGACTCCACGGCGCCTCGCCGGGCTCGCCGGGGTTCTTCAGCTCAGCCGTCAGCTGGAATTCCGGCATGCCGATCGACCGCGCAGAGGCAGCGCCCCCGGCACCACCCGTCCCGCCGGGCGCCGCGCGCTCGGCTCCGTACCGCTCGGCGACCGCCATCGGGTAGACGAAGCGCCACTGGCCATCGTCGTAGAACAGCGGCTGCTGGTAGCGCAGGGTGACCTCCACCCGATCGCCGGGCTGGATCTGCGTGACGTTCATCTCGAACAGATCTGCGCGCGCCTGCTCCAGCAGCGTGGCCGTGCGCCCCTGGGCCCGCGCCTTCGCGAACCGCCGACGCGCCTCCTCCTTCTCGCGGACCACCCCCTTCACCGTGCGCTGGCCGATGCGGAATTCCAGCGCGGTGACCGACGCGCCGTGCGGGAGCGGGAACCTGTACGTGGCCTCGATGGAGCCGCCGCCCCCCTCCAGCTCGGGGCCGATGAACACCTGCTCGACGCGGACCGACGCGATGGGTCCCGAGAGCGTGGCCGTGACGGTGGTGCCTTCGAGCGGCAGGCGGCGACCATCGGCCGCAGAGAAGGTGGGCGCGAGGTCAGGCGCAGAGACGTGGGGGAGCTGCATGGGGAGCCTCCATGAAGCTGGCCTATCTCGCGCTCGCGCGACCCCGCGACAGATCGGGTCCGGATACACTGCCGCGCTCACAGTGCCCGGGAGTCCCCATGTCCACCCGCTCGATCACCTTTCGCGCCGCTCCCACCGCCGCGGGCGTCAGCGTCCTCGTCCCCATCATCTCGGAGCCCGACGGTGGCCCCCTCGCCGGCCTCCTCGGCCCCGAGCTCCACGCCAGCGTGCAGGAGCGCATGAAGAGCGGGCGGATTGACGGCGCCTACAAGAAATTCTACGCCCTCCCCGACGTCGGCGGACGCGAGATGGTCTTGCTGCTCGGCGTGGGCGCGCGCGCCGCTCTCCGCAGGGAGTACCGGCGCGATGACCGCATCCGCAGCGTCGTCGCCATCGCCGCGCGCAACTTCCGTCGCCTGGGCATCACCCGCTTCGCGATCCCCGATCTCGCGCCCCTGGGGGTCTCGCCTGAGCGCACCGGGCGCCTGATCGCCGAGGGCGTTCTCCTCGGGACCTACCGCTTCGAGCGCTACAAGAGCCGCCCGCGCCTGCCCTGGAGCGCCGAGGTGGTGGTCCTCACCGACCACATCGACGCCGTCCAGCGAGGGCTCGCTCGGGGCACGGCCCTGTCTGACGGCACCTGCCTGGCGCGCGATCTGGTCAACACGCCCTCGTCCGATCTCCGCCCGCTGGACTTCGCCGAGCAGGCGCGTCAGCTCGCCGAGCAGCACCCCGCGCTGTCGCTGGACGTGATCGACGCTGAGCGCATGGCAGAGGAGCAGATGAACCTGCACCTGGCGGTCTCTCGCGGCTCCGACGCGCCGCCCTGCGTCTGCGTATTGACCCACGTGCCGCCGGGCAGCGCCGACGACGCTCCCTGGGATCTCGGTCTGGTGGGCAAGGGCGTGACCTTCGACGCCGGCGGCTACGACCTCAAGCCGTCCGCGGGGATGCGCCGGATGTTCTGCGACATGGCCGGCGCCGCGGCCGTCCTGGGGGCGATGTCGGCAATCGCCGCGCAGGGGCTCCCGCTCAAGGTGGTCGCGGTCATGCCGCTGGCAGAGAACCTGGTCAACGGCCGGGCCTACCGCGCCGGCGACATCGTCACCTCACGCAAGGGCCTCACGGTCGAGATCGCCAACACCGACGCCGAAGGGCGCCTGCTGCTCGCCGATAGCCTCGACTACATCACGACCGACTTCTCACCGCAGCGCCTGATCGACGTCGCCACGCTCACCGGCTCGGTGCGGACCGCCCTGGGCCTGTTCGTCTCGGGTCTGTTCACCCACAGCGACGACGATGACCATGACGACGCCCTGACCGAGCGGATGGTCTCGACCGGCCGACGGTGCGGCGAGTGGCTGTGGAAGCTGCCGGTCGACGACGACTACGGCGCGCAGCTCTCCAGCAAGGTCGCCGACATCGTCAACTGCGACGTCGATCGCAAGAGCGGCGCGGGCGCCATCACCGCCGCGGTGTTTCTGCGCCGCTTCGTGGACTTCGACAAGGTGGGGGCCTGGGCCCACCTCGACATCGCCGCCACCGCCTACATGGAGCGGACGGTCATCTACAACAAGGTGCCGTACATGCCGCGGGAGGGCGCCACGGGGATCGGCGCGCGCCTGATGGCGGAGGTCGCGAGGACCATCTCTGGTTGAGCGCTCACCATGATCGACCGTTCCAACAGGGGAGATCAGCGACGCGTCCAGCGCGAAGCGGCGTCTTCCTGACCCCGATCGCGGCAGCTTTCGTTCGACGTGTCCAGGCCCGCTCCGCGGCTAACTCCACGGCAGTAGTTCCAGGACAGCCGCGGTGCATCATGAGCTCTCCCCCCACCCTGAAACGCTCTCTGGGTCTCGGCGCCACCACGCTCATGGGGGTGGGAGTCATCCTCGGCGCGGGCATCTACGCGCTGGTCGGCAAGGCCGCGGCCCTGGGCGGCAACGCCGTCTGGATGTCGTTCATGGGCGCCGCCGTGGTCGCAGGCTTCACCGGCCTCAGCTACGCCGAGCTGGCCGCGCTGATCCCCCGCGCGGGCGGTGAGTACCACTACGCCCGGCGCGCCTTCGGCCCCTTGACCGCCTTCCTGGTGACGTGGCTGCTGCTGGGTGGGCTCGCGGTGGCCGGCGCCGCGGTCGCCCTGGGCTTCGGTGGCTACCTGGGGGCGATGACCGATGTCCCCGCGCCCTGGGGTGCCGCAGGGCTCGTCGTGGCCTGCGCGGCCCTGCTCGTCTGGGGGACGAAGGAGTCAGCGAGCTTCGCCATCGGGTGCACCCTTTTCGAGATCGGCGGTCTGCTGCTCGTCCTCGCGCTGGGTCTACCGCACGTCCCAGAGGTCGACCTCACCGAGATGCCCCACGGCCTCTCTGGCGTCGGGGCAGCCGCCACCCTGATCTTCTTCGCCTACATCGGCTTTGAGGAGATCGTCCAGCTCGCCGAGGAGACGCGCGATCCCTCCCGGAACCTCCCCCGGGCGCTGCTGCTCTCCATCGCGGTGACCACCGTGCTGTACGTCCTGGTCGCCCTGGCGTCGGTCGCGCTGATCGGCTGGGAGGAGCTGGGCGCTTCGGAGTCGCCGCTGGCCGACGCGGTGGGCGCAGCGCTCGGCGAGAGAGGCGCCACAGCCATCGCCATCATCGCGCTGCTGTCGACCGCCAACACCGTCCTGCTGCTGCTCATGTCGTCGGCGCGACTGCTGTGGGGGATGGCCGAGGATGGCGCGCTGCCCGGTGTGCTGGCCCGGGTCCACACCAGCCGGCGCACGCCCTGGGTCGCCACGCTGGTGGTCTCGGGCCTCGCGGCGTTCGTCGCCTTGGCGCTGGAGCGCATCGAGGTCGTCGCCAACCTCACCAACCTGGCCCTGTTCGCGACCTTCCTCGTGATGAACGCCGCCGTCATCGCCCTGCGCTTCAGGGAGCCCGATCTGCCGCGGCCGTTCCGCGTCCCCGGCGCCATCGCCGGCGTGCCGGTCGTGCCCGTCCTCGGCATCCTCACCGTCGGGGCCATGGCCGCCTCGACCGGTCTGGAGGCCCTCAGCGCGGGCGTCGTCCTGCTGGTCGTCGGCCTCGTGATCTTCGGTCTACAACAGCGCACCCGAGAGGAGTGATCCATGCGTGAGATCCGGGTCTTCCTGACCCCGCGTCTGTACGACGACAACCAGGCCTTCGTGAAGGGGCTGCAGCGCAACCTGCTCGACGTGGTGCGCTTCGAGGGTCCCCCGAGCCGCTACGCCGCGGAGGGGCGCGCCCACCACGACATGATGCGCGCAGTTCTGGGGAGCGACGCCGATCCCCGGCCGTTCCTGTGCCTGGTGTTCGAGGACTCCAAGGAGGGCGTCGAGGCGGCCAGCCGCGCCGGCATGTGCGTCGTCGGCATCGGCGACAACTCCATCGAGGTCGAGCGCCTGCGCGATCGCGGAGCGCACGTCGCCGCCACCAGCGTCGCCGAGGTGCTCGATGACTTCGGCGTCCGCAACTACTACCAGACCCAGTACCTGCCCTACGCCGTTCACCTGCGCTACAGCGCGGAGACCAAGGCGGGCTACCCCGTGTCGCTCCTGGACTCGCTGCGCGGGCGTTTCCGCGCAGACGGCGTAGAGCTCGATCCGCACGGACGACGGCTCATCCCGCGCGAGATCCTCGGGATCCGGCCGGACTCCCTCGCCGACGTCTACATCAACAACGTGGGCTGGCCCCTGGACTCCATCCAGGCCTTCCGGCTCAACGCTCGCGACCTCGAGAGCGACATCATCCGCATGTTCGGGGCCTTCTACGGCCTGCGACCGGAGCGGGCCCGCGGGTTCGTCACCAGCGGCGGCACCGAGGGCAACTTCACCGGCCTGTGGTGGAACCGCGATCACCTCACCGACCTCAGCGGCGGCGCGCCCCCGATCCTGCTGACCTCCGAGCAGACCCACTACTCGGTGAGCAAGGCCGCCCAGCAGCTCGCCATCGAGGGGCGCCTCGTCCGGACGGTGCGCACCGGCGAGCTCGACCTCGATCACCTCGCCATCCTGCTGGACGAGATCAAGGCGGTCTCCCCCGAGCGTCCGATCCTCATGAACCTGAACGTGGGCACCACGCAGACCGGCGCCGTCGATGATCTACCGCGGGTACACGGCCTGCTCCGGGACCGGGTCACAGCGCGCGGCGGGGTGTTCGCGATCCACCTCGACGCGGCTCTCATGGGCGCGGTGCTACCGATCATCTCGCCGTTCGGCGACGTCAACCTGTTCGACACCTACGACGTCCGGACCATCGCCATCTCAGGCCACAAGTTCTTCGGCGCGACGGTGATCTGCGGGGTTTGTCTGACCGAGCAGGGGTTCCTCGAGGCGTGCTTCTCGCGCCGCGACGTGAGCGTGAAGTACCTCACCGGCCTGCACGACATCACCCCGAGCGGCTCGCGATCGGGCTTCAACGCGCTGAGCTTCCACAACACCCTGTGTGGCCTGTACATGCACACCGACCAGCGGCGCCTCCGCCAGCTCACCCGGCAGTGCTACTGGAACGCCGCGTACTTCCGCGAGCGCATGACGGCGGTGGTCGGCCCGGAGCGCGTGCTCCATCCCCAGCACAGCCTGAGCGTGTGCTTCCCGCGGCCGTCCAGGGCGCTCATGCAGCGCTACCACCTGATGCCGGTCACCATGCCCGAGCGCTTTGCCGATCTGGGAGAGCTGGCTGGGGTCTGCGCGCTGGTCAACCTTGATCAGGACAAGATCGACGAGCTGATCGCCGACTACGTTCGGGATCGCGCTGAGCCGCCCGCTCCGTGCTGAGCGCTGTCGGTCAGCGCAGCGCGTCCAGCTCCGCAGCCCGACACCACGGACGCGCGCCCCGGATGCTCGCCAGCTGCTCCGCCACCGCCGCCGCCAGAGCGCCGTGCCCCGACCCGTGGAGCGCCTCCGCGACGGTCAGTCCCATCTGCAGAATGCCCGGCTGGTACAGCGCGTGACCTGGCGCCGGGTGCCGGCGACACGCGGCCAGGAAGCGCTCCGCGTCGTCCGGTTTCACCCCCGCGTCTCGCTCTGCGATCTCTCCGATGACCATCCAGACCTCGGTCCAGCCCGCCGGCGCCCCGCCGCCGCGGAGCCGCGGCCCGCTGCCGAGAAAGACCCGCGCGGTGGTCCCCCGGATCAGGTCGAGGACCGGATCGCCCGAGCGCGGCTGGATGCGCAGCAGCTCGGACATGTGCCGCTCACCTGCGCCGAGCTCCCCCTGCAGCCAGGCCAGTCGGGCCAGTCTCCACAGCCCTCGCGCCTGCAGCGGGACGTCTGCGATCTGCTGCCCCACGGAAAACCCCGACTCCGCCAGCCGCGTGGCCTCCTCCAGCCGGCCGGCGCTCCAGGCCAGGCCGGAGGTGCGATGCAGATGACCCGCGCGATCGTAGGGAGCTTCGAGCGCCCCCGTCTCGGACTGAAGCTGCCCGAGGATCTCTCTCGCCCGATCGGGCTGCCCTCGGTGCTGGTGGGCGCGGGCCAGCAGGTGGGCGGCGCGCGCGCGCTGCGACCGGCCGCCGTGCTGCACCCCGATCTGAAGCGCCTGCTCCCAGTGCTCCACCGCCGCCGACAGCTCGCCGTGGAGCCAGGCCACCGACCCCTGCGCGATGAGCGCGGGCAGCAGCGCGGGCCGTGAGCCGTGGCGCCGCGCCACAGCCCCCGCCGCCGACACCACCTCGGCGGCCTCGGCCAGCGCTCCCAGTCGCGCCTGGAGCATGCCGAACCGGCTCAGCGCGAGCACCTGGGCGTGGACCAGCCCGCCCGCTTCGCAGAGCCGAACGCCGCGGGCATAGAACGCCAGCGACTGCCGCCACGCGCCGCGATGCGCGTACAGCTCGCCCAGCGCCAGCAGCGAGGTGGAGCACAGCTCGTCGTCTCCCAGCTCTTCTGCGATCGCCAGCGCCCGCTGGACCCGCCGCCGCCCCGCGCCGGTGTCGCCGCAGCGGACCGCGAGGTTGCCCAGCTCCAGGAGCGCGTTCACCCGCTCCGCGCCGGCGTCGGTGTCTTCGGCCAGCGTGAGGACGCGCTCGAAGCTCGCTCGGCTCTCGGAGAGCTGCCCCAGGTCACGCGCGAGGCACCCCAGCTCGATCTGACAGCTCGTCTCCAGGGACTGATCGCCCAGCTCACGCGCCGCGGACAGCGCGCGATCCAGATCCACCCGCGCAGCGACCAGCTCGCCCCGCGCCATGCGCAAGCCGCCCGCCTCGAGTGAGATCTCGGCGCGCCGCCGGACGGCGCCCTGGTGCGCTCGGCTCCGTCGCTCCGCGCTGCTCGGGTCGCGCAGGAGCGTGAGCCCCGTGTCCGGACGCTCGGAGACGGCGCGCGTCGCCCGATCGAGGAGGGCCAGCGCCTGGGAGGCGTCGTGGGGCAGTTCCAACAGCGCCTGCAGCTCGAAGCTCCGCGCGAGCAGGCTCGGAGCGCCCGGGACCTCCTGCGCGACCAGCGCCTGACAGATGCCCAGCGCCGTCGAGCTCAGCGACTGGAGGACCGCCCGCTCGCCGACCTCCGACCAGTGCAGCTCGGTGAAGGTGGTCTGGAGCGCGTCGGCGTTTCCCGGGCTCGGGTGGCCGCGCAGGCCAGACAGCAACACCTCCAGCGCGTCCGGCGGCCCCAGGACCAGCTCCATCAGCGCCTCGAGCACCACGTCGGAGAGGAGGGCCGCGAGCGGACCGGCGTGATCGGGGCCGATCCGCCCGGCCACGAGGATCGCGTTCACCGTCGGTCGATCCTGCGCGCAGCAGGCGTCCCGAAGGCGGATCCCCAGCGCCGTGCGGAGGGGCGGATAGCGGAGGGCCCGCTGAGCCAGGGCCCGAACGCCCTCGGGCCGGGAGGTGCGGCGCTCGAAGCGCCACGCCAGGAGGTAGGGCAGGAGCAAATCGGGGCAGAAGCGCACCTGCCACGCCGCGCCGGTCCAGCGCTCCTCCACCACGCCGGTCGCGACCAGGCGGGTGTAGGCCGAGGCCGAGGTGGGGTCACGCAGCGCCGTCTTGAGCTCTGCCGCCAGCCGATCCCGGACGACCGCGGGCGTCTGGCGAACCAGGAACGCGTCGAGCAGGCCGAACAGCACCCCGAACCCCGCGTCCTCCCGCGCGGCAGGGAGCACGATCCGGGCGAGGACCTGCGCCACGAGCGACGCGCGATCGAGATCGTCCGGAAGGGTCTCGCCGCTCCACGCGCGGAGGGCCAGGACCAGGAGCTGCGGGTTGCGGAGGAGGCGCGCTGTGGTCCCCCCGGGATCCAACATCTCCAGGGTGGTCTGCGGTGCGTCCCCGAACTCCGCGACCCGCTCCATGACCGCGCCGATCTGTGCCGCGCTGAGCGGAGCCAGCTCGACCACGTGGTCAGGACAGAGGAGCCCCCCCGACAGCAGCGGCGCGGAGGGCCCGGCGGTGTGGTAGCGGTCGCCCGACGGCAGGTGCAGATACAGCGCAGCCGGCACCGCCACCACCACGCGGCACCAGCCGATCTCGTGGCACATCCTCACGAGCACATCGACACCCCGCAGCAGCCCCTGCGGGTCGGAGTGGGCGCCGAGGTCGTCCAGAAAGACGCGGAGCTGCCATCGCCGGCCCCGAAAGCTGGCGTCGGCGAGGTGGAGGATCGCGGCGAGGTGCCGCCCCGGGAACCCCAGCACCGCGCTCACCCGCTCGGCGGGGCTGCACCGCTCCAGCTCCACGGCGCTGAGCAGCACCACCACATCGCCCGCGGCGAGACTGGCATCGGCGAGCTCTGCCAGCGCGGTGGTCTTTCCCGAGCCCCGGCCGCCGCCGATCAGCAGCGCCGTCGATGTCCCGGCCTCGAACCCCGCCACGGCACGCTGGACCTCGGGGCGCGGGACCGTGCGCTCCGGTCGCCAGCGGTCGGCGCGGCGAAGCCCCCGCAGCCGCGCGCGGGTGGCGTCCGCCGCGAGCGCCCGCATGTGCGCGAGATCGCTGGGGTGCGGGGCGACCGTCGGGCCCGCCATGGGTCCGTGGTGGGTCAGGAGCATCCCCAGGCTCTCAGGATGGTGCCAGAGCTTCCCGTCCCAGGTCAGGAAGGTCGAGCGCCCCCCCATGGAGGAGCCGAACGCCACGAGATCGCGTTCGATCCACCGGATGAGGCCGAGGAAGGGCAGCCGCGCCTCGCCGTCGACGAGCAGCGGAGTGCGCGCGCCGGACGCGAGCGGGTGCCGCTGCGGCGTGCAGCCGACGAGCCGCAACCCGCCCTCTGCTGGGACCCACAGGAATTGCCGGTCCCAGAACCGACACAGCTCCATCAATACGAGCAGCGCAGACGTGGGGGGAGAGGCTCTGCGGCCGTCTGCGAACGCCACGAGCTGCGGGAGGGCCTCGGCCGGCGTGGGCCCCGGGCTGCCGACCACCGAGGGCACACCTGACGCGCCGTGGAGGGCGTACAGCTCGGGGGTCAGCGGCGGTCGATCCGGGGAGAGTCCGCGGCCTGCCTCCCGCAGCAGCTCAAGCCAGGTGGCCGCAGTCGGGCGCTGCAGGTCTCGGGTGAGCAGGCGATGGAGGGCAGGGGTCAGCTCCTCCCCCCGCATCCGGTGCTCGCACAGGAGCTGGATCGCCAGCAGCCGGAAGGTCCACAGGACGAGCCCAGCAAGCGCGTCGCCGCCTCCATCGAGGGCAGCGCGCGCCAGACGAGCGACGGGCGTGGGGGCGCTCCCCACCAGGTGCTTCAGCGCCGACTCCAGCTCGGGGCGATCCATGTCTGCGCTCATGGGTCGGGACACCACCGGTTCGGGTTGGGGGCCTGGACGTCATAACGTGGCCCTGACCGCGTGGATGCCCCGCCGGCGAAGGCCCGGAGACAACCCTGCCTCCCTCCAATCCCCGCCCCCTCTGGCGCGCCATCTTCGGTCGGCGCATGTGGATCTGCGCCCTGACCGGTCTGGCCTCCGGGATGCCGCTGTATGTGCTCATCCAGCTCGTGCCGGCCTGGCTGCGCGAACAGGGCGTCGATCTCGCGACCATCGGCGCTCTGTCGCTCGTCACCTTCCCCTACAGCTGGAAGTTCCTGTGGGCCCCGGCCCTCGACCGGGTCGTCCCGCCGATCCTGGGACGCCGCCGGGGCTGGGCGCTGATCAGCCAGTTCGTCCTGCTGATCGTGCTGGCCGCGCTGGGCACCTGCGATCCGACGGAGGACCTGGGGGCGCTGACCGCCCTGGTGGCCGTGGTGGCCTTCGCCTCCGCCAGCCAGGACATCGTGCTCGACGCCTACCGCAGAGAGCTGCTGCCCGATGACGAGCTGGGCATGGGAAACAGCTGGTTCGTGAACGCCTACCGCCTGTCGTCGCTCGTCCCCGGCTCCCTGGCGCTGATCCTCGCGGACAGCCGCCCGTGGTCGGAGGTGCACCTGATCGTCGCCTCGTTCATGACGGTCGGGCTGCTGACGACGCTGTGGATGCCGGAGCCGTCGCTCCCCGAAGATCGACCGCGCTCGTTTCGGGAGGCGATCTCGGAGCCGTTCGTGGAGTTCTTCCGCCGCAACGGCCATCGCAGCGCGCTGAGCATCCTGCTGTTCATGCTCCTGTACAAGCTGGGCGACAGCATGGCGACCGCGCTCGCCACGCCGTTCTACCTCGATCTGGGATTCTCCATGACCCAGATCGGGACCGTGGCGAAGGCCGCCGCCCTGTGGTCGTCGGTGGTCGGGGGGCTCCTGGGCGGCGCGGTGATGCTCCGCATCGGCATCAACCGGGCGCTGTGGCTGTTCGGCGTCGTCCAGCTCGTCTCCATCCTCGGCTTCGCAGCGCTGTCGGAGATCGGGCCCGACACCTCCGCCCTGTTCGCGGTGGTGAGCTTCGAGTACCTGGGGGTCGGTCTGGGCACCGCGGCGTTCGTCGCGTTCATCGCTCGCACCACCGACCCTCGCTACACCGCGACCCAGCTCGCCCTGCTCACCAGCCTCACCGGGGTTCCGCGTACGCTGGCGAACGCAAGCACCGGGTTGCTGGTGGAGGAGCTGGGATACACCGCGTTCTTCCTGCTCTGTGCGGTCCTGGCGCTTCCTGGGATGGGGCTGCTGTCGATCGTGGCGCCCTGGAGGGCCCCCAGGGAACCGCCGGGACCATGACCGGGGCGGGATGATCGCGCAGGGCCTCCACCAGCGCACCCGCCGAGGAGAAGCGGACCGCCGGATCGGTCGCCATCGCCGTCTCACAGATGGTTGCGAGCGACGAACCCACCCCGTTGAGGGGAGGCGGCGGCTCGCCCGACGCGATGTGCTCGAGGACATCGGAGGGAGAGCCCTCGAACGGCCGACGCCCGGTGAGGACGTGGTACAGCACGGCGCCGAGGGCGTAGACATCGGAGCGGGTGTCCAGCACGGACTCACCCCTCGCCTGCTCAGGCGCCATGTACGCGGGCGTGCCCGTCACCGTCGCCGAGAAGCGACCGCCGGAGGGGCCCACGCGGCGCGCCAGCCCCCAGTCCAGGACGACCGCCTCGCCGCTGACGGTCGCCATCATGTTCGCCGGCTTGAGATCGCGGTGCACGATGCCCCGACGATGGGCACGCCCCACCACCTCGCAGGCCTTCCGGAAGATCGCGAGCGGCTCGCTGCGACGGCACATGCCGGGGAGCGCGCAGCGCAGATGACTGCTCTGGGATGCCTCGATCAGGACCTGGAGCGTCCAACCCTCTACCTCGTCCATGGTGAAGTAGAAGCGGCCGTCCGCGCAGACCCCCATCCCATGGACCGTCGGGACGCCGATCCCCCGCAGCGCGTCGGTGATGCGCACCTCGGCCAGGAAGCGATGGCGCTGCTGAAGCGAGTCTGAGCGGCGAGCGCTGATGATCTTCATCGCCAGGACGCGGCCCGTCAGGACGTCGCGGACCCGCCATACCTCGCCCAGGGCACCTCGCCCGAGCAGGCCGAGGCGGACATACCGCCCCCGCTCTGGTGGGAGCCGGAGATCGGCACCATTGGAGCTGTCGACGTCATCCAGCGTCTCGCCGGCGGTCCGCTCCGCGGGAGATCCCCTGCGTCAGGGTGACCAGGCTGGTCAGTGTGGACAGGCTGGTAAGTCCGTCTTCGAAGCCACAGTGGGTCATCTTGACACTCGCAGAGCATGTTCTACACGAATGTACCACAATGTCACGGAAATTGTAATATCTCTTCACTATATGCAGATGTCGTATGAACTCCACTCGCCCAGAAGCAAGAAACCCCGCCGAAGCGGGGCGTTTCACGCGGGTCTCAGACCACAGGTGTGCGCTCTTCTACATGCCCTGATGGGGGTACGGCAGGAGCGCGAGATGGCGCGCGCGCTCGATCTCCCGACGAAGCGCGCGTTGCTGCTTGGCGCTCAGGCGCGTGCGACGACGCGGGAGGATCTTCCCGCCTTCGGTGAGGTAGCGGGAGGGACGGCCCCCACGGCGACGGTTGGTCTTCATGGTCTGGCTCAATGCAGGGATGAACAGTGCAGGGATGAACAGGGTTTGAAAATCTGGCTGCTGGCGGCGCAGGCCAGCGCGTGAGCCCGCCCTACTAGCGGATACACACTGCCCTGTCAATCCGGGATAGTGGTACTGCTTGCGGATGAAGCCAGCGGGCTTCACCCGACTGAGCGTTGCTCAGAGCGCCGCGTAGCGGCGCCATCCCGTTACACCCCACCGCGCCGGGGCGCAACCCGCCCGGCGCGGGGAACCCGAATACCCCCCCCCCCGC
>CAYXGP010000116.1:13679-25271 GCA_964464515.1 uncultured Enterobacterales bacterium
ATCCGCTCGCGTCGCTGGAACCGGATCTCCGCCAACCCGGGAGAGCCGATGCTGCCCAGAGGTGCGAACCGCGAGGAGATCCTCGATCAGCTCGAGGCGCTGGGAGGACTGAGCCCGGAGAATGTCCGGCGGGTCAGCCGCAGCTCCGGGGTACCCGAGGCTGACGTCTATGGCGTCGCCACCTTCTACCATCTGCTGTCCCGCCCGGCGGTGGAGCGACGGGTCTGCCAGGGGCTGTCCTGCTGGCTCGCCGGCTCGGAGCGCACCCTCGCCGAGCTGTCCGAGGCTGGCATCGCCGTCGAGGCCGTGAGCTGCCTGGGTCAGTGTGATCGCCCCACCCCCCAGCTCGGTCACCGCGGCGAGCTGCTCGCGCCCGAGCCACGCGGGCGGGTGACTCCGGATGATCCCGCCCTGCCCATCAACCTCGGCGGGGCTGACGCCGCTGACTACCGCGCGCTGGCGGCGGCGCGGCAGATGGGCGCAGAGGCCTTCCTGGAGCAGCTCGAGCGCTCGGGTCTCCAGGGGCGCGGCGGCGCGGGCTTCCCGGCGCACATCAAGTGGAGGAGCGTGCGCGGCCAGCCCGTCACCGAGCGCACCGTGGTCTGCAACGCCGACGAGGGCGAGCCCGGCACCTTCAAGGATCGCGAGATCATGCTCCGGCGGCCCCATCGGCTGCTGGAGGGGCTGGCCATCGCCGCCGAGGTGGTGCAAGCCGCCGAGATCATCATCTACATCCGCGGTGAATTCCGGGAGTGCCGCCGCAGCCTGGAGGCCGCCCTGGCGATCGCCCGTCCCCACCTGGGCGAGACGACCGTGCGCTTCGTTCTCGGCCACGGCGCATACATCTGCGGCGAGGAGACCGCGCTGCTCGAGGCCCTGGAGGGCCGCCGCGGCATGCCGCGCCTCAAGCCGCCCTTTCCCACGGAGTCGGGCTACCAGGGCCGGCCCACCCTCGTGAACAACGTCGAGACCCTCGCTTGCGTGTCGGAGATCGCCCTGCGCGGCGGCGACTGGTTCCGCGCGCTGGGACGCCGCGAGGCCGGCACCAAGCTGTACTGCGTCTCGGGACACGTGCGGCATGCGGGCGTCTACGAGCTGCCCCTCGGGGTGACGTTGGACGAGCTGGTCGCTGCGGCCGGCGGCTACCACGGCCGCCCCATGGCCTTCAGCCCCGGCGGCGCCTCGTCGGGCTTCCTGCCGATGTCATCGCGAGATCTCCCTCTCGACTTCCGCAGCCTCGCGGAGGTCGGCTCGATGCTGGGCAGCGCCGGCGTGGTGGTGCTCAACGACACCATCGACATCGCACGCGCCGCGTGGTGGCAGGCGATCTTCTTCGAGGACGAGAGCTGCGGTCAGTGCGCCCCCTGCCGCATCGGCGCACGCCTGACCCGTCGGGCCATCGGCCGCTACCTCGACTCCGGCGATCCATCCCATCTGCGTCACCTGGCGGACATCGGCTGGGAGATGGAGGAGGGCAGCATCTGCGGCCTCGGCGTGGCCGCCCCCATCCCCATCCGCAGCGCCATGCAGCACTTCCCCGAGTCCTTCCGGCCTCGCGCGCACGCCCCGAACCCCAGCGGCCAGGAGCCCCGATGACCGATCCCCGGCAATTCGTCGTCCACATCGATGGCATCCCCGTCCGGGCCGACGCCGGCGAGACCGTGCTCACGGCCGCCGCGCGCGCCGCCGTTGAGATCCCCACCCTGTGCCACGACCCCCGGCTGGCCCCCACCGGCGCCTGCCGCATGTGTCTCGTGGAGGTGGAGGGGCAGCGGCGCCTCCAGCCAGCCTGCACCTGGAAGGCCACCCCGGGGCAGGTGGTCACCACGAACTCCGAGCGGGTCGCCCGCCACCGCAAGCTGCTGCTCGAGATGTACCTGGCCGACACGCAAGCGCAGGAGACGGGTGAGCTCGGTCCGCTCGATCCCCCCGATCACGTGGCCACCTACGCTCAGCGGTATGGGGCCAGCGGCAGACTCGACGCGAACGCCGCGCCGCGCGAGGGGCGGCAGGACGACAACCCCTACATCCACTTCGACCCCACCCGGTGCATCCTCTGCGAGCGCTGCGTTCGCTACTGCGACGAGATCGAGGGCGTCAACGCCATCACGCTGGCGGGACGCGGGGCGTCCACCACCATCGCCACCGCCGCGCAGATCGGCCTTCTCCAGTCCACCTGCGAGCTGTGCGGCGGCTGCATCGACACCTGCCCCACCGGCGCCATGCGCGAGAAGAAGCCGCTGTCGATCTCGCTGCCCGCCGAGGTCCGCGTGGAGGCGGTGCGCACCACCTGCAACTTCTGCGGGGTCGGCTGTCAGCTCGATCTGCACGTGGCGAGGGGAGGCCCGAGCGGCGATCAGGTCGTCAAGGTCAGCAGCCCGCCGCCCGGCGAGACCGTCAACGACGGAAACCTCTGCGTGAAGGGTCGCTTCGCCTACGACTTCATCCACCACGACGAGCGCCTGAAGACGCCGCTCATCCGCGGGGCAGACGGCACCCTGCGGCCGGCATCCTGGGATGAGGCCCTGCGGTTCGCTGCCGACGGTCTGATGGCGGTGCGCGACGAGCACGGCGCCGACGCGCTGGCCTTCGTCTCGTCCAGCCGCTGCACCGGCGAAGAGAACTACCTGGTGCAGAAGCTGTCGCGCGCGGCCTTCGGCACCAACAACTGTCATCAGTGCGCAGCCACGTGACACGCCCCCACGGTCGCCGGTCTGGTGACGATGTTCGGTGCGGGGGCGATGACCAACTCCATCCCCGAGATCCGCGAGGCGGATCTGCTGTTTGTGATCGGGTCCAACACCACCGAGGCCCACCCCATCATCGCCATGGAGATGAAGCGGGCTGTCCAGAGCGGAGCGAAGCTGATCGTGGCCGATCCCCGGCAGATCTGGCTCGCCCGCTACGCTGACATCCACCTGCAGCTCCGCCCAGGCACCGATGTCTGGCTGCTCAACGCCATGGCGCACGTGATCGTCACCGAGGGCCTGGCGGACGAGGGCTTCATCGCCACACACACCGACGGCTTCGAGGCCGTGCGGCAGGCCGTGCTGCGCTACCCGCCAGAGCAGGCCGAGAAGATCACCGGCGTCCCCGCCGAGCTGATTCGACAGGCCGCCCGCGCCTACGCCACCACCCGCAAGGCCGGCATCTACTACACGCTGGGCATCACCGAGCACACCCACGGCACCGACAACGTGTACGGACTGGCGAACCTCGTCTTGATGACGGGACACCTGGGCGTGCGCTCGGCGGGCCTGAACCCACTCCGGGGTCAGAACAACGTGCAGGGCGCCAACGACGCCGGGGCCAGCCCGGTGTTCTTTCCCGGTTACCAGCGCGTCGGCGATCCCGAGACCCAGGCCCGCTTCGAGGAGGCCTGGGGCGTGCCGCTGAGCGCCGAACCCGGCCTCAACCTCAACCAGATGATGCACGAGCTGGGCGATCAGGGTCGCATCAAGGGCATGTTCGTCATGGGCGAGGACATCCTGATCTCGGAGCCCAACGCCAACAGCGTCGAGGCCGGCGTGGCGGGGCTGGACTTCCTGATCGTCCAGGACATCTTCATGACCCAGACGGCCCGCTACGCCGACGTCATCCTGCCTGCGGCCTGCTTCGCCGAGAAGGACGGCGTGTTCACCAACAGCGATCGACGGGTCCAGCTGATCCGCAAGGCGGTCCCGGCGCCGGGAGAGGCCCGCCCCGACTGGGAGATCCTGTGTGAACTGGCGCGCCTCGTCGGGTACCCGATGCCCGACTACGCCCATCCGTCAGAGGTCTACACAGAGATGGCCTCGCTCGCGCCCAAATTCTCCGGGATCTCGCACGCGCGCATCGAAACAGAGGGCGGACTGTGCTGGCCCTGCCCTGACCCCGACCACCCCGGCACGCCCACGCTGCACACCGCTGGCCCCATCCGCGGTCGCGCGCAGTTCCAGGCCATCGACTACCGTCCCAGCGCCGAGACTCCCGATCCGGACTTCCCCCTGGTGCTCTCGACCGGTCGCACGCTGTACCACTACAACGCCGGCACCCAGACCCGCCGCGACGCCGGCCCCGTCGCCAAGCAGCCGCGCAACTTCGTCGAGGTCCACCCCCGTGACGCCCGCCAGCTAGGCGTCACCGACGGGCAGCAGGTGCGGATCGAGAGCCGCCGCGGGCAGGTGTCCGCCGACGTGCTGATCAGCCGTCGGATGCGACCAGGGTGCGTGTGGATGCCGTTCCACTTCGCCGAGGAGTGCACCAACAAGCTGACGAACGACGCCGGCGACTCTGTGACGGGGACCGGGGAGTACAAGGTCTGCGCGGTGCGCATCGCCGCGCCCTGATCCCCGCGCCCTGATCCCCGCGCCCGAATTCCCGAAGCTGGGAGCCCCCCCAGAAGCAGCAGCGCCCGACCTGTGTGGCCGGGCGCTCGTCGTGGGCGGGAGCGTGTGGGTCAGGGCGCGGTGCCGCCGCCGCCGGGGCCGCCGCCGCTGGTGCTGCCGCCGCTGGTGCTGCCGCCACCACCCGGTCCGCCGCAGTCCTCGATGATCGCCTTCTGCATACCGAAGATGACGTTGATGAGCTCATCGCCGATCTGCGTACCCGAGTAGGTGGGGCTGTATGTCACCCCGTTGTCGGCAAGGGCCAGCAAGAAGTCTTCAGCAAACGCGTCGAAGTCCTCCTGAGTGATGCACATGCCCCGGTGGACCTTGGCCATGTCGCCGCCATAGAAGCAGTAGCCGCCCGTCGCTTCGCAGATCTGATAGGTCAGCGTCGTGCCCAGAGCGGTGAGATCGGTCTTGGCGAAGCGACCGTTGATGCGAGCGTCCGCGCCCACATAGCCGAGGAGCGAGGTGACCACACCCGACACCCCGGCGATCCCACCGAGCTGGTTGAAGTAGACCTGATCAGCCTTGGGATCGACGATGTCGCCCTCCATGGACAGGAGGATATCGACGAGGATGGTTCCCGCGGCGCCCTCTGTCTTGTGGTCGATCCCGTTGTCATCGAGGGCCAGGGCGAAGTCACCCAGGAAGGCGTCCCAGTGCTCGGTGGTGATCGCCATGTCCGCGTGGACGTCGACCATGCTGCCGCCCTTGTAGACGCAGCCGCCGCCCGTCGCCTCGCAGATCTGGTTGTACAGGTTGCCGCTCAGCACCGCGATGTCGGCAGTGGCGAACATCCAGTTGATCCGGGCGTCGCCGCCCACGTGACCGATGAGCGAAGTGAGCAGCGCGTTCACACCCTCCTCACCGCCCAGCTGGTCCCACACCGACTCCGTCGTGGAGCCCGTCGTGCCGCCCGTGGTGCTGCCGCCCGTGGTCGTGCCGGTGGTGCCGCCCGTGGTCGTGCCGCCCGTGGTGGTCCCCGAGTGGGTGCCGGTGTGGCCGTGAGTACCCGAGTCCTCATCTTCCTTGTCTTCGCACCCGAACAAGACGATGGGAGCGATGATGCCAGCAAACAGAAGGGATCGATTCATAAGCGTCTCCTTGGAAAACAGCGGAAGGTGGGATGACCTCGACCTTCCATCGATCGGTAATAGCCGATAGACCGCGGGATAGTCAACGCCGGTGAGGTTCCGATGTGGAAGTGGTCGCTGCTGGTCGCGCTCCTGGGCTGTGATCGACCTGAAACCTCGAATGCCGAGGTGGAGCCCCAAACTGCAGAGGCCTCGGCTGCCCCAGACGGTCCGAAGGCACCGACCCGCTCGTGGTTGGGGTTCGACGTCGGCTCCGCAGACGCCGCGGCGATCGCGTCCCGCCTCTCGGCGCTGGGTCTGGAGTGCACCGAGCAGAACGCCCCGGCCCGTCTGACGGTGCAGGTGGACTGCCGGACGGGTCTCACCCCCGCGCTCCTGCCCGATCGAACGATCCGCGGCGTGATCACCCGCCTCTTCCTCGTCCGCGCGGAGGATGGCCCGCTCCACCACCTGTCCGTGGACCGCCGCTACTCGATCCCCGAGGCGGCCCGCGAAGACTACGCCGGCGCCGTGACCAGCCTGCGGACGGTCTTCGGAGAGCCCGCGCGTCACCAGGAGCTGCCGGAGTCCGCGCTGGGCAGCCGCGTCGTCCACGCGGCGACCATCTGGCGCTTCGCCGATCTGGAGGTGACGGCCTCTGCGTTCCGGTTCGGCCGGGACGAGCTCACCGTGAGCGAGCGCTGGGTGGTGCCCCACCTCATCAGCGGTGCAGGCGATCGGCCGGGCTACTCCGGCCACGGGAGCGCACGCAGCGAGCGCTACGAGGGAGAGACCGGCGACATCGCACGCGCAGAGGGCTCGCTGCCCATCGAGCAGGTGTTCGCGGAGCGCGCCGAGCTCGCGGGGCGGGAGATCCTGGTGACCGGTCGGCTGGTCAAGACCAGCATGGGCATCTTCGGCACCAACTGGTACCACCTCCAAGACGGCACCGGCAGCGAGGAGGCCGAGACCCACGACCTCACCGTGACCTCCGACGTGGAGGTGAAGGTGGGTGACGTCGTGACCTTCCGCGGGCCGCTCACCATCGACAAGGATCTGGGCTTCGGGTACTTCTACCCGGCGATCATCGAAGGCGCTGAGCTGGTGCCGGCCCGCTGATTCTGCGGGTAGCCCATGACCTTGCGAGTAGACGGCGCGGGAGGACGGACTCAGCCGCCGCGGTTGGACGCGTCGAGCTGGGCGTTGAGCGTCCAGAAGTCGTAGGCGTAGCCCAGACCGAGGAGACCACCAGTGCACAGCCAGATGAGGCCGCTGACCCACTTGCCCATGTAGAAGCGGTGCAGCCCGAGCAGCCCGCCGAAGGTCAGCAACAGCCAGCCCACGTTGTAGTCGAGCTTGCCGGTGGTGTAGGCGCTGTCGGCCTTGCGATCCATCGACGGGATCAAGAAGACATCGATCAGCCAGCCGATGCCGAACAAGCCGCCGGTGCACAGCCAGAGTGTGCCGCTGATGGGCTTGCCGAAGTAAAAGCGATGTGCGCCGGTGAAGCCTACAATCCAGAGGATGTAGCCGATGGTTGTGCTGTGAGTGCCAGACATATTGGGGGCTCCTGACGAACCGCGTTGGGCGGTGCGCAGGCTGTACGGCGGCTCGGGTGACTCATTGCACCCGCATCAGCCACATCAGGTCTGGGCAGACTCCAACACGTAGAACCCCACAGGCGCGAGACCGTTGGCCCGCTGGATGCAGGCCCGCACGAGGAACCGGCCGTCCGGCAGCTTGCGGAGCTGATCGACGCGCGAGCGGACCCCGGGCAGGTTGTCGGGGTCGTCGTAGCCCAGGCGCAGCAGCGGCTCGCCGTCGTTGAACGAGCTGGCGACGTCCAGGCGGAAGCTCCCCCATTTGACCAGGGAGGCCAGCAGGCGACTGGAACCCCGGTTTATGCCCATGTGGTGCCGGAGCAGCGGCGACAGGAACACGCCCAGCAGGCCCACGAGGACGAGACGGAGACCCGCCGACACCCCATCCAGCGCACGCACCGCGAGCAGCCGCCCCCGAAACACCCCGCTCAGCTCATTCGGCTGGGGGATGTCGAGCCCGACGAACAGCCGGTCCAGCGCCCGAGTGGACGAGGGGAGGCCGCTGTCGGTGATGGAGTGCTGCAGCTGAGCAGTGGTTGGGGTCATCGGCCATCCGTCACGAGGCACCAGAACGTAGACCACGACGGGACCACTCGCACCTCCTCAGTTCGAGGTAGGCGAAAAAATCTCGTCAGGTTCAGCCGCCGCAGCCTCACGCGGCCACCCCAGCAAGCCGGCGATCTCCGAGGCGAGTCCGACGCCCAGCCGCGCGTTGCCCTCTCGCGACAGGTGGTTGCGATCGATGAGCAGCAGCTCCGGATCCGGGACGCTGAGCAGGGTGGAGACGTCTAGGTGGATCACGTTCTCGTGCGCCGCGGCGATGGCGCGCTGCATCTGCCCGTAGGGCTCCATCTCGCCGCGCAGCTCCCGGGTCACCAGCTCGGTGAGGAGGACCACGCGCGTGCCCTGCGTCTCGGCCAGCGCGGCGATCTGCGTGAGGTTGTCGCGGGCGTCTTCGAGGGGCACCTCCGAGACCGCCTCGTCGGTCTGGGGGGACGGACGGAGCAGGAGCCCCAGACCGGTGATGAGTCGAGAGCGATCCACCATCCAGGTCAGCCCGCGCAGACCCGCCTGGCGCTGCTCCAGGAGCGCCTCTCTCTCCCGCCGGGTCAAGCGAGACCGCCGCGTGAGCAGATCGTTGACGCCGACGTACAGCACCAGCACGTCCGGGCGCCCCTGCAGCAGCGCCGCCGCGGTCCGCGCGATCGTGAAGGTGTTCTGATCGGGCTGCCCATGGTTGACGGTCTCCACCCCGGAGACCTCGCACAGGGCCGCATGCGCCTGGGCGGCGAAGAACGCCTCAGGCTCTCCCCAGAACTGGTAGGCCCCCCCCGTGGACGACCCCCCGTTGAAGGCCACGCGCGGCCCCTCCGGCTCCCCGCAGCGCTCCGACCACGTCGTCTTCAGCGCCGAGGCGTCGTCGCCTCCGAGGCCCAGCCGCTCGGAGCGCCAGATCTCACCCACATAGGTCGCGCGCAGCAGCGACTCCGCGCCGATCGGAAGGGTGAGCGTGAGCATCAGCAGGTAGTCGGCGGCGGGCCGCGGGACCGCGCGCAGGAGGGTCCCCGCCCATGCCCAGACCACCAGCAGACGCCACAGGGTCGCGACCAGCAGACCCGGCCCCCACCCCAGCGCCGCCACAGCTCCCAGCGCTGGCAGATCCCGCAGGAGCCACCCGCTCGCTTCGACGTCTCCGCCGCGCAGCACCCAGGCCGGGGCGATCAGCAGGAGGATCCCCGCTGCGCTGAGCGGCCCCTGCCACGACAGCCCCACCGCCACCACCGCCAGCGCGGCCCAGGTCTGCAGGGTCACCGGCAGGCGCAGCCACGCCTCTCGCCGCCCGCGCCCGGGAGAGAGCGGCCCGAGCGCCAACATCGCCGCCGCAAGCAGGGGCAGGAGCGACACAATCAGCCCCCAGCGGGCCGCGATCCAGGCCGGCGTGCGGATCAGGTAGAGCCGCTCGACCAGCGCCAGCCATCCCTGCGCGGGCACCACCGCGACCAGCGCGGGGAGCGCTGCCAGCGCGAGCCCCACACCCCAGCCCGAGCGGCGGGGACCGAGCGCCACCAGACCCAGCGCCAGTCCGGCGTAGCTCCCGGCCACGGTCCCCCAAAGGAGCGCGCTGCGCTCGGTGCGCCAGCCGCGGTAGTCGACCTCCAGCAGCGCGACCCCCTCCGTATCCAGAAGGCGGATCCACTCCACGCGAGCAGGAGCCTCGACCGTCGCGAGCTCCAGACGCCCTGCCCGCTGTCCGGCTTGAACGGTGCGCTCGAGATCCCCGCTGCGGATCGTCAGCGCGCCGTCTGCGATGCGCAGCGCGTAGCTGCGCTCGGGGCTCTCCACCCAGCCCACCGGCATGCCCGTGGCCGTGAACCGATCTGTCCCCAGCCGCAGGAAGGTGGGGGGATCGGTCCCCATGGTCACGCGAAGCGGACCGCTGTCCGGCGCGAGCGATAGCTCAACCCCGCCCACCGCAGACGGCACCTGCGCCAGCAGCGTGTCGGACTGGTGGAAGACGTGCCGGGTGATCGTCAGCGCGCCGTCCACGATGTGGGTGCCGCGTCCCAGCGCGCGGGCCCGCGCCTGCTGCTCGGTGCCGGGGGTGAGCACCTGCCAGCGGTCGGGATCCACCGGCTGGGGGGTGGCGAAGTGATCCGCCGTGGCAGCGCTGACGATCGCACCGACGACCGCGCCGGCCAGAGCGGTCCCGATCAGCGCCCGCTGGAGATCACCCTGCCGACGCTTCTGTCGCACTCAGATGTGCTCAGCAGCCGCAGTCACAGTCGCAGGGACAGGTGTCGCAGCCGCAGCAGCCGACATCGCAGTCGCACGCCTCACCATCTCCTGGAGTCCAGCACCACAGGACCTCACAGCAGCAGCAGTCCCACGAATCGCAGCCGTTCGAGCGCCGCTTCTTCCGTGCATCCGCGGGGGGATCCATCGGCTCCAGCTCGTCCGGGGCGGACAGCCAGCGCCGCGCCGGCGCGAGGAGCCAGCTCCAGGCCACCAGGAGGGCATCGAGCGCGCGGCGCAGCGCTGAGCGCTCGCGGAGCGCCTCGAGCCGATCGGCGTCATCGGCCCACGCGCGGGCCTGCGCGGAGACCTCCCGGGCGATCCGCGGCGCCCGCTCCTCCAGCAGGTGCCCCAGGAGCGAACGATGCCGCTGCCAGGGCAGGCTGCCCGCCGCGTGCTGCAGATCCGTCGCGGCGTCATCGAGCGCCGCGCAGCACGCCGCCACGCGCGCCGAGTCGATGGCGAGCGCCTCGCCCTGCCGGGCCAGACACGGGTTGAAGTCGCCGCGCAGGAGGTCGCGACGTAGATCGCGGAGGGCATCGACCAGGTAGACGAACCGGCCCAGGCTCGCGCCCAGCGCGTCGAGCGCCGCCTGCCCGGAGGTGCTCTGCAGCACTGGCGGGGCACCGGGCAGGCCAGCCACCTGCCGGAAGATCCCCGCCAGGCTCTGCGCCGTGGGCTCTGCGGCCTCCGCTGCGCTGCCTTCGTCCGACTCGATGGCGATCTGCGCCGCGGCGAGCGCGTCCAACGACGGCAGCGCCATGCCCAGATTCTGGAGGGAGCGCCCCGCTCGCGCGGCCGCTCCGCGCGTCCACGGCCGCACGGCGCCCACCATCGGGCGGCCGTCGCGGGCCTGATCGGCCACCCACTGATCGAGCAGGAGCACCTGGAGGTTCGCGGCGCTGGTCATCGCCGGGCTGTCGGTGGCGAGGGTGGGCCTGTGACGCGTCGGGGCGATCGGACACCGACAGCTCGACGACGCCCCCCCCTCCGTGAGGAGCCCGTCCACCATGGTGGCGAACAGAACAGCCTCGTGGGAGAGGGTCGCGCGACTGGCCTGTCCGTGGTGAGCGCCCAGTCCCGCGCAGACCCCGCAGTACAGCTGCCGCCAGTCGCGGCGCTGCGCCGGGCTCATCGCGCAGGGGCGGGGACGGAAGGAGCCAAACACGTTTCAGCCTCTCATGGCACTAGAGCGGCCCGAACCCGCTCGACGAGCACCTGGGGAGACCAGGGCTTCTGCATGAACGCGGCGATGCCGCGCCCGGCGAACTGGGACGAGATGCGCTTCTCGCTGTAGCCGCTGGCCAGCACGACCCGCACGTCGGGGCGGATCCGCTGCAGCTCCCGGAACGTCTCCTCACCGTTCAGGCGGGGCATCGTCAGATCGAGCACGACCACGTCGATCTCCCGGGTGAGGAAGATGTCGATGGCCTCGAATCCGTCAGAGGCCTCCACGACCTGGAACCCGAAGTGCTCCAGCACCTCGCGGGTGACCGAGCGGACCGTATCTTCGTCGTCGACCACGAGCACGACGGGGGTGTGCGTCTCTGGCGTGGAGTCTGAAGGAGGCGGCGCGACGTTGAATTGCTGGACGGGCAGGAGGACGCGAAACACCGAACCCGCTCCCGGCTCGCTCTCGACGGAGAGCGCTCCGCGATGGGCCTCGATGATGCCGCCCACGGCCGCCAGACCCAGACCCCGACCCGCGTATTTCGTGGTGAAGAACGGCTCGAAGACGCGCGCGCGGGTGGCGGC
>CAYXGP010000117.1:0-25052 GCA_964464515.1 uncultured Enterobacterales bacterium
TAAGTCGTGAGTCAGGCGTCTGACTCCGGACTGACGCCGACGAGGTCTTCGGTGCGCATCTTCTCCCCGATGTCGGGCCCCCTGCTGTTGGCCTGCGCCGTCCGCATCCCCGCGCTGGAGTCCCTCGACGCTGGCGTCGAGGCGTGAGCGGTCTGGTTGAGAAGATCCTTGCGCTGCCGATGACGGTCGGCCGCGCGGCGGCGGTGGGGAGCGTGGTGCCCGCGGTGACGCGCCTGCTGCGGAGCCCGGCGGCGGTCCGGCGGCGCGTGCGAGAGGCGACGTCGGCGCAGGTGTGGTTCACGGGCGTCGAGGCCCTGCCCGTGGTGGCGCTGGTGGGCTTTCTGTTCTCGGGGGCGCTGATGGGGTTGGGCTATAGCAACCTGCGCGCCCTCGGCGCCGAGTCGCACTTCGGGGTGATGATGCGAACGGCGATGGTCGGCGAGCTGGCGCCGATGCTCACCGCGATGGTCGTGGCCGCGCGGTCGGGCACCGCCATCACAACCGAGCTGGCGGCGATGCGACTGCGCGACGAGATCGACGCGATGCGGGTCCACGGCATCGACCCCGAGGTGATGCTGGTGCTCCCGCGGCTGGCGGGGGTCTGGATCTCGACGGTGGTGCTGAGCGCGATCTTCGCGGCGACGGTCTACGGCGGGTGCGCGATCCTCGCGCCGGCGCTGGGGCATGGTCAGGCGGCGATCCTGAGCGGGCTGCTCGACTCGCTGCGCCGCGCCGATCTGCTGCTGCTGCTCGTAAAATCCTCGGCGTTCGGGGTCGTCATTCCCCTGGTCACCACCCACCACGGGATGACCACCGCGCGGGAGCTGCGGGCCCTGCCGCAGACCGGCAGCCGCGCGGTCTTGATGTGTTTCCTGCTGGTCTTCGCGCTCGACGCGCTCCTGTCCATCCTGGTGCTGACATGACCGGCGGTGAGGAGCTGCGCGTGGTGCTGCGGCTGGAGAAGGTCTCCTGCGCGGTGCGCCAGGAACGCTGGACCGATCCCCTCGACTTCACCCTGCACCTCGGCGAGGCGGCGGCGGTGGTCGGGCCGACCGGTGGTGGGCGGCGGCGGCTGCTGCGGGTAGCTGCGGGTCTGATGGCGCCCGATCGCGGGAAGGTCGCGCACCGCGCCGAGCGGGTGGCCTACGTGTTTCGGGCCGGCGGGCTGCTCTCGTCGTCCACTGCGTTGGAGAACATCGTGCTGCCGCTGGTGGTGCAGGGGGCTCCGGAGCCGGAGGCCCGCGAGCGCGCCGCGGCGGAGATGGAGCGGTTCGGCGTGGGCGCGGTGGGGGAGCTGGCGGCCCAGGATCTCTCGCCCGAGGCCAGCAGACTCATCCAGTACGCGCGGGCCGCGGCGCTGGACCCTGAGCTGCTCCTGATCGAGCAGCCGATGTTGTCGCTGGGGCGCGAAGAGGAGGCGGTGACGGCCTGGCTGAAGGAGCAGCTCGCCGATGGGCGGATGGGGCTGCTGCTGACGACGACAGCCATCGCGGTGGCCCGAAAGCTCGACGCCGCGCTGCTGCCGTTCCGCCTGGGCTCGGGCCTCCACCAGACCAGCTTCCACACCAGCCTCCACCGAGGCGCGCCGTGAAGCGCAACGACACCGTGGTCGGCCTTTTCATCCTGTTCGGCGGGGCAGCGCTGGCGTACGGCGCGCTGTCGCAGGACGGCCCGGTGGAAGACGCGCACCAGCGGCTCACGCTGGACGCCACCGCGGTGCACGGGGTCGCGGAGGGCACGCCGGTCACGATGGGCGGGTACCCCATCGGCTCGGTGGATTGGATCGAGCTGCACACCGAGCCCCGGGTGCGCTTCTCGGTGCACCTCGCCCTCGCCGAGGAGATCCCGGTCCACGCCGGGACGCAGGCCATCCTCGGCTCGCGGCTGGCCGGCGGCGCCGAGATCGAGCTGCGCCAGCCTGAGAAGATCGGAGCGCTCCTGGCACCCGACGCCCGCCTGACGCTGGAGTCGCCCGGGGCGATCGCAGATCTGGTGCCCACCGCCATCCAGATCGCCGAAGACCTTTCGGTGATGACGGCCCTGGGGCGCGACGCGCTCAGCGGCGGCTCCGACGAGCTGGGCGCGCGGCTGCGCCGGCTGGACGCCGCGATGGCCGAGATGGAGCAGGTCTTCGCTGAGACGCGTGAGCTGGTGGCGCACGTCGATCGGGTGGTGGGCTCGGCCGAGAAGGTGGTGGACGAGGCCGGCCCCGGGGTGGTGCGCGGCGTGGCCACCGCCGAGCGGGCCCTGGGCAAGACCGACGCTGTGGTCGACGAGCTGGCCGCTGCAGTGGATCAGCTCGACGCTCGCCTGAGGGAGATGGGGCGAGTGGTCGAGGTGGCCGAGTCGTACGATCCCAGGACCAACGCAGAGATCCGCGCCACGCTGACCAGTCTGCAGGCGGCGTCGGCCAGCCTGGAGCGTCTGATGGTCGCCATGGAGGCGGCCCCGGTGCGCACGATTCGGCGGGGGACGGACGAGGAGGAGGCGCCGTGAGCGGGGCTCTCTCCCAGAGTCCTGGAGCCGTCGCGCGGCGGGTGGGGTGCGAGCCCTCCGGTGCTGCGTCGGCCCGGGTGATAGCCCGGAGTCATCTCGGAGGAACGATGCGCGCAGCCCTTCTTCTCCCTCTCCTGATCGGCTGTCTCCCTGAGCTGGAGCCGCTCGACACCAGCACGTCGGCAGGAACCGGGGCGACGACCGGGACTGCGACCAGCTCGACGTCCAGCAGCAGTGGCTCCAGCAGCAGTGGCTCCAGCAGCAGTGGCTCCAGCAGCAGTGGCTCCAGCAGCTCTGGCGGCGGCGGTTCTAGCGGCGGCGGCTCCAGCACCAGCTCAGGAGGTAGCACCGGTGGCAGCACCGGCGGCACCACTGGCGGCACCAGCTCGGGGGGGACGAGCTCCGGCGGCACTACCGGCACGACGCCGTCCTCCTTTGAAGAGATGCGCCTGATCGGTGAGTCTGGAGGCGACTACGCGGGCTGGTCGGTGTCGGGCGCCGGGGACATCGACGGGGATGGAAGCGACGACGTGCTGATCGGAGCGCCCTACGAGAGCTCACTCGCCGCCAACGGGGGGGCGGTCTACCTGCTGCTGGGCGGCGGCGCGCTCAACGGCGCTGCGACGGAGATGTACCTCTCCAGCGCCGACGTCAAGCTCACGGGGGAGGGCTCCAACACCCTGCTGGAACTGTCGGTGTCGGGCGCAGGAGATGTCAGCGGAGACGGACTCGCCGATGTCCTCATCGGGGCTCCGGGCGGTGGGTCTACGCTGGGCGGGGCCGTCTACCTGCTGGAGGGGCCGATCTCGGGCAGCTTCTCCTTGTCGGCGTCCGACGCAGTGCTGACTGGAGAGAACAACGGCGATCTGGCGGGGCGCGCCGTCGCGGGCGCTGGAGACCTGAACAACGACGGCCACGATGATGTGTTGATCGCTGCGCCCAGCCACGACGCCGGGGGCGGTTCTGGGACGGCCTATGTCGTGCACGGGCCCATCACCTCCCGCTCGCTCGTGGGCGCCGACGCAGAGCTGTTCACCACCAGCACCTCCGACTACCTGGCGTGGTCGGTCGCGGGCGCTGGAGACGTGAACGGCGACGGTCTGGATGACGTGCTCATCGGGGCCCCCGGCGACGACGCGGGAGCGGCCTACCTGGTGCAGGGTCCGATCACGGCAGATCTCTTCCTCTCCGGCGCCGACGCGACGCTCACCGGTGAGCTCTCCGGCGACTGGGCGGGCCTCTCCGTGGCGGGCGCGGGCGACGTAGACGCCGATGGGTTGGATGACCTGCTCATCGGGGCGCCCTACGCGAGCAGCAATGATGGACGGGTCTATGTCGTCCTGGGCGCGGTCACCGGGGAGGTGTCGCTGGCCGGCGCGCACGGGCGCTTCTCCGGGGGCGGCACCGAGGGGGCGGGGCAAGCGGTGTCCAGCGCGGGCGACGTGGACGCAGACGGAAGAGCCGATGTCTTGATCGGGGCGCCCAACGGCGGGGCGACCTACCTCTTGCTGGGACCTGCCTCGGGCGGCGGACCCCTCTCTGCCTCCTACCTCGTCTCCTCCTCCGCGAAGAGCGGCGGCAGCTTCGGCACGGCGGTCTCCAGCGCAGGAGACGTCGACGGCGATGGACGGGACGACGTGATCATCGGGGCGCCGTTCGAGAACAGCAGCGGCAGCTACGCCGGCGCCGCCTATCTGCTGTCCGGAGCGGCCTGGTGATGCTCACAACAGCGCTGGCCTTGACCCTGGGCCGCCCTGCGGCGGCTTGCCAATACGACGAATGTCACTCCGACGGAGCGGTCTCGCTGGCGTCGGGGTGGACGCTCCACCTGCCGTTCGAGGCGGGAGAGGAGGCGGTTGTGCATGCCGGCTACGGCCCCTCGGGCGGCTCGTCGCTGCACTGCCGTGCGCAGGACTCCTCGTGCGCCAACGACTACTATGCGCTCGATCTGACGCTGGAGGCCCACGCCGACCACGGCAAGGGGCAGCCGGTCCTGGCGGTGGCGGACGGCGAGGTGCGCGACGCTGGCTGGGGCTCGGAGGGCTGGGCAAACTACGGCAGGCGGGTCTACATCACCCACGAGCCGGGCGACGGGAACACCTACACCAGCATGTATGCGCACCTCGACAGCATCTCGGTGTCCACCGGCGAGACGGTGCGCGCCGGTCAGCAGATCGGCACGCTGGGGCAGTCCTGCGACGGGGCCGATAGCTGCGGTTCGTTCTCGACGCCGCACCTGCACTTCGCGCTGCACCGCGGCAGCAGCTTCGGGGGCTCGGGCAGCGGCGGCTCCTACGGCGGACGGGCGGTGATCCCCGAGCCGTTCGACGGCTACACGGGCATCTCGCCGGGCGACACGCTCATCTCGGACAACGACGGAGAGGACGACACCACCGGCACCACGACCGCGTCCGAGGACTGCCGCGTCGCGCCCTCAGGGGCGACGATCATCCAGGAAGCCAGCGACTGCGCAGAGCGGACCGGCGACTCGGGGGCGATGGAGTCCATAGACGGTCACGGGGGCGGCGCGCTGCGCACGGCGATCGACGTGGCCTCGCCGCATTAGGCCGCTCCAGAAAAACCCCTATCCACCCTCGGCGCGGATGCGCGTCGCCCCTCGGCTCGCCACGCTCTGGAAGTATCCAGATACGACTGCGAGCGAGGCGAGCCAATGGGCTCGCGCCTCCACGCCGATCATTGGATATCTCTTTTCCTGGAGCGGCCTTACGCGGAGGGGGTGATCTGGACGACGGCCGCGGCGGCGCAGGCCCGGTACGCGCTGTGGGCATACATCCCGGAGGCCGACGGGTCCGGAGGAAACGTCGCCCGCGACGCGATCTACAAGATCAGCCACGCGGACGGCACGGAGAAGATCCACCTCGATCAGTCCGCGACCTCCGAGGACTGGGCCTACATGGGCCGGTTCGAGTTCACCTCCGGTAGCGACCAGTGGGTGCGGCTGGGAGACTCCTACGACGACAGCGCGGAGATCGGTCGCTGGCTCTTGCTGGACGCCCTGCGGGTCCGGCCGACCACGGATTGCGACTGCGACACGGCCGGCGCTGTCGAGCAGGACGACTGCGACGACGGCACCACCCGGACCCGCGCATGCGATGGATGCACGTGGTCTGCGTGGCCGGACTGCCCCGAAGAAGCGACGCCGGACTCGGGCGGGACGATCCCAGCGGACAGCGGGACCACCTCGGGGGGATTCACGGACGACCCGCGGGACGGCGACCCCCGGGCGCAGGACACCCCGGCCGGCTGCGGCTGCGGCGCGACACAGATCAACCCAGAGAGGGTCGCACAAGGAAGGGGCGCGTCGGGATGGGCCGCGCTGCTTCTGCTGGGGGTCGTCAGGCGTCGGCGCGTCGGCGGGGCAGCGCCATCAGGCTGATCAACAGCAGCAGCATCGGGGCCGCTCTTCGGGAGCTGGCGCAGCCGCAGCCGCCCGGCTCCACCACCGGACACTCCGACCACTCTGACCACGCGCAGTCGTCGCAGGTCTTGGCGCGCGCGCCGCCGCCGGTGCAGGCGATGCTGCGCTCGTCACCGTCCTCGCACTCGCAGGCGTCGCCGCCCTCGCCGCCGCTGCTTCCAGTAGCGCCGGTGTCGTTCCCGGTGGTGCCTCCTGTGTCTTCCGTCTGGCCGGGGTCCCATCCCTCCGGCGTCAGGCGGAGCGCGTCGAAGGCGATGTTCGCGCCGGCGTCTGCCGGGTCGTCGTAGTTGTCTCCCAGGCGGATCCACTGGTCGCCGCCGGCCTGGAATTCGAAGGTCCCCAGCTCGAGCCAGTCGCCGGCCGCCGAGGCCTGATCGACCACCGCGTAGGTGCTCTCGCTGCCGTGGAACACCTTGTACCGCGCGCCTGAGGTGAGCCCGACCACCGACGGGATGTAGGCGGCGATCTCGTAGCGGCCGGCCTCCTTGAAGGTGAGCATCCAGTTGACGCCCTCGGCGTAGTGGGGCTCCGCGACGTCCACCGATGTCCACCAGGCATGCCCGCCGTGGCCGGACGTCTCGTACATCTCCCCGCCGGTCGGGCAGCCGCAGGCGCTGTCCTCTTCCACCACGGTCTCGTCATCGCTGGCCACCGCGCAGTCGGCGGAGCAGGGGTCCTCCGCGGTGGAGGTGCCCGCCCCCGCCCAGTCCCGCAGATCATCCAGCGAGCCGTTGTAGAGGTCCAGGTCCACCGCGCCCGAGATGCCGTCCACCGATCCCGAGTCGGTGGTCTGCCAGAACTCCCAAGCGTCCCACGACGACGGCACCCAGGGGCAGTCGGCCTCCCAGTTCGCCACCCACAGCGGGGCGTCGCGCGGCGGGGTCATGTCTCCGGTCATGCTCGACCACGCGCTGGCCGAGGTGTAGATCAGCGGCGGCCGGCCGATCTCGTCGGTGATCACGTCCACCCAGGTCTCGATGCCGGCCCGGACGGTGGACTGGCTCTCGTGGTTGCCGTAGTTCTCCACGTCCAGCACCGGCGGCAGATCGTCGTCCTCCAGCGGGCCCATCTCGTCGAGGAGGAACCAGGCCTGCTCTTCGGCGTCGTCTCCGGCCAGGAAGTACTGGTAGGCGCCGCGCACCACGCCGGCGTCGCGGGCGCCGTCCCAGTTCTCGGGGAAGCGATCGTCGTAGATCTCGAGTCCGTACGAGACGCGGATGAACGCAAACCGGATCCCGTCGGCCGCCACGTCGTCCCAGTCGATGCTGCCCTGCCAGTACGACACGTCGATGCCGTCGATCGTCACGTCGTCGGGACAGATGGTGGTCGAGCGGCGGCAGGTCGGGCGCCCCGCAGGCGCGTCTCCACGTCCTCCGAGCGGCTCAGGCGTGGCGCAGGCGGTGAGCAGGAGCAGCAGCGTAGTCATAGGCGATCTCCCGTCTCTCCAGACTACCAGTCAGCGTCCCGCTCCCCAGGTAGCCGAGACGCCAGGTTCGCGCGAAACGGGGTTACAAAGGTAGCCTCGGATGGAGGACGCGATGCGCCTGTTTTCTCTGGTCCTGCTGCTGGTCGGCTGTCTCCCTGAGCTGGAGCCTCTACAGACCACCAGCTCCACGACTGGCTCCACGACTGGCTCCACGACTGGCTCCACGACCAGCTCGACCGGCAGCTCCACCCCCGGCACGACAAAGACCGGCACGACCACCCCCACGACGACAGGGACCACATCGACCGGCCCCATAGACGCCGACGGTGATGGCTACACCGAGGAAGACGGCGACTGTGATGACGCCGACGACCAGATCCACCCGGGGGCGAGCGAGATCTGGTACGACGAGACAGACTCCGACTGCGACGGCGCCAGCGACTTCGACGCCGACGCAGACTCATATGATAGCGACGCATACGGCGGCACCGACTGCGATGATACCGACGACCAGGTCCACCCGGGTGCGGTCGACGCGTGGTACGACGGCGTCGACTCCGACTGCGACGGGGCCAATGACCTCGACGCCGACTCTGACGGATTCGACAGCGTTGACCACGGCGGGACGGACTGCGACGACACGACGAAGTCCGTCAACCCGGACATCATCGAGAGCTGGTACGACGGCATCGACGCCGACTGCGACGGCGCGAGCGACGACGACGCCGACGGTGACGGGTTCGACGCCGAGGCCAGCGGCGGAGACGACTGCGATGACTCGACGGCGGCAGTGAACCCGGAAAGTGCTGAATCGTGGTACGACGGCGTGGACGCCGACTGTGACGGAGCGAGCGATTACGATGCCGACGGGGACGGTGCGCTGTCTGATGCACACGGCGGGACGGACTGCGACGACGCCGACGCTGCGGTTTCCCCGGCCGCGATCGAGGTCTGGTACGACGGGATCGACGCTGACTGTGACGGCGCCAGCGACGATGACGCCGACTCCGACGGCTTTGACAGCGAAGACCACGGCGGAACGGACTGTGATGACTCATCAGCCGTGGTGAACCCCGACGCCGTCGAGGCGTGGTACGATGGCGTGGACGCCGACTGTGATGACGCCAGCGACCATGACGCTGATACGGACGGATTCGACGCTGAGGCCAGCGGCGGAGCCGACTGCGATGATACAGATAGCGGCGTCAACCCCGACGCGACCGAGGTCTGGTACGACGGAATCGACGCTGACTGTGATGGCGCATCCGACGACGACGCCGACTCCGACGGCTTTGACAGCGAAGACCACGGCGGAACGGACTGTGATGACTCATCAGCCGTGGTGAACCCGGACGCTGTCGAGATCTGGTACGATGGCATCGACGCAGACTGCGCGGGCGATGACGACTCGGACGCGGACGACGACGGGTTCGGGGCAGAGGGCTACAGCGGCGGGTCGGGCGACGACTGCGACGACGCCGACGCAGAGACCAACCCCGACGCCGACGAGCTCTGCCTCGATGGGATCGACAACGACTGCGACGGGGTAGTCGGCCACTGCGAGCGCTCTCTGGCCGACGCGCACGTCAAGCTGCTGGCGGAGAGCGCCGATGACGACGTCGGAGGTGGCCTGGCCGCGGCGGGGGACGTGGACGGCGACGGGCTCGATGACCTCCTGATCGGCGCACGCTATGACGACGACGGCGGCTCCAACGCGGGTGCCCTCTATGTGGTGTACGGCGCTGGCCTGGACCGGACCTCTGGCGACGTGTCGCTGGCGACCGCTGACGGGAAGTGGACCGGCGAGAGCGCGGAAGATCAGGCCGGCTGGCGCATGGCGGGTATCGGCGACATCAACGCCGATGGTTTGGATGACATCGTCGTGGGGGCGCAATACGACGACACTGCAGATGCAGACGCTGGATCGGTCTACCTCGTTCACGGGCCGATCACCGGAACCAGCTCGTTGTATCGCGCGGACGCCAGGATCACCGGGAGCCATGCCTCCGATCGCTTCGCGTATGGGTTGGATGGAGGCGACTTCAATCGCGACGGAACGCCAGACATCCTGCTGTCCAGCGCAAACGCCGAGACCGGTGGTGGCGACGCCGGAGCGGCGTGTATCGTGTTTGGCCCGGTGTCCGGGAGCGTCTCTCTGGCTTCTGCTGACCTCAGACTCACCGGGGACAATCCCGGGGGCTGGACCGGCTATGATTCAGCGTTCGCAGGGGATGTAGACGGCGATGGGTTCCTCGATCTCCTGGTCGGGGCTCCTCAGGAAGACTACACCGGTGATCTCGCGGGCCGAATGTACCTCGTGCTGGGTCCTGCATCCGGCACCACGGCGCTCTCGACGATCGCGGACGCGAGGTGGGTGGGAGAGGACAGCTCTGATCGTGTCGGTATGGAGGTCGCTGCGGCCGGAGATGTCAACGGGGACGGACTCGACGACATCCTGACCGCGGCCTATCCGCACGATGGCGATTTGGGTCGGGTGTACTTGATCCTGGGACGCAGCTCAGTCGACGCGAACAACGCCGCCTCCGACGCCGACGCGCTATTCGACGGTGAGGTCGCCGGAGACAAGGCTGGCTACGACGTGGACGGCGCGGGGGACGTCGATGGTGACGGCTTCGCGGACGTGCTGATCGGCGCGCCGTTCGCAGAGGGCGGGTCGGGGGCGGCCTATCTGGTGCTGGGGAGCGTGACGCCGGCTTCGATCACGCTGTCTGACGCCGACGCAGTGTTCTCCGGAGAGACGGCTGATGATGGCGCGGGGCTCGCGCTGGCGGGCGCAGGCGATGTCGACGGTGACGGCCTGTCCGATCTGCTGATCGGCGCCTGGGCAGAGGACTCCGGGGCGTCAGATGGCGGCGCGGCCTACCTGCTGTTTGGTGCGGCGCCCTGACCGCGATCACCGACCGGGAGGCTCGCCCGTGAGCGAGGGTCGGTAGATCGCGTGCGGACTCTCAGCCGGAGAGGCCGTAGACCCCGCCGACCATCGCGCGGATCTCGTCCTCGCTCACGGGCGGCGTACCGCTGCTCTCCCAGGCCCACGCCTGGTTGGTGATGCAGCGCCGCAAGGTGTAGTCGTGGTCGTGCCCGAGCCGTCGCAGGAGGGCGGCGCGCTCGCGGATCTCGGCCACGCACTGCGCACGCCGTGCCTTCGCTCCCCGCTCTGCGGCGCCAGCCGGCCGGGCGGCGTCCATCCAGTCAAACGACATCGCGACTCCCATCGAACGGTCCTGTCATGACGGCGATGTCATAACGCTCGCCGACCAGCGATGCAGCGCGATATGGCCAGGGCCATGCCCAGGTTGACCCCCTTCCACCCCCGCACGGCCGCACTCTGCCGCAGCTACGCCTGGAAGGAGTGGGCCGGCTACGTGGCCGTCTCCAACTACGATCGCCACTCCGAACGGGAGTACTTCGCGATCCGCCACACGGCCGGGCTGCTCGACGTCACCCCGCTGTACAAGCTCGACGTCACCGGGCCCGACGCGGCGCGGCTGCTGGCCCTGCTGTGGTCGCGCGACATCACCCGTCTGCCCGTGGGTCGCGTGGTGTATGGCGTGATGATCGACGCCGAGGGCTTCACGCTGGATGACGGCACCGTGGCGCGCCTGGGCCCGCGGCACTTCCGCGCCACCACCTCCGAGAGCTGGCTGGGGTGGGCGATGCGGCATGCGCGCCGCATGGATCTGACCATCGAAGACACCACCGAGCGTGTGGGGGCGCTGGCGCTGCAGGGGCCCGCCGCGCGCACCATCCTGTCCCAGGTCACCGACATCGATCTCGACGCGCTGCGCTTCTTCGGGCTGCGGCATGGTGAGCTGGCGGGGCGGCCGGTGCAGATCTCGCGCACCGGCTACACCGGCGACCTCGGCTACGAGATCTGGACAGACACCGATCACGCCCTGCCGGTGTGGGACGCCATCATGGACGCCGGACGCGTCCACGGTATCGAGCCGATCGGCCTGGACGCCCTCGACGTGTCGCGCTTGGAGGCGGGCTTCGTGCTCCAGGGCGTCGACTACATCTCGGCGCGGGCCTGCCTGATCAACGCCCGCCGCTCCACTCCCTCCGACGCCGGGCTGGCCTGGACCGTCAAGCTCGACCGCGCGCCGTTCATCGGACAGGCGGCCATGCGCGCGGAGCTGGCTCGGGGTCCCGTGTGGGATCTGGTGGGTCTGGAGCTTTCGGTGCCGCACATCGAGGCGCTGTACCGCCGCGTGGGGCTGCCCCCGGCGCTGGCGCCCGTGGCCTGCCGCTCGGCGGTGCCGGTCTACGAGGCCGCAGGACGGATCCAGGTCGGCCAGGTGACCTCCTCGGTGTGGTCGCCGCTGCTCAAGAAGTACATCGCGCTGGCGCAGATTCGGCGGCCCCACACCGCAGAGGGCGCCCGGCTGATGGTGGAGTACACCGTGGAGTTCGAGCGCCAGCGGGTAGAGGCCACCGTCGTGCCCCGCCCGTTCTTCGATCCCCCGCGCAAGCGGCACACACCCAAGGCTCCCCGAAAGGCGCCGCGCGAGAAGGCCCCGAAGCAGGGGAGCACGGAATGACCGCGGCAGCCCCGAAGGTGAGCAAGGCCCAGAAATACGACGCCGTCGTCGTGGGCGGCGGGCACAACGGGCTGGTCTGCGCGGCCTACCTGGCCCGCGCCGGTCGCTCGGTGCTCGTGCTGGAGCGTCGCCACATCTTCGGCGGCGCGGCGGTCACCGAGGAGATCCATCCCGGCTTCAAGTACAGCGTGTGCTCCTACGTGGTGAGCCTGCTGCGGCCCTGGATCATCCGCGAGCTGGAGCTGGCGCGCTTCGGTCTGCGCGTGGCGCCGCTGGAGAGCACGTTCACGCCCTACCCCGACGGCCGCTCGCTGTGCCGCAGCCACGATCCCGAGGAGACCCGCAGGGAGCTGCGGCGGTTCTCGATCAAGGACGCCGACATCTACCCGACGTTCGGGCGGGCGATGGGCAAGCTGGCGCGGTTCGCGCGCCCCATCATCGATCGCCCCGCCCCCGATCCCACCTCGCTGCGCCCCGGCGATCTCATGCAGCTGCTCGGCCTGGGCAAGAGCATGCGCGACCTGGGCGACGACCTGGCCACCCTGCAATTCAAGCTCACCACCATGGGCGGCGTGGACTTCCTGCGGGAGTGGTTCGAGTCGGACGAGCTGATCGCGCCGATGTCGTGCAGCGGCATCATCGGCACCTTCCTGGGCGTCAATTCGCCGGGCTCGGCGTACGTGCTGCTGCACCACTACATGGGAGAGATCGACGGCTCCTCGCGGGCCTGGGGCTTCCCGATGGGCGGCACCGGTGGGGTCTCCGACGCCATCGCGGCGGCCGCGGAGCACTTCGGCGCAACCTTGCGGACCAACGCGGCGGTCTCGAAGATTCAAGTGAAGGGCGGCCGCGCCACGGGAGTGGTGCTGGAGAGCGGCGAGGAGATCTCGGCGGACCTCGTGATCAGCGGCTGTGAGCCCCGGCTCACCCTCCTCGGTCTCGTCGGCGAGGAGCACCTGCCCGGCGAGCTGGTCACGCAGATCTCCCGCTACAAGCTGCGCGGCAGCTCCGCGAAGGTCAACATCGCGCTCGACCGCTTCCCCGACTTCTCGGCCCGGCCGGGCGACGGCGCCCACCTGCGCGGCGACATCTCCATCGCCCCCAGCACCGACTACCTGGAGCGCGCCTACGACGACGCCAAGTACGGTGACTTCTCGCGGCGGCCGTTCCTCAACATCGTCTTCCCCACGCTGTTCGATCGCTCGATGGCCCCCGAGGGCAAGCACGTGATGAGCATCTTCGTGCAGTACGCCCCCTACGCCATCAAGGAGGGCCCCGAGCACTGGCCGTCCCGCCGCGACGCGCTGGGCGAGGCGGTGCTGAAGACCCTCGACGACTACTGCCCCACCCTGCGCGACGCGATCCTGCACATGCAGGTGCTCACGCCCTGGGACATGGAGCAGGAGTTCGGGCTCACCGAGGGCAACATCTTCCACGGCGAGCTGTGCCTCGATCAGCTCCTGTTCCAGCGCCCGGTGGCCGGCTGGGCCCGCTACCGCACGCCGATCTCCGGGCTGTACATGTGTGGCTCCGGCACCCACCCGGGCGGCGGCTTGATGGGGGCCCCGGGGGCGCTCGCGGCGCGCACCATCCTGGGCATGCCCATGCCGGGGAGGGAGGGATGAAGGTCGACGCAATCGTCATCGGCGGTGGCGCGAACGGCCTGGTGGCCGCGGTCTCCCTGGCGCGGGCCGGTCGAAAGGTGTGGCTGCTGGAGCAATCCGAGCAGGTGGGCGGCCTCGCGGTGGGCAGCGAATTCCACCCGGGCTTCACCGGCATGGGCGTGCTGCAGGAGACTTCGGGTGTCGATACCCGGGTGTTGGCGCGCCTGGGCCTGCCAACGCAGCCTTCGCCGCCGGTGTTCGTCCCCCAGGAGGACGGCCGCGGGCTGCTGCTGCACGACGACCCTGCAGAAGATCCTGCGGCGGCCAGCGCGGAGCTGGACCAGCTCGGCGACGGGCTCTCGGCCGCCTACCGCGAGTACCGCGGGTTCCTGACGCGGCTCCGGCCGCTGGTGCGCGGCATCCTGGAGGCGTCCGCGCCTCCGGCTACCGAGCCCTCGTGGCCGCTGCTCCGGACGGCGATCGGCGTGCGTCGTCTCGGCGAGCGCGACATGCTGACCCTCCTGCGTATCGGCGCCCTGTGCGTCGATGACTGGCTGGAGGAGTACTTTCCCTCCCGGAGTGAGGGCGCGCTGCTGCGGGCCGCGCTGATCCCCCCCGGCCTGCGGGGCACCTTCATGGGGCCGCGCTCTCCCACCAGCGCGACCACCCTGCTGCTGGCAGAGCTGGGCCGCGGCCCAGAAGTCGTGGGCGGTGGGCCCGCGCTGATCGCCGCGCTCGACGCGGCCGCTGGTTCGGCAGGGGTAGAGGTGCGGACGCGGAGCCGCGTCGCGGAGATCCGCCTGGAGCAGGGGCGGGTCTGTGGCGTGCGGCTGTCGGACGGCACAGCCATCGACGCCCCGCTGGTGATCTCTGCCGCCAGCCCCCGCCGCACCCTCCTCGATCTGCTGCCGCCGGCCGCCCTGCTGCCGCCCCTCGACGCAGAGGTGGCGAACATCCGCGCGCGCGGCAGCCTCGCCCGGGTGCACCTGGCGCTCCGAGCGCCGCTGCGGTTCTCCAGCCGGCCTGGCGAGCACTTCGAGCGCGTGCGGGTCGGTGAGCACCCCCTGGAGCTGGAGCGCACGTTCGACGCGGTCAAGCTGGGGGAGGTCCCCGTCCGGCCCACCTTCGAGCTGCGGCAGCAGGCCGTGGGTGAGCAGCAGGCTTCGGGCCAGCAGGCTTCGGGTGGGCGGTGGGTGGCGGCGATCGACGTTCCTGCGGCGCCGGGACTGACCGATCGCGCGGCGCTCGGCGCGGCGGTGCTGGAGCGCCTGGCAGCGGTGTCCCCGGAGGTCCGCGATCAGGTGGTGGCCGAGCAGGTGCTGCTGCCGTCCGACATCGCGCGGCTGTACGGCGCCGATCACCCGTTCCACGGCGAGCTGGCCCTCGATCAGCTCTGGGTGCTGCGGCCGATTCGCAGGCTGGCGCAGCACCGCACGCCCATCCCCGGGCTGTACCTGGGCTCGATGGGTTGCCACGGCGGCGCGGGGATCACCTGCCGACCCGGGGCGTTCGCGGCGCAGGCGGCGCTGACCGATCGCCTCTGAGCGAGCGCAGCTCTTTCATCGGGAGATCGCCACCACACCCGCGCTGAGTGTGTGGCTGGAGCACGCTCTGCGTGCTGTAGACGACGAAGCGCGGGCGCGTCGATTCCAGGAGCACTGTCCGGTGGAGGGGGCGGACTGGCGGGCCTACCGACATCGCATTCTGCATGGCGCGCCAGCGTTGCTGTGCGGGGTCCGCTTCAAGGGCGGTGACACGGCGCTTCCGTTTGTCGATCTCCTGGCCTGGGACGTTCCCCTGCAGAGCGCTGACGACTGGTTGAGGGCCGTCGCCCGCGCGCGGGGCTCGTTTGGTGTGTTCCAACCACGTTGGGTTCGGACCTGCTTGCCCGGTGAAGCGCCGCCGCTGCCCGAGGCCGAGATCGATCAGCGGCTCGTCGGCGGGCGGATCGATGAGCTGCTGGGCCATCCAGCCCCCTTCGTCCCCGAGGGAATCTCGCTTCACCGCGCCCGGGATCTCTCTTTCCTTCCGCTGTTTCAGGACTCGTTCGAGCGCTGGCAGGCAGGGGCCGGCGCGCTGGCCGCCGAGGTGTCGCCCGCGACGGAGGCGTCGCTGCGCGCCTGTCTGCAGGATGGTGTGGTGGTGTGCGCCCATCACGCTGGGCGCTGGGTTGGGATGATGGCCGCTCGTCACGCCGAGGGGGCGCGCCTGGCGGGATTCGAGGTGGTCGAGCTGTTCCTCTCGCCGGAGGCGCAGGGGCGTGGCGCGGCGCCAGCGCTCCAGCGGGCCCTGATCGGTCAGCTCCCAGGGGGGGAGGTGCTGTTCGGAACCATCCATGGGACGAACACGCCGTCTCTGCGAACGGCGCTTCGATGCGGCCGACGGGTGATCGAGACGTGGTGGTTCATTCCGCTGGGGGAGGGTGAGACGCGATGAACGCGCTGGGATCGACGTGCCCGTTGGGGTGACCGTAGCCGCCGCCCAGATCTCGCCCGACCTGCTCCCGAATCTCCAGGTGGAGGTGCGCTACCCAGGCACCGTGGGCGGTTCCGATGCTGCCGAGCACCGCTCCCCGCTTCACCAAGCTTCCTGCTGATACGGAGATCGTGTCCAGGTGTGCGTAGATACTCTCGATCTCTGCGCCGTCCGGTAGTCTGTGCACCACCCGCACCACGGGGCCCCAGCCCGGCCCGGCCTCGCCTGCAGACACCACCCGGCCGTGGGCGACGCTGTAGACCGGGTCGCCCAGGTCGGTGTCGCCGCCGCCGAGTCCGTTCCAGTCGTCGCCGAGGTGCTCGTTTCTACCGAACGGTTGGGCGTTGTAGTATCCCGATGCGTCGGGCGGTCCGACCGGATGGTCGAACCCGTCCGCCACTGGGACCTGCACGTGGGTCGTTGGTTTGGTCGGCGGAGGCTGGGCCAGCGCGATGAGCCCCAGGCCGACGGAGGCCCCGAGGGAACCCATCCCCAGAACGATCAGGAGTGTTCGCATACACCTGTGGACAGTGCCGCGCCCGGATGGTTCCAGCCTGCGTTCGTGATCTCCTACTGAAGACGGGCGAGCAGCCGCCGGGCCCAGGTGTGGGCGTCTCCCGGCCACCGGGCGGTCAGCAGGGCGCCGTCTTCGACGACGAAGCCCACGTCGGGAGACTCAGGCGTGGCGAACGCCGGCAGCAGCCCGCCGGTCTCGAACCGCGAGGCGTCGCCGAGGGCCTCGATCACCTCGTCCTGCACCGTGCGCGGGTAGGTGCGGTAGTGGTCGCCCAGGCGCCACCGGGTCATCCACCACGCGCTGTACTCCTGCATCCGGGTCAGGGCGGTGGCCCGACGTCCGCGGAGCACCGGCGCTCCCTGCGCGTCGGTGGTGCGGGCGAGGGGGAGCACGCCGTGGCAGATGGCGCCGACCAGCGCGCCGCGGGCGAAGAACGCGCGGATGATGCGATGTACCGACTCCGCTTCGCAGAACGGCCGGATCTCGGGAGCGTGGCCGCCCGGCAGCACCAGCAGCTCGTAGGCCTCGGGATCGACCTGATCCCACGACAGCGGGGAGCGGAATCGGGGATCTCGGGTAAGGCGCTCAAAGCGGGCGGTCTCGGCCGAGCGGGCCTTCAGCACCGCGGTGAACGGGGCCAGCCCCTCTCCAGACAGGGTGATGGGATCGGCCTGCCCCACGGCGCCGGTCTGGGTGGCGAAGCACACCGGGTGGCCGGCGCTGCTGAGCACGTCCCAGGGCACAGCGATCTCGGTTGGATCGAAGCCGCGGTCCGGCAGCAGCACGAGAACCTGCGCCATCGCTCAGTCTCCTGGAGGGAGGAGAGACGTAACCGCAGCGCGGTCGCGCGTGGCGAGGAGCAGCGCGAGCGAGAGCAGCAGCACCAGCGGCATCGTCTGAGGATAAGAGGTGGTGCTGGAGGAGCCCCATGGACATCGCGGCCTTTGTGAACGACGGATGGAGCACCCACGGCGATGACCCAGCAGGCGTCTGGGCGCGGCTTCCCGGGGCGATCCCGCACCTGTCCGCAGGGAGCGAGCTACTGAGCGTGGCCTCGCTGGCCGTGCATGTGATCGGCGAGCACCTGGGCCGCTGGGGCGACGGCGTTGCGTTCCTCGGCGAGCTTCGGCAGACACCGGCCTTCGACACGGATGCCCCGGAGGGCAGGGCGACCTGGCGCCTCGAGGCCGCGCTGCTTCTGTGCAGCGGAGATCGCACGGGCAGCGAGTCGGCCCTCGGTCGTGCCTCTGAGGGCGGCGATCCGGCGGTCCAGCGCGTGCGTATGTTGTCGCTGGCGGCCTCGGCGCTGTGCGGTCAGGGCCGCGTCGCAGACGCCGCCGCGGCGTTCGAGGCGGCGCTGGCGATCGACGCGGAGGGCTCTGCGCGCAGCCTGGCGATCATGGGCAACAACCTGGCCTGCACGCTGGAAGAGAAGACCGACCGCTCAGCGGAGGAGGTGGCGTTGATGAAGCGGGCCGCCTCGGTGGCGCGGGAGCAGTGGGCGATCGCCGGCACATGGGTGAACGTGCGCATCGCGGAGTACCGGCTGGCGATGACCCACCTGCAGGCCGGTGAGCCGGCGGTGGCGCTCACCCACGCAGCGCTGGCTCAGGCGCTCGTCGATGAGAACGGCGGCGACGCAGGGGATCGCTTCTTTCCGCTGCTGGCCGAGGCCGAGGCCCGTCACGCGCTGGACGACGTCGAGCGATCAGCGCGGGCCCTCGACGCCGCGGCGCGGGCGCTGCCGGATGTCCACGCGGACATGCTGGACTACTGCGCCGACGAGCTGGAGAAGGTGCGGCTGCGGGTGGGCGCGTAGCCGCGGCGGTCACCCCTCCTGAGTGGCGCGCCCATCTTCCTGGGCCGCGAGGCCGGACGTGGCCCCCCACACCCGTCGGTCGGGGCGAAGCACAACGTCGGTGTCAGCGAGGGGGTCCAGCGCACCGGAGGGATCGAAGCACCACGCGGCAGCCCCCGGCGCGGTCGGGGGCGCGCGACTGACCAGCAGGGTCGATGCGCCGAGACGAGCCAACAGCGCCGCGGTCGGGGGATCGGGTGGGCGCGGGCCGGGACGCGTCACGCGCGCGAAGCCCCCGCCGAGGAGGGCGTCCACCGGCCAGGTGGCGTCGTCGCTGACACGGACGGGCACCGCCGGCAGGACCGCGCCCCCGTGGGGGGGGCGGCAGAGCGGGCCAGGGGGAAGCCGCCCTCGCGGCCCAGGGGGCTGGGCGCGCTCGACGGCGTAGCTCCCCAGGAGCAGCTCCGGATCCAGGAGTCCGGGGAGCGCAAAGGCGAGCTTCCAGGCCAGATCGCGGGCGTCTATCAGACCAGCGTCCAGCGCGGGCGTGCCCCGGGCCGCGCCGCCCAACCAGAAGACCCGCTCGGTCCGCCAGCGCACGGACGGACCCGGCGCGCGCGTGCGGAGGCCCGCGGGCCCGTCGCAGGCCAGGATCCAGAAGGCGCGGAGGGTCTCGGGCTGGCCATCGCGGGTGATCGACAGGTGGGCCATTCGCTTCGCGGGAGACCAGCCGTGCACCGTCACGCCGGACAGGCGCTCGATGTGGGGCAGCAGCGCCAGTCGCTCGGACAACAGACGGGTCAGCTCACCAGCGGTCTGCGCGGCGGGGAGGCCGAGGGCGGCGAGCGCGCGATCCCGTGCAGGATCTTCAGCGAGGGCAGCGCCGGGTCCATCCAGACCGGGTCCATCCAGACCGGGTCCATCCAGGCCCACTCTGGACGGAGCGGGTCCATCCAGCAGAAGACACGCGACGCCCTGAGAGCCGAGGAATGTGGCGGCGAGCAGCCCCACAGGGCCGGCGCCGATGATCACCACCAGGCGTGGAGGGGGGCGACGACCGGGCATTGGGATCTCCGCGAGTGACGCCGAGCGGCGAGGGGAGATAGAGGACTACCAAGACCCTTGAGGTGCGGCATGTCCCAGAAGACCTCCACCGTGATCGCGCTCGACCCCGCTCTGCAAGAGGGGGGGGGCCTGGAGCATCGGCTCGGCAGCGGACACACCGTGCGCGTCGTCGGTGAAGACGATGTGCACATCACCGATCCCGCGGGCCGGCTGGCGGTGCGGATCACCCTGTCGGCGGAGGGGCCCGTGGTGGAATTGGCCGGGGCGACGCTCAAGCTGGAGACCCCCGGAGAGCTGGCGTTGAAATGTCAGCGGCTCACGGTGGACGCCGAGCAGGACGTCGCGCTGCGGGCGGGCGGAGAGATGGATCTGCGGTCTACCGGTGAGCTGACGATGCACAGCGATGAGGACCTGAAGGCCACCGCGGAGTGTATCTGGCTCAATTGAGCCAGCACGGCAGCCTGCCCGCTACGCGGCTCTGCGCGGCTCTACCTGGACTCTGCGCGGCTCTACTTGGAGCACGGGTAGGAGGCGTGGTTCGCGAGAAACAGGACGCGAATCACTGGCACCCGACATCCTCCAGGATGACGACGTTGTTCCCCTCGTCGCACTCCCGCACCAGCACCGCCGCGTCGTCGTCTACCCGGATCATGAGTCCGTCCGCTCCGACATCCGGCGTGGCGATCTCGAAAACCAGCGACTCAGACGTCTCCCCAGCGGCGATCTCGTCTTCAGTGTGTTGGGTATCCAGCAGCACCGACTCTGCGCCGTCGAGTGAGTAGACGCCGATTCCCACGCCAGCAGGCAGCGCCTTCATCCCCTGGTTGCCTACCCGAGCGGTGAGCACCACCCGCCCTCGCGCGCACTCGGTCATGCAGACCTCGCCGACGGGCACGGCGTCGGGCACAGCGCCCTCGCTGAGTCCGTACAGATCACCGCTGCGGAAGTTGTTGTACTGCAGCCAGTTTGGATCGGGCTGCGTGGGGATGGAGAGATCGTCCTCGATGTTGGTGATGCTGTAGGCGTGCTGGTTCCAGACCGGACGGCCGCCCACCCAGGGGTCTCCGGCGCTGCCGAGCACCTTCAGGCCCACCGCGGGGACGTCGCCGTGGCCGCCGCCGTGAGTCAGCACGATCTCGGGCTCGCCGTCGTTGTCGACATCGGCGACGGTGGGGTACTCGTGGACGGTGCGCGAGGCGTGACTGGTGTCTGCGTACCGGACCTCGCCCGTGGCGCCGTCGAAGATCCAGAACGTCTCTTCATCTCCGTACAGCACCTCGGGCTGGCCGTCGCCCTCGAAGTCGAACACGCTGGAGCCTGTCGCATGCGACGAGCCGTCGGTGGTGGGGGCGCTCCAGAGCAGGGCGCCGTCGGGGTCGTAGACGGCGTACCACAGGTCGGACGCGACGCCGATCTCGGGGCCTCCGTCGGCGTCGAAGTCGGCGATGGTGGGCGGTCCGCCGTTGCCCTCGCCGTCCAGCGTCCAGGTGTGTTGCGTCTGGCAGTCGGCGTCCGCGACCCGCACCGTGCCGTTGCCAACCACCACGAACTCGGCGCGACCGTCTCCGTCGAGATCGGCGACCGCGGGGAAGCCGTCGCTGTCTGCCTCGGCCAACGTGCAGCGCACCTCGCCGGTGGGGCCATACAGCGTGTTGCCGGCCACCACCTCGGCGATGCCGTCGCCGTCCAGATCGGCGATGACCGTCTGGAAGCCGATCTCCTCGTAGGCGTCGAAGCGGCCGGTGCCCAGCGCGCCCTGAGCCACCAGCGCGCCGGTGGCCCCCTCGACGATGAGCGAACCCAGCACCACCTCGACGTCGCCGTCGCCCTCCAGATCAGCCAGCGCCGGTGAGTGGGCGCCGCACTCCAGCTCGAGCTCCTGCAGCCACAGCAGCTCGCCGTTCGCCGAGAAGGCGGCGAGGTGGCAGTAGGTGTCTTCGGGGGGATCGGCGGTGTCTTTGGGGGGGCTGGCGGGCGGGCGGGGGCCGCCCGGGTCGTCCTTGGGCTTATCGTCGCCGGGGAGCTCGCCCTCCGGCGGAGTGATCACCTCCACCACCAGGGCGATGTCGGGCTCGCCGTCGGCGTTGATGTCGCCCAGGGCGACCGAGCCGTAGCGGTAGGGCTTGATCTGCCGGTCCTCCTCCTCGATCTGCGCGATCGTCAGCAGCTCCTCGCCGTCGTCGCCCGACAGCACGCGCAGCACGCCGTGGGTGTCGACCGAGCCCTCTTCAGCGTCGTCGTCGGTGATCACCACGATGTCGGGCACGTCGTCGCCGCTCAGTCGCCCCACCACCGGCACCACCAGGATCTGATCGTACTCGGGGTAGTGCTGGAAGCTGTCGACCGACCACTCGACGGCGACCTCCATCTCGCCGCTGCCCCAGCCATGGGCGCAGCTCTCATCGACCGTCACCCGCTCGGTCAGCTGGGCCTCCTCACAGGTGGGGCGCCCGGTGTCGGGGCGGACGATCTCGTCGAAGCTCAGCGGAGTGCCGGTGGTCGCTCCCTGATTTTCGGGGACTTTGACCACGATCAGGTAGTCGAGGTCGCCACAGGCCGTGACGCCGAGGATTCCGAGTGCAGCAGAACGGGCGGACAGACCCATCGGGTCTCCGAGCGTTGGCAGGGGTTGTCAGTATACCGTGTTGGCCGCTGCGCTCTGCTAGGGTGGGCCAACCTCTCCCCGGCGGGATAGCCGATCCCATGCCTGCGCTGCCTGCTTCGCTCAAAGGGGACATGGTCCTCCAGACCCCCCCCGCCCACTGTCACCAGCCGCACCCCATGGGGCCCGCGCCGCCGGTGCCCATCCCCGTACCTCCCGCTCCGCCGCTGATGATCGCCACCGGCTCGAAGAAGGTGAAGATCGGGGGCAAGCCGGCCACCTGCAAGGACGACAAGACCAAGGATTGCATGCTGATCTGCGTCAAGCCCAAGGGCGGGCCTGGCGTGGTGGCGGCGGCGTCGACCACCGTGAAGATCGAGGGTAAGTTCGCCGCGCGCATCCTCGACATGACCAAGCACGACAAGTGCGTCGGTCCGGTGCCCGCGCCCACCGGCAAGATCATCGGTCCGGGCTGCCCCACAGTCATGATCGGGTAGTGGGGACATGATCGGGTAGTGGGGACATGATCGGGTAGTGGGGACATGATCGGGTAGAGGGGATGATCGGGTAGAGTAAGGCCATGGACCTGCCGTTTGATCAGATGACCACCGCCGAGCGCATCCTCTATGTCCAGGCGTTGTGGGATCGTATCGCCGCAGACGCGGAGCGAGAGGCGCTGACGCCGCAGCAAGGCGCGGAGCTGGAGCGGCGTTTGGTGGAGTATCGGTTGCGTCCCGAGACATCCGTTTCGTGGGAGATCGCGCGTGAGCGGATGCGGCGTCGGGAGTGATGCCCCTCCCAATTCGCCTACGTCCAGAGGCGCTGGAAGAGCTGACGCGCGCCTGGCGGTGGTGCGAGGCTCGGCGGGAGGGGTTGGGCGACGAGTTTGCCGCTTGTGTTGATGTGGCGATGGCCGAGATCGCGCGTTCGCCGATGCGGTGGCCGATCGTCCGCGGTGTGGCACGCCGCATCGTGAGACGGTTTCCGTACGCGGTCATCTGCCTTGTGGAGCCGCAGCACATCGAGGTGCTGGCGGTGTTTCACTCGTCGCGCGATCCACGAGCATGGAAGGAGCGTCTGCAGTAGTGCGCCGCAGTCACTTCAAGACCTTCGCCCCGATCTGTCCGTCCTGCCGTCGGGACGGCACCGCCAGCACACTGGAGCTCGCTCGGGTGTTCGCCGAAGAACGCGACGATTGGATCGTCGAGGGCCTGCTGGCCTGTCCCGCCTGCGGCGCGCACCATCCGATCATCGACGGGCTCCCGATCCTCGTGGCGGACGTCGCTGGCTACCTGGCCGCCAACGTCCACCAGGTGATGTGGCGCGATGGGCTCTCACCTGCCGTGCAGGCCCTCGTGGCCGGGAGCGTCGCCCCCGAGTCGCCGTGGTCCACCGCCCGTCTCTGCGCCAGCAGCTACTGTCGTGATCACTACGGGGCACATGATTCCGCCGAGACGGGCCCACCTCCCGGGGCGGCGGCGCGTCTGCTGGACGAGGCGCTCGTCCTCCTCGGTCGCCCTCCCACCGGACCGGTGATCGATCTCGGCTGCGGCGTGGGCGGCACGGCCCTCGCGCTGGCCGAGCGTGTCCCAGGCGCACCCGTGCTGGGGGTGGAGCTGAGCTTCGATCTGGCCCGGACCGCCGTAAATGTACTGCGAACCGGGCGGCTCTCCTACCTGCGACGGCGAGAGGGGCAGATCTACCAGGGGCGCTCCTTCGACGTGCCCACCCCCGGTGCGGAGCGGGTGGACGTCTGGGTGGCCGACGCCGCGCTGCTGCCGCTGCCCACGGGCTGCTCAGGTCTGGCGGTGAGCCTCAACGTGCTCGACTCCATCCATGACCCACAGATGCACCTCTGCGAGTGCAAGCGGGTGCTGGCCCCCGGCGGCGCGCTGCTGACGGCCTCCCCCTACGACTGGGCAACCCGCACCACCCCCGCGACCCGCTGGCTGGGCGGGGTCGGCGCGGTGGACAGCGGGGCCGCTCTCAGAGAGCTGCTGCAGGCCGACCCCCACGCGCTCACGATCACCGGGGAGGGCGAGGGCGACTGGCAGGTGTGGCTGCACGACCGCAGCGTGATGCGCTACCGCTGTCATCTGGTGGCTGCCCGCGCTGGCTGAGCGACATGACCACCCCACCCACCTTCCATCTGCGCACGCTCGACGACGTCCGGGATCGGACCGATCTGCAGCTCTGCCTGGAGCGAGAAGACGTCCTGCTGATACGCGGTCTGTTCGCCCCCCAGGCGGTGCGGACCGCGCTCGCCCGTCTGCAGGACGGCTTCAGCGCAGACAGGGACACCAAGGTCGATCACAAGTCCCGCGTCGCGCGACCGCGCGATGTCCCGAGCTATCAGCGCCTGATGGTGGGTGAGTTCGGCGACGGAGAGGCCAACCGCTCCTTCTTCATGCGGGTCTTCTACAGCCCGATGTGGAACCCTGATCCCTGGGGAATGCGGCCGCTCTTCCGGCGCCTGACCATCCTGCGGAACCTGCTGCAGCAGGTGCGCCCCGACCTGTGCCTCGATGGCCCCGAGGACGACATCTACACCCTGAGCCGGATCCACCACTACCCGGCCGGGGGCGGCTTCCTGGGGGGACATCGAGATTCGGTGGCGATGGGCGTCCCCTCCTCGTCCGGGATCCGTGGCTACATCCAGGTGCTCCTCGTGATGAGCCGCAAGGGCGAGGACTTCCAATCTGGCGGGGGCTACTACGTCAAGGACGGGCGGCGGGTGTTCTACGAGTCGTTCACCCAGCCCGGCGATGTGGTGGTCTACAACGGGCGCACCCTGCACGGGGTGCAGACGATCGATCCCCAGGCCCCGACCGATCTGGCCTCTCCCGCCGGGAGATACTCCGCGGTGGTCACCCTGTACCGGCTCCGCAAGGGCCCGATGAACATGGGTTGAGCTGTGACAGCGGTGAGCGTTCAGGTGGACAACAAGATCGCGCAGAACTGGTGGTTTCTGGTGGCCGGTGAGGAACCGCCGCTCTGCAACACAGCCGCTGCGTCCACACCGGGGGGAGGCGTCACAGCAAGGAGACGAGACGCGACCAGGGGTCCTA
>CAYXGP010000118.1:0-24822 GCA_964464515.1 uncultured Enterobacterales bacterium
CTAATCACACAGACGACCAGATCATCTGGCAGATCATCTGGGGCCGCCTCCTCAGCGGGCCGCATCGGGAGATCAGCGCAAGTTGATCAGCCCGTCGACGCCGTACCCTCCCTGGGCGACGATCACGCCGTTGATGCCGGGGATGGTTTCCTCGTTGACCGCGTATCGTACGAGGTGCAGCTCGACATTGTCGCCGGCTGACGCCACCGCTCCATGACATTCGCTGACACATATTGAAATAGGAGCTCATCTCAGCGAACTAATTTGAAACGAAACCGAAACACGAGGCAGCTGTGCGCCTATGGCGTGATTCTTGCCCTTGCTCCTCTGAGACGGCCTGAGCGACGTGACTGGCGCTGATCAGCCTGCTTCAAAGGAGCATCCGACCATGTGGACCTACCCCATCGCCCTCGGCATCGCGTCGCTCGCGGTTGCCGCCCTGGAGCGCCACTTTCCCTGGCGACCTGACCAGAAGCAGCTCCGGCCGTACCTGTGGTCGGACCTGCTGCACCTCGTCTTCAACGCCCACTTCCTGGGGCCGCGGCCCCGAAGGTCGAGCCTGCGGCGCCCCCGCCCGAGTCGACCCGGCCGGCGAAGACCGTCGATCTCTCTGAGGCAGGGACGCGCGGCCGCGAGGTGTTCAACCAGACAGCGCAGCCTTCCTGCGGCGTATGCCACACGCTGTCCGAAGCCGGCAGCGCCGGAACGGTCGGCCCCGACCTCGACATGCTCGCGCCGACGGAGGAGCAGGTCGCCAACGCGGTGAAGAACGGCGTGGGGATCATGCCATCCTTCGGTAGCACGCTGACGCCAGAGCAGATCACAGACGTCGCGCGCTATGTGTTGGAGGCGACGCGCTGATTCAAGTCCTGAAAGACGTGGTGGAACAGCAGGTCATCTGGCGACTGCGTTCGAATCTCCGAGAGTCGAACCGGCAGCACCTGCCGTGCACCGGGGAGACTGAGACGCCTCAGCGCCGCTTCTTCCCGCGACGCTTCTTCGCCCTGCGGCGCTGCTCCTTTCTCCGCTGTCGCTTCGCCTTCCGCTTGGCGCGCAGCGCCTTGACATCCTTCGCCACGGGAGCTGGACTGGCGGATCGACGGATCGGCCGCGACAGCTCCGCCAGCCTCACGCGCTGCTGGAGAGCCGCCCGATCGACGTGCCGCTGCCAGTCGGCCCGGCCGGGGTGGTCGGGCTGGTGGAGGTCGGTGAGAAGAAGCAGCGCCCGGGCGATCAAGATCGCGCCCGGCGCGTCGGGGGCCCACCACTCCTCCAGCAGCGGGATCGCGCGGGGGTCAGCGGACTCCTCCAGGCCCGCAACGATGAACTCGTCTGCGTACCCCGTCCGCTCCAGGTGCTCGGCGAGCGCATCGAACGACCCTGCGGCCGGGATGTCGCCCAGGACGCTGCACAGCCCGTTTCCTCCGTAGTCATCAATCTCGCAAAGGGCGCGCCGAATCGGGTCGATGGCGGGCGGTCCGATAACCGCCAGCGTCTGCATCGCAGACTCGAACAGGAAGTCGCCCTCCTCAGGGTCCATCGCCGCCAGCAGCGCCGGTACCGCGGACGCGCAGCACTCCGCGTCGCGACGCGCGATGTGCTCCAGCGCCTCCGCCGCCCGCATCCGCGCCCAGTACCGGTCTCGATCCTCCAAGATGGCCACCAGAGGTTCCACGGCCGAGGTCCCGAGCGCCGCCACGCTCCGGACCACGCCGGGCAGCACGCGTTGGCGCGGCTGACCCAGGATCTCCAGCAGGGCCGCGTCGCGATCGTCGGCGGCGTCTAGGTGGGCGTGATCGTCGCGCTGTCCGGCCAGGGAGATGACGGCGGCGAGCGCCACGCCGCGGAGGTGGTCCGGCAGCTCGCAGTCCACCAGGGCCAGGGTGCCGGCGGCGTGCCAGCGGTAGCCCTCCAGGCGCCCTCCCCAGGACGTGACCGCCGCGACGTCCACCAGATGACGCGCCTCGGCGCGCAGACGCTCCAGCCAGCGGTCGGTGCCGCGCGCCAGGGAGATGTCATCGAGGAAGCCGTCCGAGAAGCAGCACGGGGAGGCGTCGAGCCACTCCAGTAGCTGCCTCAGGTCGAGGTCGCTGTCTCCGTGGGTTCGCCACGCCTGGGAGACGTCCAGGCTGTTGGCGATGGCCCGCGCGGGCTGCCACCCAAGGGGGGTGCTCCAGCGGGGGAGCGCCGCCGCCCACGCCAGATCGGCGGGCCGTTGCCCGGCCAGCACTGCCGCGATGATCGCGTTCTTCAGGTCCGGCTCCTGGCCGGGAGCGCCGAACCAGTCCCGCAGATCCGCCCGGAGCGCGTCGTCGCCGAGCCGGCCTGCGACGCGGATCACCTCGAGGCCGCTGAAGCCGATGGTGGAGAGGGCGTTCAGGCGCTCCCGCAGCAGCGCGGCGGCCTCGCGAGCGTCGAGCGCCGCCAGCACGCTCGCCACATCAGACAGGGTGGCTTCGCTCGCCTCCGGAATCAACGCGGTCAGTGCGGGGACGCAGACAGGGTCCGCGGCTGCGAGGAGCAGGTCACGGGCCGCGAGGGACACCTGCCGCTCCGGATCGCCGAGGCGATCGAGGGCGAGGGGTACGCTGTCGTAGGTGTGGTGGTTGGCCAGGTGCCGCATGGCCCAGGCGCGCACTTCGTCGCTGGGATGGCTCGTGAAGGCGGTGAGCTGGTCACGGCTGAACAGCAGCGTGTCGGGGGGCATGGGCGTGCTTTCTCCGTTGGTTTTTGCGCGTGGCTGGCGTGAGGGGCGGAGAGCATAGACAGATGCAGCACCGGCCAGGTAGATCCCTTCGATGTCGATACTCCCCAGACTCAATGAGCGCCAACGCGCTGTGATCGAGATCCTGTCAGTGGCCTGGGAGCCGCTGACCCGCACCGAGATCTCCAACTCCCTCAACCTCTTGGGGCATCGCGCCCGCGGCGGTCGCTTCTCGGCGGGCACGATCGCGCCCACGCTTCGGCAGCTCCAGTCGCTCGACTTGATCGTCGAGGAAGGCCGCTTCGGTTGCCGACACCGGATCGCCGAGGAGGTCATCCGTGGACTCACCCGCGTGAAGTTGGAGCGACTGGCCGACGTCATCCGGCGGACAGCCCCGCTGAAAGAGCGCTACCACCGGGATTGGCGGACCAATGAGTTCTCCTACGGTCCGCAGTACCGCGACAAGCTGCAGGCCGAGCGAGAGATGCGGCTGGCGCTGGCCCGCAACGAGGCCGAAGAGGCCCTGGAGCTCGCGCGGTCCCCCTTCACCCGCGATCGGCCGCTGGCCCGCCTGTGGGACGAGCTGCCGGATCAGGAGTGGGCGGCAGAGCTGCCTCCCCCCCTGGGCGCCGTGATGATGGCCGAGGTCTGCGACGGGGCGCTGGCGACGGGTGAGCCCTGCGCCGAGGCCTTCGCCCTGCTGGAGCGGCTGATGGAGGCGTCGTCGCCCGCTGAGGTGGGGCTGGCCCGCGCCCGTCAGCTCGTCGTCCGCGGCTCCCTGGAGACCGCCGAGCGCGCCTTGGCTGAGCGAACCGACAGCGCGGGACGCTCGCTGCATGCCCTGGTGGCGCTGGCCCGCGGAGATGCGTCCGTCGCCGCGGCACGATGGGTGGCGTCCAACAAGGCGCTGCGCAAGGAGACCGGCAAGCGCAAGGTGCACCCGCCCCTGCCCGACGGGCTGTTCTTCGCCGTCGCCCTGCTGGCGGCGGGACGAGTTCCTCCAGCGAGGGCCGTCCTCAACATCATCCACGAAGACAGCGACGCCAGCTCCAACGGGGTCTTCGAGCTGGCGAAGGCCTGCAACCGCGTCGAGAGCGGCACCGTCTCGAAGGAGAGCGACGGATATGACTGGGACATGTACGGTCCCCTGGCGCTGCTGGCCGCTGGGCTGGGGACGCGCTGGAGCCAGACACCGCTCTCGAAGCGGCGTAAGAAGATCCTCCAGGAGTGGATCGCGGTGTGTCGGACGGCGGAGTACACCTGGCTGGCCGGCGAGCTGGAGGCGGTCGCCGCGTCCACCCCTGAGAGACGGCAGCCGCCGCCGCTGCGCGCCCTGGTGGTCCCGCGTCCGCAGTGGGAGATCACGCTGGAGTCGCTGGCCGCGCTGGTGCGCCCCGAGGCGTCGGTGGGTGAGCCCCTCGGTGATGAGCGCATGGCCTGGCGGATCAGCCCCCAGGGTTGGGTGGAGCCGCGCCTTCAGAAGCGCCGGAAGGGGGGCGGCTGGACCGGCGGCCGGAAGGTGGCGCTCCAGCGCCTCATCGGCGGCGGGGAGCTCTCCTTCTTGACCCGGCAGGACCGTCTGGTCTGCGAGACCATCGAGGTCGAGCACATCCCGGGCTACTACGGCGGGGACACCACCATCGAGTTCGACACGCCGCGGGCCCTGGAGGCCCTGGTCGACCACCCCCTGCTGTTCGATCCCGAGGGGCAGCCCATCGAGCTGGCGGCGGGGGAGGTGCGGCTGGCGCTGACCCGGAGCTCCAAGGGGCTCCGCCTGAAGATCGAGCCTGACCTGGACGACGACGGCTGGAGACTGGAGTGGTCCGGACGCCGGGGCACCATCTACCGCGCCACCCCCAAGCAGCGGGCGCTGAAGCGCACCCTGGGTAGCGGGCTGCGGGCACCCCAGAGCGCCGAGGCGCGGATGCGGGCCGCGGCCGAGGCCCTGGCCCCCATCGTGCAGGTGCAGATCGCAGGCAGCGCGGCGGGCGCGGCAGCGGCGGAGCCCGGAGATCCAACCCCCTGGTTCACCCTCGCGCCGACCGAGGACGGCCTGTCGTTCGAGCTGCGGGTCCGTCCGCTCGGCGAGGCCGGGCCAGCGTTCCCGCCGGGGACCGGCAAGCCACTGCTGCTGGTCACGCTCTCGGGGGCGCCGCGGCGGGCGCAGCGGGATCTGAACCAGGAGACCTCCCAGGCAGCGTCGGCGCTGGCGGCGTGCCCGGGGCTGGACGACGCGATGGTGGGCTCCGCAGAGCGCCGCTGCGAGCTCCCGCTGGTGCTGGCGCTGACCGCCCTCCAGCAGCTCGAGGCGCTGGGCGAGCAGGTGCGCCTGCGCTGGAGCCGCGCCGAGCCCTGGAGCGTCACGCCCGATCTGGGCGGCGGCGCGCTGTCGCTGCAGATCAAGGGCCGCGGCGGCGGGTTCGCGCTGTCGGGAGCGCTGCGGCTGGGAGAGGACGAGTTGGAGCTGGGCACGCTCTGCGACTTGCTGGCGGACTCACCGTCGCGCTTCGTTCGGATCGCCCCCGGGCGGTTCGTCGCGCTGACCGAGGCGTTCCGTCTGCGGCTGGAGGCGCTGCTGCGAGCCGCCCCCGGGATGCGCCTGCCGGGCTACGCCGCGCCGCTGCTTGAGGAGCTCACCGAGGAGGCCGCGCAGGTCCGCGCTACCCGTGCCTGGACCGCCATGCTGGCGCGGATCCGTTCGGCGGCAGAGACGCAGCCGGAGGTGCCGCGTACGCTCCGGGCGGAGCTGCGGGCGTACCAGGGCGAGGGGTTCCGCTGGCTGGCACGGCTCGCGGCGTGGGGGGCGGGGGCCTGCCTGGCCGACGACATGGGGCTGGGCAAGACTGTTCAGGCCCTGGCACTGACGCTGCGCCGCGGCGGGGGCGGTCCGGCGCTGGTGGTGGCGCCCACCTCGGTCTGCGGCACCTGGCTGACAGAGGCTCGGCGCTTCGCCCCCACGCTTCGCGCCGTCCGCTTCGGTCCGGGCGACCGCGCGGCGACGCTGGCGGCGCTGGGGCCGATGTCGCTGCTGGTGTGTAGCTACGGGCTCCTGGTCACGGAGCGCGAGGCGCTCACAGAGTTCGAGTGGGACACAGTGATCCTGGACGAGGCGCAGGCGATCAAGAACCCGCGAACGCGCCGGCACCAGGCCGCGGTGGCGCTGAAGGCGGACTTCCGGATGGTGACGACCGGCACGCCCATCGAGAACCACCTGGGGGAGCTGTGGAGCCTGATGCGGTTCTTGAACCCCGGACTGCTGGGCACGCAGAAGCGCTTCCGAGAGACCTACGCGGACCCCATCGAGCGGGACCGTGACCCCCGGGCGCGGGCCGCGCTACGGCGGCTGCTGCGGCCGTTCATCCTGCGGCGCCGCAAGAGCCAGGTGCTCCACGAGCTGCCCCCGCGCACCGACGTGGTGCTCCCAGTGGTGCTCGATGCCCGCGAGGCCGCCCAGTACGAGGCCCTGCGGCAGGCCGCCCTGGCGCGGGCCCGCGAGGGCGGCGCCATGCAGATCCTGGCGGAGATCACCCGCCTGCGTCGGGCCTGCTGCCACCCCCGGCTGGTCGATCCCGACACGACGCTGCCCGGCGCCAAGCTGCAGGCGTTCCGCGAGCTGGTGGCGCAGCTCCGGGAGGCTGGACACAAGGCGCTGGTGTTCAGCCAGTTCACCGCTCACCTGGCGATCCTCAGAGACTGGCTGGACGCCGAGGAGATCCCCTACCAGTACCTGGACGGCTCCACGACGACCCGGGCCCGGGAGCGCGCGGTGCAGGCGTTCCAGTCCGGCGAGGGTGACCTGTTCCTGATCAGCCTGCGGGCGGGCGGCTTCGGGCTCAACCTCACGGCCGCCGACTACGTGCTGCACATGGACCCGTGGTGGAACCCCGCTGTCGAGGATCAGGCCTCTGACCGCGCGCATCGGATCGGGCAGACGCGCCCGGTGACGGTCTACCGGCTGGTAACGCAGGGGACCATCGAGGAGCGGGTGCTCCAGCTTCACGCCGAGAAACGGGCGCTGGCGCGGCGGGTGTTGGAGGGCGCCGAGCAGGCGGCGCGGATCACCGCCGAAGAGTGGCTGTCTCTGCTGGAGACGCCAGGTGGGTGAGGTCACCGTCGTCGGCGGCGCAGAGCAGCCCAACCCCGACCAGCGTCATCCCGCAGCCGACCATGACGTCGAAGGCGGTGTGCACGATCGCGACCGGCGGTCGGTCTTCAGCCACAGCCACTCGGCGATGGCCATCAACACCGGCATCGCCATACCCGCCACGGCGAACAGGATGTGGAAGGCCAGCGACAGGGCCATCTGAGAGCGGGCCGCCAGGAGGTCGGTCATCTGTTCGCTCCTGGCGACCGGCGGCGCAGTTGGTTCGGGCTCGCGGTCAGTTCAGGATCGCACCCATATCACCGCGATCGATGTGCGAGACCTCCTTGGCGACCGCGTCCGCGTCGGCGCCGTCGCAGGTCCAGTCCACGCCGCTGTCCAACGCCAGCTTACCGGCGGCGGCGAAGAAGATCTCGAAGCTGCCGATGTTGGCGGCGGCGGTGTCGTAGGGTCCGACGAAGCCCTTCATGATGCCGGGCATCTGCATCACGCCGAAGCCGTCGGTGAAGTCCGCCCACTGCTTGGTTGTGGGCTCGAACTTCCATTGGAAGGCGGCCCCGATGAAGGCCCCACCAGCCAGGCAGGTGGCGTTGCCGCTTTCGTCAGCTGCGAGCGTGAGCTGAACTTTGCTCCAGCCCGAGCAGTCGCGCCGGGAGATGACCATGGTCTGGGTGCCGGTGCTGCCCGCGGAGTCGATCCAGCCGGAGCCGGAGCGCCCCAGGAGACTCGGAAGCTCCGTGGCGTTCCAGGCCGTGCACAGATCAGCAGCGAAGGCCGGGTCGAGGAGCTGCGCGGGGGCGGCGTGGACGGAAAGGGAGGCGAGGAGGACGGCGATCATCGGAGGCTCCGTGGAGTTGGGTTTCGCTCCTCACGAAAAGCAAGAACCGTACCGGTCTGCGTGACCGAGCCGGGGTTTCATTCCATTCATCTTGGAATGCGATCTGAATCAAGTTGAAACCTCTGTGATACAATTCCGCCGACGGAGATCGGTCGCGACTCGTCAGCCCTCGACCCGAGCCAGCAGCGCCTGCGCCTCCGCGACCAGCCCATCCGTAGTGCTGCGCGCGTAGCCGAGTGTTGCGGCGGCCCGCAGCCTGCGCTCCACCTCGGCCGGCCGGCCCTCCAGCGCCGCGAGCAAGCCGAGGTTGAAGTGGGGGAGGGGATACTCCGGATCGAGGTAGAGGGCGGCCTCCAGAGCTCCCGTCGCCTCGGGCCACCGACCCAGCCGGGTCAGCGCCGCGCCCAGGTTGTTCCAGGCCATCGCCTCGGCGTCGACGGTGTAGACAGACCACGACAGCCACAGCAGCCCCTTCGTCCACGGCCTCGACCGGATGTCCGCGAGGAAGCGCTCGAGGTGCTCGATGGCCCGCGCCGGCTCCTCAGCGTCGAGCAGCCGCCGCCCGCGGAACAGCTCCCGGTAGGCCAGGCCCTGGACCCGACCCGGAGTCAGCCAAGCGAGCGCTACCAGGGCGCCCGCCAGGGCGCGGCGCTCCGAGGGCCAGCTCGTGACGAGCAGGATCGAGCCGGTCGCGGCGACCAGGAGCGCCGCCAGCCACAGGAGCTTGAGGCAGAGGGTTCTGTTCACGGCGAGCGCTCAGCAGACTTGATGCAGGCGTGAGGCCGTACCCTACCCACCTCATGCGTCCTCGTCGCTCGACCGTTTACGTCCTCAGACGAGGCATGCGTTGGATGGGCTGAGTTGCGGGCTCGACCTGTCGACCGGAGGGGGCGGTGAGGGGATGCGTCGCAGGCGCGGCCTGGACCGAACTGGTGCCGCTCCCAAGAGGCGCCACTACCCCGGAGCAGACGGCGCCCTGACGGGCGCTCCGGTCTCGGAGGCGATGGAGTTCATCGATGCGCCGTCCGCGCCGACAGCTCCGGGTTGGTTCGGCGGAGCGGCTCGACGCCCGGCGATAGGATGGCCCCTCGCCAGAGGGGAGTCCATGTCACAGCACGCGACGTCACAGAGCGCGGCCATCGCGCTGCTCCGGGAGGCCGGCGGGACGCCCGCGCAGATCGCCCATATGCGCGCCCTCCTGTCCCGGATGCTGGCGCGCCACTCCGCGGGTCCGACCAGCCTGTTCAGCCCATCCCAGGATGTCGGCGGTGACCTCTCGGGGGTGACGTTCGCGCCAGCCTCTCCGACGCTGAGCCCGGAGGCGCATCCCACCGAGGCGCGGCCGCCCGTGGCCCGCGCGCTGCACGCCGAGAGCCATCGCCAGGACGGCCCCTTCCTGGCGGTCAACTGCGCAGCGCTCAGCCCTACCCTGTTGGAGAGCGAGCTGTTCGGGCACGTCAAGGGTGCCTACACCGGGGCGGTCCGAGAGCGGAAGGGCCTGTTCGAGCGGGCCAACGGCGGCACGCTGTTCCTGGACGAGGTCGCCGAACTCCCGATGGACCTGCAGGCCAAACTGCTACGCGTGCTCCAGGAGCGGGTGGTCACCCCGGTCGGCGGCAGTCGGGAGATCTCCGTGGACATCCGGGTGGTGGCGGCCACCCATCGCGCGCTGCGCGACGAGGTCCGTGCCGGGCGCTTCCGCGAGGATCTGCTGTACCGTCTGCGGGTCGTGCCGATCTACTTGTCGCCGCTGCGTGACCGGCGCGGGGATGTCGATCTGCTGATGTGGCACTTCATCGAGCGGCACAACAAGCGAGGCCCCCGACGGGTCCATCGAATCGCTCCTGAGTCCATGCGCGCGCTGCTCGATCACCAGTGGCCCGGCAACATCCGGGAGCTGATCAACGTGGTGCAGTATGCATTCGCCGTGGGCCGCGGTCCGGAACTGACGCTTCAGGATCTACCACCGGAATTCCGCGCTCCATCGGCGCCAGCGCCGATGCCTGCCCTTCCCGTGGCTCCGCAGGCGTCGCCGTCGTCCCCCTGGCCCGACGAAGCCACGCGGATCCGACAGGCGCTGGCGCACTCCGGCGGCAACATCGGCCAGGCGGCGAAGCTGCTAGGTGTGAGCCGCCCGACGTTCTGGCGAAAGCGCAAGAAGCACGGGATCTGAGGGCGTTTCTCATGATTCATGATTGAAACATGTCGAACCATGAAGGAGACACACTGAATCAGGGCAGTGGGAACTCGCACAGGTCATTCCCCCGATCTGGGCGATAGCACACGAGAATCCACCTCAGACCGGTGGAATGGTCCTTGCTGTCCCTTGGTGCGAACCACGGGAGAGCCCCATGACCATCCAGATCCACGCTAAATTCCATCCCGCCACCTGGACCCTGACCTACCTGGTGTGGGATCCCGACTCCCGCGACGCGGTGGTGATCGACCCGGTTCTGGACTTCGAGCCGGCCGCCGTCTCCGTCCGCCGCGACGCGGTGGACGCACTTTCCGAGCGCATCCGTGACCTCGACCTCAACGTTCACTTCGTGCTGGAGACCCACGCCCACGCCGATCACCTGACGGCGGCCCAGGCTCTCCGCGAGCGGTTCGGCGCTCAGATCGTCGTCAGTGACCAGATGCCGGTCGTTCAGCGGGTCTTCGCAGGGATCTTCAACGTCGATGGGTTCGTGCCGGATGGCCGGGACTTCGACCGCCTGGTGGCCGACGGTGAAGTGCTGCGCGCCGGCTCCATCGAGATCGAGGCGCTCTCCACCCCGGGCCACACCCCGGCGTGCACGACCTGGCGCATCGCGGACGCCCTCTTCACCGGCGACACCCTGTTCATGCCGGACTTCGGCACCGGCCGCTGCGACTTCCCCGGCGGAAGCGCCGAGACGCTCTACGACTCCATCCAGCGGCTCTACGCCCTGCCAGCCGAGACCCGCGTCTTCGTCGGCCACGACTACCAGCCCGGGGGACGCGAGCTGGCGTGGGAGACCACCATCGGCGCCAGCCGAGAGGACAACCGCCACCTGCGGGCCGACACCTCCAAGGCGGACTTCGTGGCGTTCCGGACGACCCGCGATCGGAAGCTCTCCGTGCCCCGCTTGATTCTGCCCAGCCTGCAGGTCAACATGCGCGCCGGTCTTCTGCCCGAACCCGACGACGCCGGTCGCCGGTACCTCCGCCTCCCGATCAACCTGTTCAACTGAGCGGGAGCCGTCATGGAATTCCAGAAGATCCTCGTCCCTGTCGACTTCTCGACGTGCTCTCGCCTGGTGGCTGGCCAGGCCGGGGCCCTGGCTCGCGTCCACGGAGCAGCGGTCCATCTGCTGAACGTAGTGACGCCGCCCGCCGGCCTGCCCGCAGCGCTGATGGTGCAGCCAGATCCCGGAACCTCCCCCACCACGATCACCGGCTACCTGGTGGAGGCAGCCCAGCGGCGCCTTGATCCCTACATCGAGGCCGCCACGGCCGGCGGTACTCGGGTGACCGCCCAGGTCGCGGTGGGGCCGATCGTGGAGACGATCAACCGGGCGGCCCGCGACATCGGCGCCGACGTGATGGTCATGGGCACTCACGGGCGCAAGGGCCTGGCCCGCCTGGCGCTCGGCAGCGTCGCCGAGCGGGTGCTGCGTACAGCGGACGTGCCGGTGCTGATGGTCCGTCGCACCCCGCGCCCTGAGTGCGAAGCCGAGAGCTGTGATTGGTGCCCCCACGGACTGAGCACCGAGGAGGATCATACCGTCGCTGCAGAGCTGGACGGTTGAGCGCCGAGCGACCGGCCCTGGGGCGCCTCATCGCCCCGCTCCTCGCTTCTCTCACCCTGGGTCTGGCCCCCTTCCACCCGGAGCCTCATGTGCTCGGCAAGGTGCGCTGGGTGCTCGGCGGTGGCACGGGAATGTCCGCCATCGACGTGCTCGACCTGCTCATGCACGGCGCGCCCTGGCTCTGGCTGGGCGGAAGCCTCCTGACCCTCGCGGTCTCTGCTCGCCGGCTGCGATCATCGTTCCGGCCAGGGGCCGTCACAGAGACCGTCGCGTTCTTCCTGGCGGGGGAGGGCAGGTCCTCCCCCGCCTCCGCGGCCCCCCCCCGGCGGGGGCGGTGGGGGGGGCGGACTGGTCCTCCCCCTCCTCGCCGCCAACGCGGGGGCCCGCCTTCGCGAAGGCGCCGAAAGTAGCAGAGCGCAGAAGGCCAGAACGATGACCAGGGCCCGCTCGCCGAACTCACAAGCCCAAACGGAGCCGATCATGTCCGAACGAAAGCGCATCCTCATCATCGGCGGCGTCGCCGCTGGCGCCTCGTGCGCTGCCCGCGTCCGCCGCCTCGACGAAGACGCAGAGATCATTGTCTTCGAGAAGGGACCCCACGTCTCCTTCGCCAGCTGCGGGCTGCCCTACCACGTCGGCGATGTCATCCCCGATGAGTCAGAGCTGCTGCTGGTCACCCCGGAGCGGTTCCAGCGCCGTCACGCCATCACCGTCCACGTGTGCCACGAGGTCACCGCCATCGATCCGACCGGCCGCACCGTCACGGTCACCGATCTGACGACCGGAGAGGAACGCGTGGAGCCCTACGACGCCCTCGTGCTGGCCACCGGCGCCCAGGCGTTGCGCCCGCCCATCCTCGGGCTGGACCTGCCCGGTGTGTTCACCCTCCGCACGGTCCCAGACACCCGCCGCGTGCGCGCGTGGATGGAGCGCACCCAGGCCCGTCAGGCGGTGGTCGTCGGCGCCGGCTTCGTCGGTCTGGAGGTCGCCGAGAACCTGAGGGAGCGGGGGCTCGACGTGACGGTGATCGAGCGTCTCCCCCAGGTCATGCCGCCCCTCGATCCCGAGATGGCGGCGCACGTCGCTGAACACCTGGAGGCGCACGGCGCCCACCTCCGCCTCGGCGACGGGCTGGCAGAGATCGCCCAAGGTGACGGAGGGCTCACGGTGACCACGGCCAGCGGCGCTGTCCTGCCCGCTGATCTGGTGGTGCTCGGCCTCGGCGTGCGGCCCCGCACCGCGCTGGCTGCGGCGGCGGCACTCGATCTGGGCCCCACCGGCGGAGTGGCGGTCAGCAACAGCCAGCAGACCTCCGATCCCCACATCTGGGCCGTCGGAGACGTCGCGGAGTCGCGCTGCCGGGTCACGGGGACACCTCGCCTGCTCCCGCTGGCCGGCCCCGCCAGCCGCCAGGGCCGGCGCGCCGCCGACGCGATCTGCGGTCGGCCGGTCACCTCTCAGGGGGTCCAGGGTACCGCGGTCTGCCAGCTGTTCGGCCTCACCGCGGCCACCACCGGCCGCTCCGCGAGCGATCTGCGCCGCTTGGGGATCCCCTACGCCGCAGCCTGGCTGCACCCCAGCGACCACGTCTCGTATTACCCCGGCGCCCGGACCATACACCTGAAGCTACTCTACGCCCCCGACACCGGGCGCATCCTGGGAGCGCAGGGGGTGGGTGAGGCCGGCGTCGAGCGCCGCGTCGATGTCATCGCCATGGCGATTCAGCTCGGGGCTGACGTGACGGCGCTGGAGCAGGCTGAGCTGTGCTATGCCCCGCAGGTGGGCGCGGCCAAGGACCCGGTCAACATGGCGGGCATGATCGCCGCCAACCAGCTCCGCGGCGATCTGCCCGTGGCCCGCTGGGAGGAGCTCACCGACGCAGAGGTGATGTTGATCGACGTGCGTGAGCCGGACGAGTTCACGACGGGACACGTCCCGGGGGCGCTGAACCTGCCGCTGTCCCAGCTCCGCGAGCGGCTCGATGAGCTTCCGGTCGATCGCCCGATCTGGCTCTACTGCCGAAGCGGGAAGCGCTCCTACGACGCTGTCCGTGCGCTCACTCAGCGTGGCCTGGATGCCCGCTCGCTGCCCGGGGGGATCGAGAGCTGGCGGCACCTCCGATGCTGAATTCCCGGGGACTCCAGCACCTCAGGCTCTGGAATTGTCACGCCCCAGCAGCTCCTCGATCACCCCCGTCAGGGTCTGCAGGCGCCACGGTTTCTGCACGAAGCGCGCCCGCTTGTCCATCAGCAGATCTGCGGTGACCTCCTCCTCAGACCGCCCGCTGGTGATCAGGATCGGAAGCTTGGACCGTACCTGGCGCACCCGAGTGAAGAGCTCCTCGCCGCTCATTCCAGGCAGGGTCAGATCCAGGATCACCAGATCGATCTCACCGACGCGGTTCGGCAGCAGCGCCGCGGCCTCACGACCATCGCTGCAGGCGATCACCCGGTATCCGGAGCCCTGCAAGACGCTCACGCCCACCTGACTCAGCAGGGGGTCGTCTTCGACCAACAGCAGTGTCGGTGGTGCCGGTGTCTCCGACGGCGACAGCTCTACCGGGTCGGGGCCGACCGGTGTGATTTCATCGCTCGCCCGGCCGGCGTCGGCGATGAGTGCCCGAAGGCGCGTTGCGACCGCCGACGGGATGCCGTCGGTGAGCAGCGCCAGGTCCGCCTGCCCCACCAGCGCCTGGAGCCAATTGTTGAAGTCGCTCTGCTCGCGGATCCGCGCTGTGATATCGACAGTGCTGACGATGACCTGGCTGTAGTCCGGCGGATCACCGGCGACGGCCAGGGAGAGGTCGATGTAGACGTCCCGGCCATCGAGCGCCCGGGTCAGCGCCTCGGCGCGGAAGCGCCGCTCCCCGGCGAACAGCGCCAGCAGCTCAGCCTCAAAGATCACCAGGGAGGCCGGCACGAACAGCTCGGGGAGATGGGTGAGGAACCGCTCCGGGTCCGGGGCGCCGTACAGATCGAGGGTGGCCCGATTGATCCGAACGATCCGGATCAAGCTCGCGGCTTCTGCAAGGAACGCCGGGTTTCGCTTGAGCCAGGCCGCCAGATCAAGCACATCTCCCACCCCGAGTGCGTTCAGGCGGGCCATCAGCGGCGTGAAGTCCTCGATCCAGAGCGGAATCGGACAGGCGTCGAACCAGTCGGGAGCGTCGATCACGCGATGTCTGCCTCGGTGTCTCGGCGCCGGGCCACCCCCAGCAGAGCGACCAGACCCGGGACCATCCAGCCACGAGCAGGGGCGGAGGTGCAACCACACCCGCTGCTTTCCTCTCCGGTGTCTCCGACCGGAGGCGACGCAGCGCCGGTGTCATCCGCGCCATCGGTGGGCTCCGTCGCGCCATCCTGCCCGGTGTCGATGGCGCCCGTGTCCGTGGGTTCGGTGTCGGTCTCGCACGGGGCCACAGCCTCCGGCGCGCCCAGACAGAACTCGACCTTCACGCTCTGGTCGGCGACCTGGGGATAGGAACCCACCAGCCAGTAGCTGCCATCATCCAGCTCGCCCAGATCCAACGTCCAGACATCCGCCCAGGTCGCCAGCGCCGGCTCCACGTCGCCGCGCTCCCGGCCACTCTCAGTGGCGTGTAGCGAGAACTCCAGCCCGGTGGGATCATCCAGGGCGGCGAAGTGCAGCGGCCCGCCGACGTGCTCCAGGTGGAAGTAGGTGGCGGCGAGGGGGTAGAAGCGGTTGTCGTCCTGGAGGGTCTCCCCCTCGGCCTCGGCCGTCACTCCGTTCAGTTCCGCTGCGAACGGGTAGGACTCCATGCCGCCAGCGCGAATGCCGGTGGCCAGGTTCCAGCGGGCGAACACCGGCCACTCGTCCTCCAGTTCCCCTCCGAACAACGCCATGGCCTCGATCACCGCGTCCAGAGCTTCGTCCTCGGTGCGATCGAGCAGCCCCTCCTGGATGGCCGGCCCCACCCCATCACCGAGCCGCTCGGTGAGGAACTGAAAGAACAGCGCGGTACCGTAGGAGAACGACGAGACGGCGCCCGCTGGCGGCGAGTCGACGCTCCGCCCGGTGTCTTGGAGGTACTCGCTGCAGAACCAATAGAAGTCGTCGTTGTCAGGAAGGTACTGGTGCTCGGCCCAGACCGCCGTGCCCTCGGACATCCAGGTGGGCTGTCCGTACAGGTAGGCGGCCTGGACGGCGTGGAACAGCTCGTGACTGGTGAGCACCGCCACGGCTTCGTCCAGCGAGGCGTACCCGTAGCCGGCGAAGTCGTTCTCGATCAGCATATGGCCGGCGCAGCGGGCCCCAGCATCCGTGCAACCGTCGGCGCTGAACATGCCATCGGCGCTGCCGCCGAAGTCGATCAGGTAGAAGTCGAACGCCTCGGAGCCGCCCAGGGCGGACAGGCCCACCTCGGCCTCGGTGAGCGGCGACCGGAAGCCCATCGCCTCGTAGAACGCCAGCACATCCTCGGCGGTGGCGGCCACGTCCTCCGCGAAGTCCGGCGCGCCGGATCCGTCGTGGTCATCCAGCAAGGTGATATTGGGGCCCTGCTCGCTGTAGTGAACCCGCACGCGCCCCTGCGGGCCGTCCACCGACGCAAGCACATCGGCGGCGCCGTAGGTGTACATCCCTGTGCCGTCGTCTGGGCGGGCGAGCGCCACCGACGCCAGGATGATGGCGATCATTCCATCATCCGCCAGCGAATCGTAAAGTTCGCGCTGTCGCTGCCGCTGCGGTTGTCATCGTTGCAGTCGTCCTGGTCCGAGCCGTAGTAGGCCTCGATCACCAGCTTGATGACGCTGCCATCCGCGAGCTGAATGAGGTGGGGGTAGAGCGTGGTGGCCACGCAGCCCGGGTACTCCCACCAGCCGCCGATCGCGACCTGGGGGCTGCCGGGCAGGCCCGAGGAGTCGTTGATCAGCGTGCAGTCCTCGGTGTAGTAGTCGTCGAGCACGTACTCCAAGCCGTCGGGAATCTCCGTCAGTTCATCGTAGGTGCTCTCGCGGAACGTCGCGGCGCCGACGCAGGAGGGCCCCGAGGAGCCTCCGTTGAGCCGGACGATGTAGCGGCGCAGCGCCATGTCCCAGTCCATGCTCTCCAGCGCGGTCTCGTCGTCGATGTCCACCCGCTCTGCACCACCGGGCGTGAACTTGACGTAGACCCAGGGGTTGTTGGGGGCATCGTTGTAGCCTCCGGCGCTGGCGTCGATCGTCGTCACGAAGTCGTCGCCGTCGATCGCGGTCGCCACCTCGCCGTCGCTGACCTTATCGTCGTGTAGAGCCAGATCGAGGATGAGCTGATCGACGCAGCCCACCGCAGCCGGCTCCGTGCAGGCGGCTGCGGTCGTCCCGCTGGTGCTCCCGCCGCCAGTGGTCGTGCCCCCCGTAGTGGTGCCGCCGGTGGTCCCCGAGGTGCCGCCAGCGCCGGTGGTCCCCGTGGTACCGCCCGAGGTGGTCGCGCTGCCCGTGCCGCCGGTCACCGCGGAGCCTTCAGCGGCGGTGTCATCGCTCTTGCTGGTGCAGCCCAGCGCCAGTGAAGCAAGGATGGATGAGAGCAGGATCGTGGTTCGCATGAAGTCCTCCATGTGCCGGGTTATCACTCCTAGACCGGAGGGTCTACCCATTCTCGCATTGCTTCCCCTCTCTGCGCTGGCCGCGGGCCTCTCTCTACGGGATGCCCATCCCGTCCGCGTCCAGTCGGTCGATCCTCGGGGGGCGCTGCCGGTCTATCGGTTTTCCCACACCGATCTGACCGTGCTCCCCGGGGTGGTGGTCACGTTGGAGCCGGGCGCGAGCGCCCCGGAGGGCGCCCGGCATCTGGGCGGCCCCAGCTACCGACTGTCCGCCCCCAACAGCGACGCCGCGGTAGAGCTGGCGCTGGAGCTGCTCGATCATCCGGACATAGTGCGGGCTTGGCCCGACGTGATCCTACCCAAGCAGAGCCTCTTTGATGATCCTCTCTACGGCGGCCAGTGGTACCTCGATGATCTGGAGATGGAGACACTCTACGCGGTCTCCATGGGCGATCCATCCACGCGGGTGGCGGTGATCGACTCGGGGATCGACATCTCCCACGCCGATCTGGCCGAGGCATACGACGCCCCCTACGACGCCTGGTCCGACGACGATGATCCCTCCCCCGATCCCGGCGAGTACTGCCACGGCGCCGGGCAGTCCGACGCGATCTGTGATCAACACGGCACGGCGGTCAGCGGCGTGGTCCTGGCGCGGGCCGACAACGGCGCTGGCGTTGTGGGGATGTGTCCTGAGTGCACGCTGATCCCCATCAAGCTCCTGGGCGAGGGGGTGGGGAACACCCTGTCGGCAGACGTGGCCGCCTTTGAGCATGCCATCGCCCAGGACGTGGCCGTGATCAACAACTCCTGGGGATTCACCGCGGCGATCGAGGTGCCCGATACGCTGGCCGAGGTCATCGCGCGGGCCGCCACGGAGCCGCGTGACGGTCTGGGCGCGCTGGTGGTGTTCGCCGCTGGCAACGACGATCGCGAGCTGGAGCCACAGGAGCTGACGGCGCTGCCCGAGGTGTTCTGTGTCTCGGCCACCGACAGCTACGGCTACCCGACCAACTACACCAACTACGGCGACGCCGTGGATGTCGCCGCGCCCAGCGCCACGGTGAGCATCGCTCCGGGCGATGAGACGCTGATCAACTTCGGCGGCACCTCGGCGGCAGCGCCTGTGGTCAGCGGTCTGGCCGCGTGGGGGGGCGCTGGCGATCCCACCCTGGCGGCGGCCGAGCTGGCGGAGCTCTTGAGCTCCACTGCGGTTCCATCTCCCCTGGGCACCCACGACGAGGACGGCCACCACCCGGAGTACGGTTTCGGAGAGCTGAGCGCTGCGGGGGTGCTGGAGGTGCTGACTGCTGGCGATTCCGGTGGGGAGACCACAGAGCAGACAGACAGCGGAGCGGGCACCGGTGGAACCCCTGCTCCGGACGACACCGCCGCGACGGGCGACCCCACTTTTGAGGAGGAGGGCGCGCCCCAGGGCTGCGGCTGCGGAGCGACCAGCCACGGCGACAGCCTGGACAGCCTGATCGGGCTTCTGACGCTGGGCCTGCTGGGATGGCGTCGGTCGCGCTGAGCCCTCCGGATCACTGCCCCTGGTAAGATCCCTCCTTCTCCCAGCAGGAGGGGGTTGATGCCTGCCCGCAGCGAGCGCAGCGAAGAGAAGCGGCGCATGATCCGCGCTGCCGCGCTGCGCTGCTTCGGCGAGCGCGGCTACCACGACACCTCGGTCTCCATGATCTGTCGGGTCGCGGGCATCTCCAAGGGCAGCCTGTACTGGCACTACGACTCCAAGCAGGAGATCTACCTCGACATCCTGGAGACCTGGGCGCCAGATCGTCGATGAGATCTACGCGCAATTCGAGGACGCTCCCCACCAGACCGACTTCGTGAGCGCGATCGCGCTGGCGCTTCAGCGAGAGCTACCCCGAGCGCGGGTGATCGTGCCGCTGTGGCTGGAGTTCACGCTGCATGCTCAACGTGAGCCCGAGTTCGGCCAGGTGATCTCCAAGATGTACCGGCGGGCGCGCAGCGGCGTCGCCGAGGTGCTCCATCCGCTGACCGCTCCCGGCCTGTCGGATGCCCAGCGACGGGGCCTGGCGGGTGCGGTCCTGGGGGCCTACATCGGCCTGGTGATGCAGGAGGTCGCGGATTCGACGGGTGCGGACGCCGGAGAGATGATCGCCGGGTTCATGAGCCTGCTCGGCGACTGGTTGCCTGGAGCTGCGCCCATTCCCGGAGGAGAGGAGACCACCGGCGCACGGGTCTCCGCGCGTGAGCTGGCGTTGTTCTCTCGCGAGGCCGAAGAGCCCACCCGCCAGCGCCTCGCCGAACTCCGCGCGCTGATTTTCTCCACCGCACCGGACTGCGACGAGCGGGTGATCAGCGGGTGGCGCCAGCTCGCCTACGACCTGGGTGGGATCTTCTGCTCGCTACGACTCTCCGGCGACGGGGTGGTTCTGGCCTTCAACCACGGCGCTCGGCTCGATGATCCGGGGGGCCTGCTGGGGGGCACCGGCAAGCGCGCCCGCAGCGTTCTCCTGGGCATCGAAGACCCGCTGCCTGCAGGCTTGGGGGCGCTTGTCGAGGAGGCGATCGGGCTCCAGCGGGGGTGAGGGGTCGTCACTCCATGACCATTCGGTTCTCGGTCCTGACTCTGCCTGGTCAACTGTGTTTCGACGGTATCGGGCTGGTCAGCTACGACCGGGTCGGCGCCGCAGAGGACCAACGGCCGGGAGATCGGGTGCAGATCTGTGTGGTTTCGCGACCAATGGACTGCCATCCAGGCGACCGACGCGGCTCTCTCTTCCGCGTCCACGATCCGGGGCGCGGCACGTCGTTCATGATCGTGGACGCCCAGCACGGGTGCGGGGGAGCCTGAGCCTCGTCACTCCACGAGCAGGAAGGCCTCGCGCCGCAATCCAGCGATGAAGTCTCCGTCATCGCTGCCCAGCAGGCGCTCCTGCACGTCTGAACGAGAGCCGATCCCCGCGATCCAGGTGTCGACGGTGTGGCCGAATCTCGTACCCGGAACCGCAGCCACGGCCCGACGATATCCGGGATTGTCAGGTGAAAACCGCACCCGCATGACGAGCAGCCTCCCGAACCGCTCTCGCATGAAGCCATTCCAATCCGCAGAGGGCGTCAGGGAGAAGCGGATGCTCTCCCAACGCTCAGCACACGCCAGTTCCAGGGTCTCGACAAAGGAGGGGCTGTGCAGCCACTCCTGCAGGAGATCGACGGTGTGCTCCACCGCCGTCGGAATGCCCCCATCAGCGGCGAGGTCCACGCTGTTCGCCAGGCACTCCGCGGGGATCGGACGTGCGAGCAACGCGGTGTCACCGATCAGGTACGGCGCAAGCCGCCTCACCAACCTCCGCGCTGGCCGGCCCCGGGAACGGTCGCGCTGATGTCTCAACTGATTGTAGAGCCCCGTGGAGGCTTCTCGCTCGCGACGATCAAACTTGCTCCGAACGCGCTGAACCGCCTCCCCCGGCTGCTGGTTCTCGGCGTCGATGGCCAGCTCATAGGCAAAGCGACACGCCAGATGGCCGTGCCGAGCCCCCTCAGCGTCGAGCCTCAACTGCGAGACTCCGGAGAACGACGACATGGCCCTCGCGTCGGGAAGCATCGAGTAGACGGCCCCGGCGAGACTCGGAAGGCGGTGACCCCGAGGCGCCCCTCGCCCCCGAGCGATCGCCAGATCATCGAGGACCGACAGACGGGGATGACTCGCAGGCATCAAGCCCGCCTCGTCCGCGTCCGAAAGCGCAATCTCTGCGGCGTGCGGGTACTCTTGAAGGGTCCGCTCCAGGTCGCCCCTCGCGGCCTGAAGAGCGTCGTCGAGGATCGCGCGGGTCGTCGCCGCCACCTCGTCTCCGTCAACGCGCGCTGCCCGCCGCACTGGCAACCTCTCAGGGCGCCTCGGAACGATGTCTTCCAGCCATGGCAGGAGCCTGCGCATCGCGATCGGGTCTGCCCTGCGGCGGCGATCGAACCCACGCAGCCAGGTCCGATACACCTCAAGCAGTCTCTCTTCATCGGCCACCAGCTCCAGACAGGGACGAAGCAGCAGCGCCGGGAGGATGAGCCGAGTGTCGTCGAAGCGCGGAGGCAGCGCGTCGGCGGGCTGGACCGAGCGCGAGGCGAGCGCGGCGTCAATCCGCCACCACACCCCCACGTCGGGATCGGAGCTCCGATTCAGCGTCTGCATGAACCCCACGGGCAGCAGCAGCGCTGACGCCAGCTCCAAGTCAGGGTAGGCCGGATCCGGCTGTACCGTCTCCAGCCAGTTGCGGTGGGCGATGGGGGTGGTGTCCTGATCTCCAGGTGGACGGGTGTCATCCATGGTCGTTCCTCTCGTGGTTGCGTGGGGCGTACGGGCTCACGCAATTGCGGTCGCACCGAGGTCGTGCAGACGAACACAGCGTTCCGCCCCCCTTGATGTACAGGCAGATTTGGCGAGGACCAATTGCATGTACGCAACAGAAACCAACTTGGGACATTCCGACAGAAACCGACCCCACGGCCACCGCACCCGTTGCCGGCGATCACTCGTGGGGTTCATCGGGCGGGTGCGGACCGGGAATTCGGGGCGGAGTGTGCGTTCCGCTGATCAGCCAGGCTGAGCGATGGCGCTCAGCGACGGAGCCGGGTCGCCACACCGGGTCGTTCGAAGGAGACGGCTCAGGGAGGTCATCATGGACACTGCGCCGACATCGAAGGCCCACTTCTCGGGACTGAACTGTGACCAGCGCTGGCCCTGTCTCAGGGACGCCACGACTCTGGCCGGCCTCGCAGCTCTGCGAGGCCGATACCCGAGACGCTGGGCCGAGATCATGCGGAGTGCAGTACCGGAGATCGGCCCTGACCCGACCGTGGAGGAGGCGCTGCGCTTCGGCGGCTACGGCGAGCTTCTCCCGCGAGCGTCGACCGACAGGGAGGCCAACCGCCTGAAGAAGCTCCGACACTGCGCGCGGCAGCTCGAGAAGGTGTACGGCAGGGTTCGCCTGCTCAGCATCTCCGAGGGCAAGATGCAGGGCGAGCGACTTCGGTTCGATGACCGCGCGCAGGTCGGCCGAGATGTCAGCTCGGCCTGCTTCACGCTGCTGCGGAAGCTCGCCCGCCACGCCCAGGCCGGCATCGGTCTGGAGCTCTTGCAGCCGACCGTCCCCCAACGCCGACGAGCACCGGCTGGCCCACCCCCGTCGCGACGGGAGGCCTGCTGGGACGATCTCGAAATCCTGATCGCCAGGGCCCGACCTCGTGTGCGCGCTGCCCTGGCGCTTCAGGCCCACATCGGCGCCACCCCGACTCGAGTGCTCTCCCTCCGGGTCCGAGACATCCAATTCGGCAGCGGCATCGCGCTGGTGTCCGTGCCGGGCCACGGCGGCGGCGCTGCGCGCGTGCCGTATGCGATCCCACCGGACGCGATGAAGGCGATCACCCCGTGGCTGCGTCGACGCGCACGGCACGGCCCGGACGCGTTCCTCTTCCCCATGCGCGGAGATTCCAGCAGACCGACCCGGTCGATCAACCGCGCGATCCGACGGGAAGAGCGCTTGCTCGGCAATCGCGCGCCGACGATGCAGGAGGTTCGTCGCCTGACGCAGGCCGGGCTGCGGGACATCTACGCCACCCGGGCACAGGTACGGGGATCGGCGAGGAGACGCAAGACGGGGCGGTACCGACTCACGCGGAAGAGACTGGAGCGGCAGCGGGAGCGCTGGCTCTTCCAGCTGGGCGCCGCGGATCGCCCCGTGACGCTTCGAGCCCCTCGGCGCTGTGCGTCGGATGAACCCGAGCTGGTGCGCTCGCAGACCGCCCGATGCGTCAGAGACGTCATCCTGGCCACACCCGTCCGTCGCATCCGCGGGCCTGCCATCCCGCCCACTTCAGCCAAACCCACAGCTCAACGGGCCACGCAACAACTGCCCGATGTGGACTGGGGGCGCCTTGAGCCCGTGCACGCGCTGCACCGACTCCCGCCGGTGATGGTCGCTCCTCCCCCCGTCCCGGAGGACACGCGACGACGTCGGGAGGAGATACAGCAGTTGCGCACAGCGCTCTTGACCAGCTTCGGGGTCGGGCTCGTCATGCCATCGTTGCTCCGATCCGTGGGCGCGAGGCTGGGTGAGGTCGTTCAGGCAGGTGTAGACCAGGCGACCGACGAGTAGCGGCACGCTGGCTGCTTGCCGAACGGACCGTTCGGAGCCCCTCGACGCGACGAGCGTTGGTACGTCCGAGGAGCGCGCGACTCGCCCGCTGGAGCCGCTGCCACTTCAACGGCCTCCTGCGAGAGGCAGAGTGCCTGTCCCTGGCGGATGAAGGGCGTTCCGTCGCGGGCAATCCCGCTCGTATAGATCCTGGCGAGGGCCCGATCCGGAGATCCGCGGGTGGAACCGCACCCCCTCCCACCGCTGGTTTCTGTCGGGTTGTCCAAAGCCGGTTTCTGTCGCGTACATGCTGCCTTTGCCCGAAACACGGCAATCTTGAGATGCGCGTAAAATCACCGGTATCGCAGCCCGATACGGCTCGACTCGCCCCGAATTCGGCCCATGTGGAGGAAAACACACCGTCGGTCGCGGGGAGCGGCACCCGAATGACCATCGTGCGGCTACCGATCCTCGGTGTCTTCGTACTCCAGGATGATCTCCACCACCCTGCGGACCTTCTCCACGGTCTGCGGCGACCTGCCGGCCAGGAGCAGGGCCACCCCCCGCACCTCGGGCGGCAGCGAAGCGGCGTCCACCGGTCCTGGGGCATCCTGTGTGAGGAGTACAGCTAGCTCCACGCCGAGCCCCCGAGCCAGGTGAGCCAGAGTGCGCAAGGACGCCAGGGTTCTCCCCCTCTCCACGCGCGAGATCAACTCCGGAGGGATCCCCGATGTCTCTGACAGCTGCTCCAGGGTCAAGCCCTGGCCGGTCCTGATCTGTCGGATGCGCGCCCCGACGCGCTTGGCCAGCGTCTCCATGCGCCGACCTTGACCGCCACGGTGAGCTGAAGCCAGAACACAAACGCCAAGACACGACTTGACAAGGGCGACAGCACGGATAGACTCGGGCCGCCCCTTCGCACCTCCGCCTCGGTGATTGGTGCGGAGAGGGCCCCATGGCACGGAGTCCCCCTCAAGGCTGATCCCGCATCAGAGAAGGGCCCGAGCAGACCGCTCCAACGGGCGGATCACTACGTAGGAGTTCGACTTGACGAAGACTTGCCCCTACTGTGCAGAGGAGATTCAAGCTGCGGCCATCAAGTGCCGCTTCTGCGCCTCAGACCTGTCGCCGAATGCAGTGTCACCGGCCGGTACCCATGCGTGACCGGTTAGTTGATTCACCGCTTATGCCGCACGTTTCAGACAATTTCCGGGTGGTGCCGGTCGGCGATATGGCCGAGCCTCGGGCGAGCACAGGCGCAGGGGTGTCCGTCGCGGACGGCCCGGTGGTGCCACCGTCCGACGCAGGAGGTCGAGCTGCGACGGGCGACTCCGCCAGTTCGGGTCCTGTCCCCGCGCACGGAGGACGCCACACAACCGAGTCCAGCTCGACTCGCCACCTTGGACCAAGGCGCAGATGACCAGATGGGCCACGGTGCACAGTGCCAAGCTCAACGCAAAGCCGTGCAGCGGCGCCTGACGAGCTTGGCGCTCGACGAGGTCCAGGTACACGAGATGGTTCGTTATCAGGTTTCGAAGCAGCGAACCGAAGACCAGCGCGAACACTGTCTCGGGCTTCAAAGCGCCGATATGATCCAGGCGCCCAGCCCCTTTCTCCCTGCGATTGTCGCACTCGATTTCCCATCGCGCCCGATAAAGTTGGCAGACGAGCGCCGGCGAGTACTGCTCTCGCGGCAGCAGTGTGATGCACCAGTGGTAGCCGGTGCTGCTCGGCACGCCCACCAAGCGCGCCTCGA
>CAYXGP010000119.1:0-1212 GCA_964464515.1 uncultured Enterobacterales bacterium
GTTCCGCCTGTGGTGGCTCCTGTGCTGGTTCCGGCGGTGGTGGCTCCGGTGGTGGATCGCGCGGTGGTGGTGCCTGCGGCGGTGGTCGTAGCACCAGTAGTCGAGCTTCCGCCAGTCGTGCCACCAGTACTGGATCCGCCAGTGCTACCACCCGTCGAGGATCCGCCTGTGGACCCGCCGGTCGTGCCACCCGTCGTAGACCCACCTGTGGTCGTTCCGCCCGTGCTGGTGCTGCCGCCCGTCGTGGTGCCGCCGCCACAGGCCTCCCCCTCGTCGATCTCACCGTCGCAGTCGTTATCCACCCCGTCACACTGCTCGGGGGACGACGGGTAGACCGCGAGATCCGTGTCATCGCAGTCGTTGCTGTTGGTGACCAGGCCGTCGGACGAGGTGCAGGACTCCACGCTGTCGGCGTCCATGTCGCCGAACCCGTCGCCGTCGGCGTCCGGGTAGTACGTGTCGGTCACGCCCTCGTCGATCTCGCCGTCGCAGTCGTTGTCCAGCCCGTCACACAGCTCAGGCGCGCCGGGGTTGATCTCGGCGTCGCCGTCGTTGCAGTCCACCGACTCGGTGAAGCCGTCGCGATCGAGATCGCTCGTGGTGCTCCCCGCGCCGGTCTCGTCGGTGAGTGTCCCCACCGCCGTACCCTTGGCGGACTCGCAGGCCACACCAGAGGTGCAAACCACGAGGAGAATGAGGGCGTGCCTGAACATGAAATGCTCCACCAACAGAGGGCTGTGATGAAAGTACCCCACGTCGAAACCCCTGTCCTGTACTGTTATCCAGCACTTTGTCCCGTCCTGCACCACGCATCGTCGAGGCCATCACCATGCTCAGTTTCCTGCTCCTCGCGACCGCCTCCGCGCAGACCCTGTCGGTGCGCGCGGAGATCCACGGCTCGGACGCCGCGTGGACCATCGAAGACGCCACGCCCGGAAGGGTCCTCACCGAGCAGGTCGATCTTCCGGGCCGACGCCACGCCGAGGTCACCCTGGACTACGCGGTGAGCGACGACGGCACCCTGGACTTCGTCTTCGTGGTCACCGAGGTGCGGGATCGGCGGCTCCGCGCCGACACGCGCACGGTCCTGTCCCGTCCGATGCTCCGCACCCGAGCTGGCGTAGAGGCCTGGGTGGCGCTGGGCCCGTCCGAGGGGCCGCCCGACGTGAAGCTGGTGGTCAACCCCACCGGGTGATTCCCGGACTCAGATCA
>CAYXGP010000119.1:1312-19479 GCA_964464515.1 uncultured Enterobacterales bacterium
TCGCAGAGCTCAGATCATCGCAGAGCTCAGATCATCGCAGAGCTCAGATCATCGCAGAGCTCAGATCATCGCGGAGCTCAGTCACGCTCCAGCTCGAAGTCGCAGACATCCCACTCGCCGGTGATGGTGTCCCGGCCGTCCCAGTAGACGTCGTGCGGATCCGTGCAACCAGCTTGACTGGGCACTCCCAGCACGATGACCACGCAGTCGGAGTTGTTGACGTCCAGCTCCCACTCGCCGTCGTCCAGGTCTTCCTTCTCGATCTCGGTGTCGAAGGTCTGCGTGCAGTCGTAGCCCCAAAGATCGGTGCAGTCCCACTCGCCTTCGCCGACCCAGACGTCGTCGTCCTTCTCCAGCTCGATCTCGACGTCGCCGCCGATGTCGCCGCAGTCGACCTCGCCCGACCAGATCCCCGACAGAGAGCTGCAGCCGCCCAGAAGGATCGCCACGGCGACACCCATCATCCAGCGCCTTCCCATCTTCCGGTCTCTCTCCATCTTCCGCCTTCTCATTACAACCTCACCAACTTGACGTAACCAGCTCACGGATACAGCAGCGCGCTCTCCCAGCCCTGACCAACCCGGGTGAACAGCTCGCGACGGTGGAGCCGCGCGGGCAGGGCCTGCCAGAATTCGATCTGCGTCGGTACGAGCCGAAACCCGGACCAGAACGGCGGACGGGGGACCTCCCCCACACCGAAGCGCGCCCCGTAGCGGGCCACCCGGGTCTCCAACGCGAGCCGTCCCGGGAGCGGCTCGGACTGCCGAGACGCCCACGCCCCGAGCTGACTCACCCGATCGCGCGAGGCGAAGTAGGCGTCGGCCTCGGCGTCGGAGACCGGCTGGACCGACCCCTCCACCCGCACCTGCCGCTCCAACGACTTCCAGTGGAAACACAGCGCCGCGCATGGATTCTCGTCCAGATCGCCGACCTTGCGGCTGCCCAGGTTGGTGTAGAAGACGAAGCCGCGCGGATCGACCGCCTTGAGCAGCACCATCCGACACGATGGCTGACCGTCGGGACCGACGGTAGACAGCGCCATCGCCTCGGGCAGCGTGGCCTCGGAGCGTCGGGCGGTGTCGAACCACTCCTGAAAACGCGAGATGGGATCGTGCATGCGGGCCCGCTATCGCGATCGCCGAGGCTCTGGGCACGCAACTTGCTCTCCTCCTGTGGGTGACGAGACCGCGCCGCCTCGGCGCAGCCCCAAGCGAGTGAGTTCACACAGCGATCTGAGCAGATCCCCAACGAGGAGTACGCCATGGCAAAGGACCCGACCCATCTCCCTCCGATCGTAGTGGGGATCGACGCCGACGGCCGCGCGGGCCCGGCGCTGCGCGAAGCCGCGGCGCTCGGCGAGCAGATGGGGTGCCCGGTCCACGCGGTTCACGCGCTGGACGTCCGCAACACCCTGTCGACCTTCGGGACCCGTCCCGAGCACCAGCAGATCCGCCTCCGCGAAGCCGATCGCCTGCGCGCCTGGATGGCTGGCACGCTGCCGCCGCTCACGACGCCCCCTGAGCTGACGGTCATCTGGGGCAACCCGGTGCAGGTGCTGCTCTCACAGGCCCGCAAGAGACGCGCGTGGTTGATCATCGTGGGCTCCCACCAGCGCCGCGGCGGAGACATCGTGCTGAGCGGGACCGCCGAGCGTGTGCTCCGGGGCGCGAGCTGTCCGGTGCTGGTCCGGCGGCGCGACCACGCGCTTGAGCGCCCCATCCTCGTGCCGGTCGATCTCTCCGACGAGAGCCGCAAGGCGCTGCAGATCGGCGCCCGTCTGGCCGAGCTGGGCAGTGTGCCTCTGCTCACCCTGTTCGTGCTCCCCGAGCCCGGCCCGCTCAACCTCCGCCGCCGCGGCTCCGTGCAGGCGACCCGAGACGAAGATCGTCGGCGCGAGCTGGTCGCGGAGTACAAGTCCATGGTCGCCGAGACCGTGTCCGACCCCGACGTGCGCATCCTCCAGGACCGCGGCGACCCCCGCGTCCAGATCGCCCACCACGCCCGCCAGGAGGGGGCCGATCTCGTGGTGATGGGCACCCACGGGCGCACGGGGCTGGCCCGCTGGGCGCTGGGCAGCGTCACCGAGGCCCTGCTGCGTCGCAGCGATCTGTCGGTCCTGGCCGTCCAGGCGGACAGCCGCGTCTTCCTGCTGGAGGCCCCCGCGACCGACGCCTGATCCAGGGCTCGAAGACACACGACCACCCTTCTTCCGGGCGAGATGCCACAATTCGCGGTAACGATCGACGTCACCCCGGAGGTCGTATGCCCCCCACGCTCCACGTCGCGGTCACCGGCGCCTCCTCCGGCATCGGGGAGGCCCTCGTCCGCGAGTTCTCGGCGGCGGGCGCGGCGGTGACGCTGGTGGCGCGGCGGGCGGACAACCTGCGCGCCATCGCGGGCAGCCTCTCAGGTCCGACCTGCGTGCTCCCTCGGGATCTCTCCGATCCGGCGACCGCCTCGGAGTGGCTGCCCGAAGCCGCCGCCGCCCTCGGCCCCGTCGACGTGTTGATCAACAACGCGGGCGTGCAGGTCATCGGCCCCACCGCCCACGTCGACGTCGAGCGCGGCGAGATGTCGCTGCGACTCAACCTGCTCACCCCCCTGCGGTTGATCCACGCGGTGCTGCCCGACATGCTGGAGCGCGGCCAGGGGAGCATCATCAACATCTCCTCGATGGCCGCTCTCGCACCCACCCCGGCGATGACCTGGTACAACGCCGGAAAGGCTGGACTCGCCGGCGCCTCCGAGGCGCTCCGCGGGGAGCTGCGCGCCACCCCCGTCCACGTCTGCACGGTCTACCCGGGCATCATCGGCAGCACCGAGATGGGTCGGAAGGGGCTGGACAGCTACCAGAGCAGCCGGCTGCTCGCGCTCCAGCCGCGGGGGACCACCGAGGAGCTGGCGCGACGGATCCGGCGCGCGACGGATCGCCGCAGCGCGCGCGTCATCTACCCAACGTCCAACGCACTCGCGCGCTGGTTTCCGACGATCACCCGCAGCCTGATGGACCGCTTCACCCCGCCGCTCGTCCTGGGATCGCCGTGACCGCCCTCCTCGCCGCGGCGCTGATCACCGGCCCGGTGCGCGCGCAGAGCCCCGCGGAGGCCGAAGCCTTCCACGCCGCCATCGCGCGGATGGCCGCCGCGACCGCCGCGGTGGCCGACGCCACCTTCACCATGCACAGGCAGGAGTACGTCCGCGGCGAGCTGATGCCGGCAGAGCAGATGGCGGTGCGCTACCGCCCCCCGCACGACGTGTGCATGACCTGGACCGGCGACGTCCACCAGGGCCGGGTGCTCCTGTTCCGCCCAGGCTGGAACGACGACGATCTGTGGGTCCGCCCCGAGCCCTGGATGCCCGCGCTCGATCTCGATCCGCGGGGCACGCTGGCCACCCGCGGCGAGCGCCACACCATCCACCGAATGGGATGGCACAACCTGGTGCCGCTGTTCCAGGCCGACGTCGCGCTGGCCGAGGCCCGACGGGAGCTGGCCGCGGTCGAGGACATGGGAATGGTGATGCTCCATGGCGAACCCGCCCACTGCTGGCGGGTGGTCTCCCGCAAGGATCTGGAGCCGCGCCTGTACGGAACCGAGCTGGAGATCTGCGTCGATCCGAACAACCACCTGATGCGCCAGGCAACCGTCCGGGATGTCGAGGACGGCGCGCTGCGGATGGTCGAGAAGTACGGATTCTCGAACATCACGGTCAACCCGGGGCTGACCGACGCGGACTTCACCCCGGTGGAGTGCGGCCTGTAGGCGCACCGCGCGCGACGAAGAGGACCGCCTCCTGCGGGATCGTGATGACACCGCCGACGCGCTGGATCGCGCTCCGTATCCCCGCCAGCAGCACCCGCCGGGTGGCAGGCGGAAGGGTCCGATGGTCGCTGTAGGTGGAGATGAGCGCGACGTAGTCGTCGGCGCTCCGGCGCAGGTTCCATGGAAACCGGCGGATGACCACGGACGAGAAGCACCCGGAGTCTCGCAGGCGTCGAGCCCAGCGCGCCGCGCGCTCTTTGATGGTGGGCATCGGCGCGTCGCGGCCCATCGCCGCGGCAGCCGAGGCGTAGATCGGCGCGAGCAGCGCGCTGGTACCGGCGCTCATGTTCCAGTACAGCGCCAACGCGCCGTCCGGATGGAGCACCCTCCGCACACGCGGCAGGGCGGTCTCGGGGTCCATCCAGTGGAAGGCCTGCGCCGAGAACACCAGCCGATAGCGCTCGCACGACTCCCAGGTGTCGAAGTCTGCGACCGTGATCTCCACGCCCGACTGATCGGCAAACCGAGCGCGAGCGACGGCCGCCATCTGGGGGCCGATCTCCAGGCAGGACACCGGGTAGCCCCGATCCACCCACTGTTGGGTGGCGATCCCCGTTCCGCTGCCCAGCTCCAGCAGGCGGGCACCTGGTGAGAGATCGGAGAGCGACTCGACCGCGTCGAGCAGCGCCTCGGGGTAGCTCGGGCGGTGGGTGTCGTACAGCGAAGCCTGTCCGTCGAAGCTCCACCGTCGAAGCTCGCGTTCACCTGATGACATTGTTCGATCGTGCCCGGTGGTGCTGTCTGCGGCAGGTCGGGACACCGACCAGAGGCGCGCTGCTACTGCGGATGATCCCGCCGAAAACACGCCAGCCGCCAGGCCAGGGTGTCGAATTGGGATTCGTCGGTGAGCGACACGCAAGCCCGCAGCCCCTCGGTGCGGCAGCTCCCGGTGGTCCCCAGGGTGATCGCGCTGACGCCGTAGTGCAGCAGCTCCAGCAGCAGATCGGCGCCATCGTCGAACCCGGCGCAGGCCACCGTGAAGTAGAAGCCGTCGGCCAGGGGCTCGCCGAGGTCGTTGTCGTAGACCAGGTTGAACCCGCTGTTGAGGAATTGCTGCTTCATGATGCGGGCGCGACGGGCGTACTCCGCAGCCGGCTCGAACAGCGACCGATCGCCTGCGTTGGCCGCGCGCAGCAGCGCGAGCAGACCGTACTGCGGGCTCTCCGGGCCGCAGGCCGTCACCGGGTAGAGCACTCCGTGGACGAAGGCATGGTGGACCGAGGCCGTGCCCAGCGCGCTCGCCAGACCAGCGCTCTGAGACTCGGCGAGCTCGGGGCCGATCAGCGTCATGGCGATGCGCTGCCCGGCGTAGCTGAAGATCTTGGAGCAGCTGATGATGGAGAAGGCGCGCTGGGTGTACTGCAAGATCGACGGCTGATACGGCGGCTCGCCAGCGGTGAAGCAGTCGATGCGGGTGTCCATCCCGAAGTAGGCCAGATCTTCGATCGCCACGAGGTCGTACCGCTCACAAAGGCGGGCGATACCGGCCAGCTCCCAGTCCTTGAGGCAGATCCAGGAGGGGTTGTTGGGGCTGGACCACAGCACGCCGAACACGTCTCCCAGCTGCACCCGCTCCTCGATGGCGTCGAGCAGGGCCTGCCCGCGAAGGTGGTACAGGTCCAGGCCCGCCGCCTGCACGTCGAGCAGTCTCATCTGGAGCTTGTTGACCGGAAAGCCGGGCTCCAGACAGAGCAACGTGCGACGCGCGGGGTCCATGCGGCTGGTCACCGCGATGGCCGCGAAGCTGCCCTGCATCGCGCCCACCGTGGGGATGCAGCAGCGCGGGGAGATCTCCACGTCGAGGTACAGCCTGGCGAAGCGGGCGATCTCCGCCTTCAGCTCGGGCAGTCCATCGAACGGGGCGTAGGTGTTCGCCACGTTGCGATCGCGCAGCGCGGCGATCTCGGCGTCGACCGCCACCTGCGGCGTCGGCAGGCCGGGAACGCCGAATTCCATGCGGATGAAGTCGACACCCAGCTCTCGCTCGATGGTGTTGACCAGCTTGTTCATCTCGCGGATGGAGCCCCGACGGACATCGAAGCCCTGAGCCTCGATGATGCTGCGGACGCGGGCGCGATCGAAGGGAAGCGAGGGGTGATCGTCCGGGGCAGGGCTCATCGCTCGTCCCCTAATCGCTTTCGATCGAGAGCCGGAAGCTCATGGGAGGGGATCAGATCGAGGATCACGAGCTCCGGGCGACAGAGGAAGCGAAGCCGCGGCGCGTGATCCTGCTCCATGCCGATCCCCCGAGACACCACCAGCTCCGCGCCGTGGGGCAGCGTGGTGCGGCCGACCGCCCAGGAGCGGGGGATGTCCGTGAAGGTGAGCAGCGGACCCCACAGCGGCAGACGCACCTGACCGCCGTGGACGTGCCCGGTGAGCAGGAGATCGGCGGCAGGAGAGAAGGCGGAGAACCCCGGCCGATGCGCGAGCACCACATGGAAGCCGTCGACCTCGGGGAGCTCTGCGCCGTACCGCGAGTCCTTCACCGAGAGCATCGTCAGCATGAGCGGTCCGAGGTCGCGGGTCTGGGTGCTGGTGGTGACGTGGATCCGCGTCCCCTCGAACATCTCCTCCCAGCCGTCGCCGTCGTTGTCGCCCTGCACCGCGAACAGACCCAGGGGAGCGTCCAGATCGAGCGACCGCAGCAGCTCGCGGAACCGCGCGCGCTGGATCGGTCGTTGGGGATCGCTCTCGCGCACCTGCACGTAGTCACCCGCGAACAACCACAGGTCGGGCTGCGCGGCCTCCGCGCGGGCCAGCACCTCGGCCTCCCAGGCCCCCACCCGATCCGTCTGGATGTCCGCCAGCAGCGCGACGCGGAGGGGACGTTCGAGGCCCGGCGCGGAGATCTGGTGGGTGGTGACCTCCAACCAGCGAGGCTCGATGAGGAAGGCGTCCACACCCACCGCGACCAGCGCGAAGGCGACGGCTCCCGAGAGCGCCCGCAGCCACCGCTCCTGCCCGGCGACGGCCATCCCCAGCGCGAGGATCGGCAGGTGGACGAACAACCACCACGCCACCGCCGAGAGCGCTCCATAGAACGTCCACGTCCACAGGTAGACGCCTGGGATCGTGGTCAGGAACGTCACCACCGGCTGGAGGACCGCTGCGCCGAGCACCCGGCGAGGGCTCCGCATCCACAGCAGCCCCAGCAGGGTCACTGCGGTCAGCGGGAGATGGACGAACAGCGGGGAGGGCATTCGCCGAGGTCACCCCTGCCGTCGGGGCACTGCGTCGGGGCCCACCTCCCAGGTTCCGGGGGTGTCGATCTCGATGCGTATGCAGCCATGATCGACCCGGCGGTACCCGCGGATCTTCAGGTGATCCGGCGTCTCCTCGCTGTCCAGCTCTGCCTCCGTGAGCGGCACCAGCGCCATCCCCTCACCGTCGAGGTGAAGACCGCGCACCCGCAACGTCACTCCCGGCCCCGCCCGCAGCACCAGCGCGCTGCGCCCGCGGAGCTGGAGGTCCTCCACGTCCAGTCCCGTGCCTTCGAGCACCAGGTGCGCCTCGCGCCCCAGAAACCCCCCGCGGAACCGCTCGGAGAGCTCACCCAGCGTGAGCGCGAACGACGGGTCGATGACCACCCGCGCGCCAGAGGCGAACGGCACCCCGGCGAACCGCGTCTCCTCGGAGGGCTCCACCTGAACGCCCACCGCCGCCAGCTTGCGCCGCGCGACGGCGTACAGATCCGACTCCGCGGCGGTGGCGTTGCGCGCCGGCTGCCCCTGCGCGGCCTTGCTCTGCGCCGCAGAGAGCTTGTTCTTGCCGGGTGAGAACGCGATCTGCGTCTCCATGACGGTGATGCCCACCCGCTCGCCGCGCGTGAACAGCTTGGGCAGGTCCTGCATCATCGTCTCCAGGCGGGTGGGCGTGGAGAAGCGGGTGCGCTCGGCGTCAGCATACTTGGGGTTGGCGAACTCTGCGATCACCCCGCCGGTGCGCTCCAGCACGGTCAGGTACCGCGCCATCTCCACCACCAGCGTGTTGGTGTTGCCCGGGTAGGGCGAATACCCGGTCTCGTCAGCGACATCGCCGGCCTTTCCGGCCGCCCGCAGCAGCGCGTCGAGCTGGTTGTACTCCACGTTGATCGTCAGCTCACGGTCGCCCTTCCGCAGGCGAACCAGCGCGCCCACAGCCTCCCCGGGCACGCGGGGAATGGTGACCGTGCCGAAGGCCCAGCGGCGCTCCACCGCGACCCCCAGCGCGGGCAGCATGGTGTTCACCACCTGGCCGTTGGTGTCCTGGATGAACAGCAGGTGGGTGCATCCCCGCTCCGCCAGCCGCCGGGCGACACCCGAGGCGTGGAGCAGCGCATGCACGTCGCCGTGACCGTGAGGCTTGAGCAGGATGCGCAGCGAGCCGTCCAGCGCGATGTGCGCCTGATCATCGGCCAGGGCCGGCACCAGCTCCTGCTGCAGCATCCACACCAGCTCGGGGTCGAGACCGAAGTAGCCGTTGTCTTCCAGGCTGCGACGGGTGCCGTCGTGGGTCTGTCCGCTGGTCATGATCACCAGGGGCACCGCCCGTCCGGCGCGATCGGCGATAGCGCGCAGCGTGCGGGCGTACAGCTCCAGGTAGCTGCGGCCGGTGGTGATCTCAGGGGGGATATCGAGCTTGATCCCGTGGTATCCCAGGCGCTCCCCCAGGCCCCCGGCCACCAGAACGACCGCCAGTCCGCGGGCGGCGGCGAGACCGCGCCGCTCGGCCTCCCGGTGCTCGGGTCCCAGGGCAGTCAACACGACCTTGTCGGGGACGTTCGGCAGGTAGCCGGCGTAGGGCCTGCCTCCGGCCCGCGCCTCTGCGAGGAGGACACGCGCGCGCTGGAGATACGACACCAGCCCGCCGGGGATCGACGCATCGCACCGGGCCAGGCGAGCGAGCATCGCGCGCTTCTCGGTGTCGGCCCCGCCGAGCGGCGGCCAGGCGGTGAACAGGTGAGCCTGACCGGCATCGAGCAGGCGGGTGATCAGGGCGTCTTCGGCCGGTGTGAAGAAGCCCGCCGCGCGGTGGCTGGAGATGGGATCGCGCATGGGGTGGGCATAACGTCCAGACACCGGCGACCGCGCACCCCACCTTGACGCTTCAGTAGATGTGCCATAGAAAGGCCGCGATATCGCCGAAGCCTCCCATGGAGCGGCCCCCCGGCCCCTCCTTTTTTTGTGTCAGCGACCACCGATTCCCCCCCTTCGTTTCTGGAGCCCTCATGGACTTCGAGTCCCGACGCGAGCTGCGCGCCAGCGTCCGCTCCATCGTCGAAGGCACCATCGAGCGGCTGGGCTACGCGCTCATCGCCGTAGAGCTGTCGGGTGATCGAGCCGGTCCCATCCTGCGCCTGTGCATCGACCGCCCGCAAGGCGTCGGGGGCGGCGTGGGGATCCGTGACTGCGCTACCGTCAGCCGCGCGATCTCCCCCGAGCTGGACGTCTGGGATCCGCTGCCGAACGCCTACCGGTTGGAGGTCTCCAGCCCGGGGATCGAGCGGCCCGTGGAGCGACCCGAGGACTTCGAACGGTTCATCGACTTTCGCGCACGGGTCCGGATGGGCCCGGCCTCGTCCCGCCGACGCTACAAGGGCATGCTCAAGGGCGTCGAGGACGACCACCTGCGGCTCGCGGTGGGGGAGCGCATCCTCGCGCTTCCCCTGGCCGAAATCGATCGGGTCCGACTCGATCTCGAGCCTGAAGAATACGCGCGGCTGGCCGAAGGCCTGCCCGCAGCTCCCGGAGGACATCCGAGATGATCAGTGATCTCGCTCGTCTCATCGACACCGTGCATCGAGAGAAGAACATCCCCCGCGACTCCCTGATCGAGGTCATCGAGCAGGCGATGGTGGCGGCTGCGCGCCGCAAGTACGGGCTCAACCGGGACATCGAAGCGACCTACAGCGAAGATCTGGGCGAAGTCGAGGTCTTTGAGTTCCGCACCGTCGTCGACGAGATCGAGGACGAGGACCTTGAGGTCATGATCAACGAGGCGCGCCACGAGGACCCCGAGTGCGAGGTCGGCGACTCCCTGGGTCGCCTGATGCGCATCGACGACCTGGGCCGCATCGCCGCCCAGACCGCCAAGCAGGTCATCATCCAGAAGATCCGCGACGCCGAGCGCGAGATGACCTTCAACGAGTTCAAGGACCGCAAGGGCGAGCTGATCACCGGCATCGTCCGGCGCTTCGAGAAGGGCTCGATCATCGTCGATCTGGGTCGGGCCGAGGCCATCCTGCCCAAGCGCGAGCAGGTGCAGACCGAGACGTACCGACAGGGCGATCGCATCCAGGCCTACGTCTCCGACATCACCCGGGCGTCGCGCTCGCCGCAGGTGGTGCTCTCTCGCACCCACCCCGGCCTGCTGATGAAGCTGTTCGAGCTGGAGGTGCCGGAGATCTACGAGGGCATCGTCCGCATCGAGGCCTGCGCTCGCGAGCCCGGTCACCGCGCCAAGATCGCCGTCTCGTCGGTCGATCGCGACGTCGATCCGGTCGGCGCCTGCGTCGGTCTGCGCGGCTCGCGGGTCCAGGCGGTGGTCCAGGAGCTACGCGGCGAGGCGATCGACATCATCCCGTTCCACCCCGAGCCGGCTCGTTTCATCATCCACGCCATCGCACCCGCGCAGGTCAGCCGGGTGTACATGGACGAGCACACGCACTCCATGGAGCTGATCGTCCCCGACGACCAGCTCTCGAAGGCCATCGGTCGACGAGGTCAGAACGTCCGATTGGCTGCGCAGCTCACCGGCTGGCGCATCGACATCTACTCCAAGACCTCGCACTCCGAGATGGTTCAGCAGGCCCGCGACGAGCTGGGACAGATCCAGATCATCACCGAGGAGGACGTGGACAGTCTGATCCACCACGGCTTCCGCAGCGCGCAGGAGCTGTTCGACGCCGAGCCGTTCGAGGTCGCGAACATCCTCGACATCGAGGAGGATGACGCCGAGCGCATCATCGTTGAGGCCGAGCGAGTCCTCAACGAGCTGATCCTCGAGGAGAGCAAACAGCGGCTCTCGGCCGAGTAACCCTGCCTTGAGCGCACCGACGCGGCGCTGCCTCGGCTGCAGGACCCGGCGACCACCGCGAAATCTGCTCCGCTTCACCCTCACCCCGGACGGGCGCGTCGTCGCCGGCCCGGGGGGACGGGGAGCCTGGATCTGCCCCGACGCGCGTTGCTTGCGGAGGGTGAGAGGTCCATCGCTACGACACGCCCTCCGCGCTCCGGGGCCCATCAAAGCCGACCTGCCATCTCTGGCGCGCGCTGTGCTGAGAACACAGGTGACAAGCGCTCTTCGGCACTGCAACCGGACCGGGCGAGTGATCGGTGGCCGCAACCGGGTGCTTCGGGTGACCGAACGCGGCGCGGGCTGTCACATCCTCCTCGCGCAGGGCGTCGGCGGGGTGACGGATCTTCGGCTGAGAAACCACTTTACGGATGCTACTTTCTGGCTTACTGATCTGGATGCTGCCGCCATGGGGTGGATTCTAGGCCGGGGTCCCCGCGCGGTCTTGATGCTCCTCCCCGAAACAGCAACCGAGCCTCTTCTGGCCGGGTTGCGATGTTGGCACCACCTTGGTTAGGTGGGCCGCCGTTCTCGGCGACCCGTTCCCGGCAACCCCGCCCGCCGCGCAGCCTCTGCCCCTCACCGGCACCCTCCCTTATGGGGAGACCCCCAAAGGCCGCTTCGGCGCGGCTTGACACACCCCACCCGCGGGCTCCCCGGGGTGGAAGAAAGGGCCTTCATGTCCACCAAGGATCTGATCGATCGCCTGACGCAGCGCTCCCGGCGCACCGCCACTCGCTCAGGCACCCCCGCACGCAGCTCCAGCTCGGGTACAAGTACGCCCAGCGAGCGCGCCGAGGTCAAGTCGACCCGTGTCACAAAGCGTGTGATCCGGCGCCGGCGGGTCCAGCGGAAGAAGCCCGAGGCCCCCACGTTGACGGCGCCCACACCGAGCGCAGTCAAGCGACGGGCTCCGGCCACTCCCGAGACCCCAGAGCGGCCGAAGCGACGCCTGCCGGTCACGCCCACTCCTCCCGCGCGTTCCGCGGCCACTCCGCCTCCCACGGTCGCCGTCGAAGCGGCGCCGAAGTCGGCGACTCCGACACCTGAGGCCAGTGCTCCCAAGGCGCCTGCAGCGACGGCACCCACCCCCGAGGTGACGGTCGCGTCCGCTGCCGTCAAGGCACAGACTCCCGCGGTCGTCGCAGAGACGCCTACGCCAGTCGCAGCCAGGCCCACCCCCACGGAGCCGTCCGCAGCGACTGGAACCACAGCGACTGGAACCACAGCGACTGGAACTGCAGCGAAGCCCGCAGCGGTAAAGACCACAGGAGTGAAGTCCGCCGCAGCGGCAAAGCCCGCTGCAGCTGCAGTGAAGGCCCCAGCAGTAAAGCCCGCTGCGACGAAGCCGGAGCCGACAACCCCCGCAACGACAGGGGGGCGTTTGCCCCGCCTTCCCCGGCTCTCTCGACTGGGTCAGCCTGGCAATCCGGCCTTCCCCGGACTCGGGTCGGCGGTGGTGCGTCCACCTCCCGGCTACGATCCCAACGACCCAGCCGGAAACCGCCGCCGCGCGGAGGCCGAATCCAAGACGACGAAGGCTGCCAAGGAACGTCCGCAGCAGCAGCGCGTCTGGCGCGACCAGCGCCCTGGCGGCACCAGTCCCTCTACTCCAGGGCGGACGGATCGCCAGCCAGCCCGGAAGCGCACACCGCCCGCCCGTCGTCGGTCCACCGGTCGCCGCGGTCGCGTCGAGATGTTCATGGACGACTATTCGTCCACGACGCGTCGTCGTCGCTCGCGCAACTCCAAGGCACCGCGCAAGGCCTCACCGCAGGCCAAAGCCATCAAGCGTCGCGTCGAGTTCATTGAGCAGATCACCGTCCAACAGCTCGCACATGGCATGAGCGTCAAGGCGGGGCAGGTGATCAAGGTCTTGATCGGGATGGGCCAGATGGCCCAGGTCAACGACAGCCTCGACTTCGACACCGCCCAGCTGGTCGCCGCCGAATTCGAGTTTGAGGTGGTCAACGCCACTTTCAACGAGGCCACTCACATGATTGATATCGAGGAGAGCGACGAGGACGAGGTACCGCGCGCGCCGGTCGTGACCATCATGGGACACGTCGATCACGGCAAGACCACGTTGCTGGACACGATCCGCAACACCCGCGTCGCCGCGGGGGAGGCCGGAGGCATCACCCAGCATGTCGCGGCCTACCAGGTCAAGCACGGCGGCCAGGTGATCACGTTCATCGACACACCCGGACACGAGGCGTTCACCGAGATGCGCGCCCGCGGTGCGCAGGTCACCGACATCGTGATCCTCGTGGTCGCGGCGGACGACGGCATGATGCCGCAGACGGTCGAAGCCCTCAACCACGCCAAGGCCGCGGGGGTGCAGATCATCGTGGCGGTCAACAAGTGCGACCGCCAGAACGCCAACCCCGCGCGTGTGCGCCAGCAGCTCATGGAGCACCAGCTGGTACCGGAAGAGTACGGCGGCGAGACGCTGTTCTGCGACGTCTCCGCGCTCAAGGGTGACGGCGTCGAAGATCTGCTCGACAACATCCTGCTCGTCGCCGAGCTGGGTGAGTACACCGCCAACCCCGACCGGCACGCAGAGGGCGTGGTCATCGAGGCACGCCTCGAGCGGGGCAAGGGCGCGGTCGGCACGCTCATCGTCCAGAAGGGCACCCTCAAGAAGGGAGACCGTCTGGTCATCGGCACCACCTGGGGTCGAGTCCGCGCGCTCAGCGACTTCCGCGGCAAGCCCCTCAAGAAGGCCGCCCCCTCTACCCCGGTGGAGGTGATGGGTCTCGAAGAGGTCCCCAGCGCCGGAGAGCAGTGGGTCGTCGTGAAGTCCGAGCGCGACGCAAAGACGCTCATCGACCACCGCACCACAGAGGCGAAGGCCCTGGCCGCTCGGAGCCGCAAGCGGCTCACCATCGAGGATCTCCTCAGGCGAGGTGACACCGATGAGACACAGCAGCTCAACCTGATCATCAAGTCGGACGTACGGGGCACGCTGGAGGCCATCGACGCGGCCTTCCGCAAGCTGGAGGTCGAGGGCGCCGAGCTGAAGATTCTCCACACGGGAGTCGGCGCGGTCTCTGAGAGCGACGTCACGCTGGCGCACACCTACCAGGCGCTGATCATCGGCTACAACGTGCGGGCAGACGCCCGGGCGCGAAAGGCCATCATCTCGCGGGGGGTGGAGTTCCGCACCCACAAGGTGATCTACGAGGCCATCGATCAGGTCAAGCGGGTCATGAGCGGTCTGCTCGGACCGAGCATCGAGGAGGTCTCGCAGGGCCGCGCGGAGATCCGTCAGATCTTCGGCGTACCGAAGATCGGTACGGTCGCCGGTTGCTACGTCACCGAGGGCAAGATCGCCCGCGCGCACCACATCCGCCTGCTTCGCGACAACAAGATCGTCTGGGAAGGTCGCCTGGCGTCACTGCGCCGCTTCAAGGACGACGTTCGCGAGGTCGAGCGCGGCTACGAGTGCGGTATGAACCTCGACGGGTTCAACGACATCAAGCCCGGCGATGAGATCGAGGCCTACACTCGGGAGGAGGTCGAGGCGTCGTGAGCCAGGCGAACGACGCATGATCCTACCGGCTCCAGACGAGGCGATCTGGATCGGAGTGGCCCGGGTCGCGCTGCGCGTTCCCGGCGCGCGCAGCCTCAAGGAGAAGCGCAAGTCGGTCGCGCGGGTGCGTGATCGTCTACGCAACCGCGCCCACTTCAGCGTGGCCGAGGTCGGGCACCTCGATGATCGCAGCCGGGCCGTCCTGGCGATAGCGATGGTCTCCAACGCCCCGCGAACCGTCCGCTCCGCGTTCGATGGACTGCTCCCCGAGATAGCAGGATGGAGCGAGGCTTTAATCGAGTCGTTCGATGTGTCACTGGAGCCCGCCTTCGGGCCCGAGGTATATTGACACGTCAATAGAAATGGGGCTCCGCGCGCTGCGGGGCGTCAAGGGCTTGACCCACGTTGCTGCGATAGGATCGATGCCATGGCGGAGCTGGTTCGGTCACGAAAAGAGCGATTGATCTGGATTACCCGCGGTCATCTCGTGGCGCTCGGCGTGATGAGTCTGTTCATCGCCACGCTGGCCTTCATGGTCGGGTTCAAGGTAGGCAGCCGCGGCGTCGTGGAGGAGCCCGTCGCCGAGGCCCCTCCGGTCCTAGTCCCCGACGTGGTTGAAGAAGATGCCCTGGTGGCTCTGCTTCGAGAGATCGAGTACGCCCAGGGCGCCGTCGATCCGTCCGGAGAATTGCTTGTCGACGATGGCCCCGACATGCGCTTCCCCGATCTCCTGACTGGTGAAGAGGGAGGCCTCCCGTCCAGCACCGCGGCGCCGGGCGAAGCCAGCCTGGTCTCGGTGCGTCCCTCCTCCAGTCCGTCTCCAGTCGCGCCCAAGGCCGCCGCTACCCCTGCCCCTGAAGGGGGCTGGGCTGTGCAGATCGCCAGTTACCCCACCGCCGGAGAGGCCGACGCGACGATCGCCGAGCTGGACGAACAGGGCTTCGAAGCGTACCGCGTCGCAGCGTTGGTGGACGGGGCGACCTGGTACAGGGTACGTCTCGGAGGCTTCCCCACCCGGCAGCGCGCAGACAGCGCCCGCAAGGAGCTGATGGTCCGGCTGGGTACGACCGATCTGTTGGTTGCCGAGGCGCCATAAGGTGCAGGGTTGACATGGACCGGTCACACCTGAGAGTGTGGTTGTCGGCGGGGAGGGACTGCGCCTCCTGTGCAGGTTGGCGCATGCCGTGGAGTGGACGAATATGACCTGGATGACCTGCCTGCTCGGGGCTCTGCTCGGCTCCGCTCACGCTCAGAGCTCCTTCTCTGGTGACAGCCTCTCCATCGAGGCGCCGGACTACTACGTTGTCCAGCCAGGCGACACGCTGTGGGAGATCTCCAGCACCTTCCTGGGCAATCCCTATTATTGGCCGCGACTGTGGTCGATCAACGACTACATCACCAACCCGCACTGGATCTACCCAGGCAACCGGATCGTCTTCCGCATGGGCACGCTGGTGGAGCCCCCGCAGATCGATCTCGACGGCGGAGGTAGCCAGTCCCGCGATGGCTACGTGAGCTCCACGCCCATCTACGACACCGCCGAGGCCGAGTGTGGGCCCAACGTGCGGTTCGACCAGCCACGGCCCTCGCGCTCCTATCTGGCGCCAGGCTTCCTGGCCCATCGCGGCGACATCGACATCTTCGGCAACGTCCACAAGGCCCGCCCCATGCAGACGTACATGGGGGAGGGGGACATCCTCTACCTCAACCTGGACGACCCCGACGCCTACGAGTGCGGCGACGTGCTCACGGTGTTCCGGCGCGTGCGCAAGCAGGTGCGGCACCCCGATCGTCGGCGGACAAAGCTGGGCAGCCTCTACCGCATCGTCGGTGAGGTGAAGGTCGTCCATCTCTACGAAGACACGGTCACCGCGGTGGTTCGGCAGGCGTGGTCGGAGATCTCCCGCGGCGATCTGATCGGACCGCAGATCCCGGTGTCGATCGAGGTCGAGGTGGGCGTCCCCAGCGGCGACATGGACAGCGTCATCGTCGGTCGATTCAACAATGAGTCGGTGTTGATGGCAGACGGCGAGACGATCTTCATCGATCGCGGCCGGGCGGATGGTGTGCGCGTGGGCAACGCCTTCTGGATCTATGATCAGCGTGATGAGTATAGCGATCACAAGAAAGAAGATGATGATCTGCCCCCGTCGGTCATCGGTCGCGTGGTGGTGGTACGAGTGGATGAGTACACCTCTACGGCCATCGTGACCGACGCTGATCGCTCGCTCTGGGTGGGTGCGCGCTTGACGCAGAAGGTCGAATAGTCTGTTTCTTCTGCTCCGGGTCGGACAACTATGGTCCGCATATAGACCAGCCCGCTTCGTGCCCATCCATTACGGGGTCCCCTGAACACCGGGGACTCCCATGCAACAACTGTCGGGATTCTGGCACGGGGCGATGACCCTCTCGGGCCGCCTCGACCTCTCGCCGTGGGTCGCTCCCGATGGCACGGCGCCTGCGCTCACCTCCGCGAGCGGCCTGAACTGGCAGACCGTCGCTCTGCCTGCGAGCCAACGCACGGTCCTGCTCAACACCCCTCCCCTGGCCACCACCGAGCGCTTCACCCACCTGGGACACGCCACCTACCCCCCTCGCCTGGCGCCGCTCCCGCACGCTCCCCCGGTCCTGTTCCTGCGCGGCGACGCCAGTCTTCTGCGAGAGCCCGCCGTGGCGGTGGTCGGCGCCAGGCGCTGCACGGGGCGCGGCCGCTCCATGGCCCACGCCATCTCCGCGGGACTCCGACAGGCCGGCGTGGTGGTGGTGAGCGGCCTGGCCTGGGGCATCGACACCGCCGCACATCGCGCCGCGCTGGATCGCACCATCGCAGTGCTGGGACAGGGCATAGCCCACTCCATGACGAGCACGCAGCGCGGCTTGAGCCAGGAGATCCTCGACGCCGGTGGGCTGATCATCTCCGAATTCGCACCGACCGCGCCGGCGCGACGCCGCACATTCCCCCAGCGCAATCGGGTCATCGCCGGGCTGAGCCAGGCGACGGTGGTGGTCGAGGCCACCCTGCGCTCTGGCAGCCTCATCACCGCCCGCGCAGCCCTCGACGCCGGGAGAGACGTGCTGGCGGTTCCGGGGCATCCACTCGATCCCACCTCGGAGGGCTGCCTCCAGCTCCTCGCGACGGGAGCAGGGCTGGTTCGGCACGCTGGCGACGTCCTCACCGCGTTGTCGCTCCCGCCACCACCCGCGCCGGCGCTGGACGCGCTGATGGCGGGCCTTCACCGTGGCGCCACCGTCGACGAGCTGTGCCGCCTCACCGGGCGCTCGGTTCCAGACATCCTCCAGACGCTCGCGGCGCTCGAACTCACGGCCGGGGTGTACCAGGGCGCGGGGGGTCGCTACACGATACCGGGGAGCCCATGATCCGCCGCCCCATCCTCGAAGTTGATCACTCCGGCAGCCTGCTTCTTGATCTCCTGGTCGAGCTTGGCCACATCGACGACGAGATACTCACCCGAATCAATGACCGTCTGCTCGATCTCCAGCCGGCCGACAACCGCATCCCATTTCAGGAGGTCCGCCGCGTAGCCGCGTCGGTGCTGTTCGAACAGCAGGATCGCCGCGACGATGAGGCGCGACGCGCCCTCGACGCCGAGTGGGGGTTGCTCTTCTACTGAGCGTCAGGCCCGGACACACCTACTGGGTCGCGCTCTCCGCAGCTGCAGAACTCCGGGGTCTTCGGCACCTTCGCAGTGGTCTTGGCCTTCGCAGTGGTCTTGGCCTTCGCAGTGGTCTTGGCC
>CAYXGP010000119.1:19579-24738 GCA_964464515.1 uncultured Enterobacterales bacterium
CTTCGCAGTGGTCTTGGCCTTCGCAGTGGTCTTGGCCTTCGCAGTGGTCTTGGCCTTCGCAGTGGTCTTGGCCCTCGTCGTCTTGGCCTTCGCCTTCGTCGTTCGGGCTTTCGTCGTCTTGGACCGGGCTTTCGTCGTCTTTCGACGGGGCCGCTTCGGCGTGGCCGCGCGCACGCGAATCAGCTCGATCGCCTCCTCGAGCTCCAGGGTGTCGGGGTTGTGCTGACGACGAAGGGAGGCGTTGGTCTCCCCGTCTGTGACGTAGGGACCCCAGCGCCCGTTCATCAGCTTGACGGTGCGCTCGGTGCTGGGATCGACCCCCACCTCCCGAATCAGGCTGCGGCTGCTGCGCCGGACAGCGGGCTGCTTGAGGAGCTCCAGCGCCGCCGCGAGCTCGATGGTGAGCACCGACATCGGCTCCGGCAGCGTGCGGCTGGTCTTCCCCGACTGAACGAAGGGTCCGTACCGCCCAGCGCACGCCAGCACGGGCTCACCCGTGTCGGGGAACGCCCCCAGCGTACGCGGCAGCGACAGCAGCTGGAGGGCCAGCGGAAGGTCGACATCGTCCGGCTTCATCTCGCCGATCAAGGAGGCGCGCGGTGGTTTGTCGTCGCCGGCCTCCTCGATGGTGCCGAGCTGCACATAGGGCCCGAAGCGCCCCTTCATCATGAAGAGGGTCTTGCCCGACGTCGGATCGACGCCGATCTGCCGGGGTCCGCGACGGCGCTCCTCCAGCAGCTCGATGGCCCGGGGGAGGCTCATCTCATCCGGCGCGAGCTCCGCGGGGATGTCCGCGCGGACATCTCCCTGCGAGAGAAACGGCCCGTACCGCCCCACCCGGATCTCGACCGTCTCGCCGTCCTCCGTCTCTCCCAGCGGGATGCTGCACACCCGGCGGGGATCGATGCTCTCGGCGGCTTCGGAGAGCCGGTGCTGGAGTCCCTCGTCTCCCAGGTAGAAGCGCTGGAGATACTGCTTGGTCTCCCCCTCACCGAGGGCGATCTCGTCGAGCTGGTTCTCCATCTGCGCCGTGAAGTCGTAGTCCACCAGCCAGGTGAGGTGCTGCTCGAGGAGCATCGTCACGGCGAAGGCGGTGTACGTGGGGATCAGCGCGGTGCCCCGGCGAAACGCGTACCCCCGCTGCTGCACGGTGTCGATGATGGCAGCGTAGGTAGAGGGCCGACCGATGCCCCGCGTCTCCAACTCCTTGACCAGGCTGGCTTCAGTGAGACGCGCCGGCGGCTGCGTGACGTGGCCCTTCGGATCCACCCCGGTGACCGTGAGCTGCTCGCCCTTCGCCAGCGTCGGCAGGATGGGGGAGTTCGAGCCGGTGCCGCCGTAGGCCCTGCGGTGACCGAGGAAGGTCAGCGTGCGGCCACCGACCTGCAGACGGGCGTCGCCGGCGCGGAAGCGGATGTTGACCGTCTTGCCGCGGGCGTCCTCCATCTGACTGGCGATCGCGCGGCGCCAGATGAGGTCGTAGAGGCGCGCCTCGTCTCCACCGATCTCGACCTTCGCCTGATCGGGGCTTCGAAACTCCGCGCCAGCGGGACGGATGGCCTCGTGGGCCTCCTGGGCGCCCTTGCTCTTCTTTGTATAGAGGCGGGGCTTGCCGGGCAGGTACTCCGCGCCGAACCGCTCCGTGATGAGCGCTCGCGCCGCCCCGATGGCCTGGTTCGACAGGCTCGTGGAGTCGGTACGCATGTAGGTGATCCAGCCGTTCTCGTACAGCCGCTGCGCCACCCGCATGGTGCGGCGCGCCGTCCAGCGCAGCCGCCGGTTGCACTCCTGCTGCAGGGTGCTGGTGGTGAACGGGGCCGAGGGGCGGTCGCGGTAGTTCCGCTCCTCGAGATCGGTCACGGTGGCGGTGCCCTCGGCGAGGGTCTCGGCGATCTGACGGGCGGCGGCCTCGTCCAGGATCTGGAGGTTCTCCCGACCCGGCTTGAGCTGACCCCGATCGTCGAAGTCCTTGCCCATGGCCAGTCGCTTGTCCTGCCAGGAGACAAGCCGGGTCCGCACGTCGCCCTTCTCGGAGTGCAGATCGACGTGGAGGTCCCACCAGGTGGTCGGCACGAACGCCAGCCGCTCCCGCTCCCGCTCGACGATGAGGCGCACCGCCACAGACTGCACGCGACCCGCGGAGAGCCGCGGACGGATCTTCCGCCACAGCAGCGGAGAGACCTCGTACCCATAGAGCCGATCGACGATCCGCCGGGCCTCCTGGGCCCGCACCAGGTTGAGGTTGACCTCGCGGGGGTTCTCGAGGGCGTGACGGATGGCGGACTCGGTGATCTCGTGGAACACCAGCCGGCGGATCGGCACCTTGGGCTTGAGCACCTCGACGAGATGCCAGGAGATGCTCTCCCCCTCGCGGTCCTCATCAGTCGCGAGGTAGAGCGTCTCACACTCCTTCAGCGCCTGCTTGAGCATCTTGACGTGGGCCTTCTTGTCGGCCGGGACCACGTAGAGCGGGCGGAACCCCTTCTCCACGTTCACGCCGAGGCGAGACCACTTGTGCTTCTTGTACGAGGCGGGGATCTCGGCGGCGTTTCGGGGCAGATCCCGGATGTGACCGATGGAGGCCTCCACCCGGAACCCGTCGCTGAGGAACCTGCCGATCGTCCGGGCCTTCGCCGGGGACTCCACGATGACCAAGGAGGTGCTCACGTTCTGTCTCTCCCCGCTGAGAGGTCGCTCAGGGCTGCCCACGGCTGCCGGGAGAATTCATCTCCAGCCGCTGGTTGCGCAGGAAGCACCCTGTGATGGTGGAGACCTGTCAGCTCTCCAAGACCCCCACCGAGCGCACAACTACACCAGCAATCCCGGGGGCGCAAGCTAGACGTCCAGCTCAGGTGGTCCGCAGCGCGCTGCCCCTCTGGTAATCTGCTGGGCATGGACCCCGACCTGCAACGCTGGCTCGCTCACCTCCGCGCAGAGCGCGCAGCGTCGCCCCACACCCTGCGGGCCTACAAAGCCGATCTCCAGGGGCTGGCGTCCCTCCTCGAAGCTCGCCCGCTCCGCGACGCGCGACTGCTCGACCTTCGCAGTTGGTTGGCGCGACAGGTGCGGGTCAGCGGAACCCGGCAGCGCCGCGCAGCCCCCGCGACCATCGCCCGACGCATCGCGGCGGTGCGTAGTTTCTATGGCTGGCTGGTGCGCATCGGCGCGCTGGAGAACAGCCCGGCGGAGCGCCTGCGCCCCCCCCGCGTACCCCGCCGCGCGCCGCGGTTCCTCGACGTCGACGAAGCCGCAGCGGTCGTGGAGAACCCGACCCAGAGCGGCCGCCTCTTCCTGCGCAACCGCGCCCTCCTGGAGCTCCTGTACGGCGCGGGCCTGCGGGTGGGTGAGGCCGTGGCGCTGAACATCCACGACGTGGATCTCTCGGCCCGCCTCGTGCGCGTCATGGGAAAGGGACGGAAGCCCCGCGTGGTGCCGTTCGGCCCCCCCGCTGCCGAGGCGTTGGCGGCGTGGTGCGCGACCCTCCCCGCGGCGGGGGCGCTGTTCCGCAACCGCGCGGGCGGGCGACTCTCGGCGCGATCGGCGTGGCGCATCGCGCGCGACGCTGGCGCGAACAACGGCGTCCACGGCCACCACCCCCACGCGCTGCGCCACAGCTGCGCCACCCACCTCCTCGGCGGCGGCGCAGATCTCCGCGCCATCCAGGAGCAGCTCGGTCACGAGAGCCTGAGCACCACGCAGCGATACACCCACGTCGACGCGGCGCGCCTGCTGGGGGTCTACCGCGCAGCGCACCCGCGAGCGCAGCGCGCACCTTCTGCCAATCCAGACTCCTCGGAGACGCCAAAGCGGGATAGCAGCCCTTCGGATGTTCAGGTGGAGGGCTGATGTCCGAAGATCGCACCCTGAGCACCGCGGAACGTCGGGCGATCTCCTCCTTGTTGGACCTGAACCGCGAGGGTGATCTGTACGGCCTGCTCGGGGTCAGCCCCGAGGCAGAGCGGCGCGAGATCCGCGAGGCCTACTACGAGCGCTCCCGCCAGTGGCACCCCGATCGCTTCTTCCAGCGCGATCTGGGCGATCAGGCAGAGGCGCTGGAGACGGTCTTCGTGGCGATCACCAACGCCTACCGCCGCCTGACCAACCCCAAGACGCGCAGCGAGTACGATCGCTCGTTGCGGACCAGGGGCAACCGTAAGCGATCTTCAGCGCGTCCCCAGGCCGCCCCCGCAGCGGAGCAGCGCCCCGCGCAGGCTCACGAGGTCCGCCTGGAGAACCGCACCCTCCGGCCGCAGGTCAGCGAGACCGCCGAGCCCGAGCCGGAGCTTCCCCCCGAGCCTGCGCCGACCGTTCCGCCCCGGCGTCGCCGCGCAGAGCGAAAGCCGCGCCAGCGCCAGGGTCGATACCGGCAGTCACCAGCGATGCGCAAGCTCCGCGATCAGATCAAGAACCGCATGAAGCAGGCCCGCAAGCACTACGAGCAGGGAAAGACCGATTTCGAGGCTGGTGACGTCGTAAAAGCGATGAGTTCCCTGCACCTCGCGACGCGCTTCGAGCCGCAGAACCCCCGATACAAGGCGCTGTTCGAAGAGGCACGCACCGAGGCACGCAAGATCCAGGCGACGAGCTTCATCACCGCCGCCGAGAACGCCGAGAGCTTCGCGAAGTACCGCGAGGCCATCGCGCACTACCGCAAGGCCGTCGACTACGGCACCGAGGACAGCCGACCCTACTACCGGCTGGGTCTGCTGGTGCAGCGCATCGAAGAAGACCCCCGCAGCGCTCTCCAGTACATGCGGCGCGCGGTGGAGCTCGACCGGACCAACATCGACTACCGGCTGAGCCTGGGAAAGCTGTTCACGGAGCTGGGGCTGGGCCTCAACGCCCGTCGAGAGTTCGAGGCCATCCTGCGGATGGACAAGAACCACACAGAGGCCAAGGAGGGGCTCAAGCGGGTGAGATGAGGTTGATGTGGAGAGAAGTGGCGATTAGTAGATGGCTCGCCGGGTCGCTAGCTCAGGTGGTAGAGCACCGGCCTTTTAAGCCGAGGGTCATAGGTTCGAGTCCTATGCGACCCACCTCAATCCTCCCCTCCATCAGCCCCGAAAGCGGACAGATTCACGACCCCATCGTCTAGTCAGGTCAGGACACCGGGTTTTCATCCCGGCAACACGGGTTCGAATCCCGTTGGGGTCACTTTC
>CAYXGP010000120.1:0-24561 GCA_964464515.1 uncultured Enterobacterales bacterium
CTGGGTCCTTATCAAGCGATTCGCAAAGTGATTTACCCCTCGACTACCCTCTCAGATGACGCCGTGATGAACCCGTTTCAGATGATCATCGTCTCCGCATGGCGCAAGGGCCGATCGAGCCGGAACGGCGCCAGCGACACCTCCCGATCCAGCACCGTGATCGTCGGCAGATCGCGGCCCGCTTCGGCGAGCACCGCGGCGACCTTCGCGGTGAACGGTCCGAACATCGCGCCGTGACCCGAGAAGCCCACGAGGCGCAGGAGGTTCGGCACCGCAGGATCGAATCCCAGGAACGGGTTGTGGTCGGGAGTGGATCCGTAGAACCCCGCGGTGGTCGCGTGGACCCCTGCGAATTCACCGACGGGCGGCAGGTACTCCGCGAGCGCCAGCCAGGCATCGTAGGCGCGGCTCTCCACCCCGGATCGGTGCGAGAAGGCCGACTCCACCCGATCCTGGTCGGCGTCGGTGAACGCGGGCTCGGGTGTCGCGGCGTGGGCCCTCCCCACCATCAGCGTCTCTGCGTTCTCGGGGTGACAGTACGCCCCCGACGGGGTCACCACCATGGGCATGCCCAGCAGCTCCGCGCCGCTCATCTCGCCACCGCGTGAGACGAACCACAGGTAGCGCTTGAGCGGATCGACCGGCAGGACAGTAGCACCGAGCACCTCCGCGGTGCGGCGCGTCCACGCGTTGGTGGCGTCCACGAACAGGTCCGCCTCGATCCACTCCGCTCCCGCCTGCACCGCCGAAAGTCGCGCTCCCTGTCGACGCGTCCCCCGCACCGGCGCGCCCTGCCGAACCGCCACTCCGCGCGAGCGCGCGGAGGCAGCAGCCTCTCCATAGACCACCTCGGGACGCAGGAACCCGTCCGACGGGCACCATGTGGCCCCCACGATGATCTCCGGATCGACGAACGGAAACCGACTCGCGACCGCGTCGGGGGCGAGCAGCTCCACCTCTTCCAGCCCGCAGCGACGCTGCATCGCCACGCGCGCCGCCGCCGCGTCCGACCCGTCACCCAGCAGGAACAGGTACCCATTCTCGACGATCGGGACCATCATCCCGCCGATCTCCTCCGGGAAGCGACGGTACACGTCCACCGAGTAGCGCATGCCGATCACGGTCTCCGGCGTCGAGAATTGCTGTCTTATTCCTGCGGCGGTCCGCGATGACGAGCCCGCCCCGATATGACGAGCTTCCACCACCACCACCATCCACCCTGCCTGCCGCAGCCGCACCGCCGTCAACATCCCGCTGATTCCTGCGCCGATGACCACCGCCTTCATGTGCCGACCCCGCTCCGCTTCGTGTCCAGCCCCGACTCCACCGGCCCCGACTCTACCGGCAGACACAACTCTACCGGATGGGCGCGAGTGAGGGACCGCCTCACCCGACTGCTGCCCACACTGCCGCTCCTGGCCGTGGCGGGCTGGATGGGAGGGGTCGCGGTGCTCACCACGGAGGACGACTGGAGCTTGTGGCAGTCGATGGCGGCGCTCCCGCCGGTGCAGGTGGCTCTGGCGACCGTCCTCGCGGGCGCTCCTCCGCTGCTGCTGCTCGGCAGGCGACGCCTCCCGGTGCCCGTGGGCATGCTCGCTGGCCTGATCATCGGCCTGCTGGCGACCCTCCTGTTCTTCTTCTTCTGGCCCAGTCAGTGGCAGGGTGGTCGCTGGAACGCCTGGAAGTCCGCCACCATCGTGCTCGGGGTGTACTGGCGCTGGCTGATGCCGATCGCGCTGGCGGCGGGCGCAGGTCTCGCGCTGCTGTCCCGTCGCGCCCCCAGGGGTCCGAAGGGCTGGAGGGCCCTCGCCGACCCCACGCCCCCGCCGGAGTGATCCCATGTCGGCACCCGTCGTGCTCTGCATCCTCGACGGCGTGGGCTGGGGACGTCGTGACGACGGCGACGCCTGGCACCTCGCCGACACCCCGATCCTCGATGGCCTGCTGGAGCGAGCGCCCTGGTGCCTGCTCGCCGCGCACGGCACGGCCGTGGGACTGCCCAGCGACGGAGACATGGGCAATTCGGAGGTCGGCCACAACGCGATGGGCGCCGGTCGCGTCTTCGACCAGGGAGCCAAGCTGGTCGACAAGGCGATCGCCAGCGGTGCCATCTGGGAGAGCCCCGCCTGGCGCGAGATCGAGGGAGCGCTCCACGCCGGCGGAACGCTGCACCTCCTGGGCCTGCTCAGCGACGGCAACGTACACTCGCATGTCCGGCACCTCGACGCGCTGATCGCGCGCGGGATCGCGTCCGGCGCGCGACGGCTCTGTGTCCACGCGCTCACCGACGGCCGCGACGTCGCAGCGCGCTCGGCGCTGCGGTGGGTACCGGAGCTGGAGGCGCGCCTGGCCGCCGCCCCCATCCCCGCGGGCATCGCCACCGGCGGCGGTCGCATGCACATCACCATGGATCGCTACGAGGCGGACTGGGAGATGGTCGCGCGCGGCTGGCGCTGCCACGTCCGCGGCGAGGGGCGGCGCTTCCCCTCGGCGACCGCCGCGATCGAGGCCGCCTACGCGGAGCATCCGGACAGAAACGACCAGTGGCTGCCGGCGTTCACCGTCGGAGACTACTCAGGAATGGCCGAACGCGACGCGGTGGTATTGTTCAACTTCCGCGGCGATCGCGCCATCGAGATCAGCCGCGCCTTCGACGAAGGGCCTGCGTTCGACCGCGTGTGCTTCGACCGCGGGCGACGACCCGCCGTGACCTTCGCGGGGATGATGGAGTACGACGGCGACCTCTCCATCCCGCGGCGCTACCTCGTCACGCCGCCGGAGATCGATCGCACCGTCGGCGAGCAGCTCTCAGCGGCAGGGCGCTCGGTGTTCGCCCTCTCGGAGACGCAAAAATTCGGACACGTCACGTTCTTCTTCAACGGCAACCGCAGCGATCCCCCCAGCGGGGAGACCCGCCACGAGGTGCCGTCCGACAACCTCCCGTTCGACAGCGCCCCCGCGATGAAGGCCGATGAGATCACCGACGCCGCCTGCGCGGCCCTGGCCCACGGCGACGTCGATCACCTCCGGCTGAACATCGCCAACGGCGACATGGTCGGACACACCGGGAACCTCTCCGCGGTCGTCCAGGCGATGGGCGTGGTAGACACCTGCGTCGGCCGGCTGGTAGAGGCCACCCACGCGGCGGGCGGTGTCCTGCTGATCACCGCCGATCACGGCAACTGCGAGGAGATGTTCCGGCTCGATCGCAAGAAGGGGCGCTATGCCCGCGACGACGCCGACGTACTGCTGCCCTCCACGAGCCACTCGCTCAATCCGGTTCCGTTCATCCTTGTGGACCCCTCGGGCACCTGGCGATTGGCCGACGCCGATCGATCCCGTCCGGTAGGGAGCATCGCCCGGATCGGCGCGACGCTGCTCACGCTGTGTGACGTGCCCATCCCCCCGGACTATCTCCCGGCCCTCGTCACCCGCCTCACCGACTGATTCAACAGGGGGGGCCCATGTGGGTCGATCTCCGCTCCGACACCGTCACCCGACCCTGCGCGCAGATGCGCGCCGCCATCGCCGCTGCGGAGGTCGGCGACGACGTCCTCGGCGATGATCCCACGGTGAAGCTCCTGGAGGCTCGCGGCGCGGCGCTCCTCGGTAAGGAGGCTGCGCTGTTCACCCCCAGCGGGACGATGGCCAACCAGATCGCCATCGCCATCCACACGCGACCGGGCGACGCCGCGGTGATGGAGGCCGGCGCACACCCGTTCAACTACGAAGCCGGAGGGCCCGCGCTGCTGTCGGGCGTGACGGTGCGCCCGGTGCAGGGCGACCGGGGGCTGCTCGACCCCAGCGACGTCGCGGCGTGCTTCCCACCCGACGATCCGCACTTCTCGCCGGTGACGCTCATCTGCGCAGAAGACACCGCCAACCGCGGCGGCGGCACGGTCCATCCCCTTCGGACTCTGGACGCGCTGGCGGAGCTGGCGCGCAGCCGCGGCGCAGCCGCACACCTGGACGGCGCGCGCCTGTTCAACGCCGTTGTCGCCAGCGGGATCTCCGCGGAGCGGCGCGCGGCGGGGTTCGACACCGTGAGCATCTGCCTCTCGAAGGGGTTGGGCGCGCCGGTCGGCTCGCTGCTCTGCGGTCCCAGCGCGCTGATGAAGCGCGCTCGGCGCATCCGGAAGGCGCTGGGCGGAGGGATGCGCCAGTCCGGCCTGCTGGCGGCGGGGGGACTCTACGCCCTCCATCACAACATCTCACGGCTGGCCGAGGATCATCGACGGGCCCGCGCGCTGGCCGACGGTCTACGCGGGCTCGGTCTATCGGTGGAGGCCCCCGAGACGAACATGGTCTACGTGCAGATCGACGACGCTCCGAGCGCCCAGGACGCCCTGGCTGAGCGAGGCGTCGCCTGCCTGGCCGTCGGTCCGGATCGCCTGCGCCTCGTCATCCACCGCGACATCGATGACGCAGGCATCGACCACGCGATCTCAAGCTTCGCCGCGCTGCGTTGAGGGCCCATCCGGTGCGGAGGCCGGTCCGGTGAGGGCACCGGCGCTCACCAGGGTCGCGACCATCTGCGTCATGGCGGACTCCGGGACCTGAAACCCCGCAGCGAGCTCAGCGACGGTTCGTCCCTCGGCTGCGCGCACGACCGCCACCGCCGCAGGCTGCACCGCCACCGGGCGGAACGACTCAGACCACAGGAGCCATCCCACCGTGTCGGTCGCGCCTTCTGCGAGACGCGCGGGGGTGCCCGGCAGAAAGGCCGTCTCACAGCAGACACGAAGCGGCTCGCCGGGAGCGCCGGGCGGCGCGGAGGCCAGGACATCGCGCCAGGCGGGGAGCGCAGCGGTGAGCGTCCCCGCCAGCCCCACGCGCTCTACGTTCTGCTGGTGGCTCCCCTCCAGCCGAACCTCCCCGAGCGCGAGGGCAGCGGCGGCGGTCTGGGGAAGGGGAGTCGACAGCTCCACCGCGGCGATCTCTCCTCGAGCGAGCGCGCGACCCAGCTCCTCCCGCAGCGCCACGAGCTCCGCGCCGGAGACCCTGCGGACGGTCGGCAGCTCGATGAAGCTCCCCTCCTGCACAGAGACCCCCAGCGCCACCGCCACCCGCTCCGTGTCGTCATCGGGGTGACGCTTGAGCACGGCGTCAGCGCCCTGCGCCGCCTCCCGCAGCCAGCTCGCGTCAGGGCGCGGCCAGGGGGTTCCGGCGAGGGTCGGCCAGTCCATCGCGAGCGCCGTCACCTCGCCCACGCGCGCGAGCACGGCGAGGGCCCCGGCGTCGGCCGCCGTCGCCCAGGTCTGCACAGCACGGGGTGCAGCAGCGCTCAGGGGCCAGGTGTCGAGCAGCGCGGCCAACAGGGTGCTCGCCGACGACCAGTCCTCGCCCTGGAGCGACTCCGCGAGGCGTGACTTCAGGCGAGAGCGGATCTCACCCGACGGGCTCCCGGCCATCCAGTCGATGAGACGCCAGGCAAGATCGCGAGGGTCGCGGCAGCCGGGAGCGGCGAACGGCCCCGGGGGGAGCACAGCGCTCATGCGGAGAGCCCATCGCTGGGCGGCGCGATCAGAGACGCCGCGGCCTCTTCTGGAGAGGAGACCTCATGTGCGGCGAGCTCAAGTGAGGGAATCCACAGGTTGCTGTAGACCGGCACGGGCTGCTCGGCGATCTGTGACAGGGGCAGCGCGCGCGCCAATGAGCGATAGTCGGGGCGCCCCGACGAGTACAGCACGACCACCGGATGGTCCGCCGGGTACCACTCCCGCAGGCGTTTCCGCAGCGCCGCCAGCATCACCACGCTCCCCTCTGCCTCGAGCGCGTCCGCCCCCGAAGAGAACTCACCGAGCTGACACAGGAGGGCCGGCGCGCGGACATCCAGGGCGAGATCATCGCGGGCGATGTTCCACGCCGAGTAGAGCTGTAGCCCGCGGTGCCCGGTCCAGAAGACCCGCTCCAGCACCACCTCCACGAACGAGAGCCCATGGATCAGCCGCAGGGGGAGGCGCCTCTCTGCGCAGCGTCGGCGGATCAGCATCACCGCGTCGTTGATGAACAGCGGGCTGCCGGCGACCACGTAGACCACGTCGATGTGATCTTCGAACGCTCGGCGAACCAGCATCTTCGCCAGATCCCGGTAGGCGGTCGGGCGATCGACGCTTGACAGTGTGTAGAGGTAATCCAGCGAACGAGCGGTCAGGCCGGGCACCACCGCGGCCGCCACGTCGCGCGCGTGAGCCAGGCCGTAGATACGATGTCCGCGCTCATGGGCGCCAGCCAGGGCCTCCCGCGCTTCGACCGTGATCTGGTCAGGGCGCGCAGGACCCAATCCGACGATCGTGAGAGAGCCAGCGGCCTCAGTCACACTCGACGTAGCCTGCGTAGGTGATGTCAACCTCATCCCCTTCCTCGGGAACGGCGTTCTCACCGACCACCACCGCGTTCTCCATGGAGTCGTAGCTCCAGTTGGAGATCGACTGTCCGTTCACTACCACCTCGATGGTCTCCTCCACCGGCATGCGGCTGAGCTCGAAGGTGTCCTGGTTGATGGACGCCTCGGCGAGAAGGGCGAGGTTGCTCGCTGACGCCCAGTTGTCGCAGATCGACAGGAACACGCCGCCCGTAGCAGCCACGGCCTCGCTGTAGCCCGTTCCCGGATCGGCGCTGCCGCACCCGCCCGGAACCGGACCGGCGATCGCGGAGATCTTCACGTTCGAGGCCGAGCCCTTGGCGTCGATGATCCGCTGGGTGAGCGCGGACCAGTCACCGCCACCGTAGTAGGAGGACTGCTCAGGCTCGTCAGAGACGAGGATCACGTGCAGCATGGCGTCTTCGCGGACGAACCCGTTGTTGCAGCCGCCGTTGGACGCCTCGATCGCCCTCGCGCCCACGGTGAGCAGGGACTCGGTGTAGGAGCCACCGCCCTGGGACACCGCGTTGCCGAAGGTGTTCTCGAATCCGGGCGTAGTTGGCGTGAGGATGCCGGTGCTGTTGCAGCCGTCGTCGTCGTTGGCGACGATGATCTGCCAGTCGTTCGAGTAGTCCGACAGCTCGTTGATGAACGTCCCGAAGTTGTTCGCAAGGTTGCGCTGGTCGTCATCCATCGAGCAGCTCTGATCGACCGCGAACATGATGTCCGACGGCGGATCGACCGGGATCTCCCAGCTCTCGGTGTAGGGACCGGCGTACTTTCCGGAGCCCACGGTCTCGTGGTCCCGCTGACCCATCGGCTCGTTGGAGCGAACGGAAAGCGAGCCGCTGAACTCGGTCTCGGAGAGCGGGAGGAAGTCCACGCTCACGTTGAACGACTCGCCGGGCGCGAGGCTGTAGGGGAGGGTCGGCCACAGACCCGTGGCGAACGCCGCGTCGGCGCTCCAGTCGATGGCGTCGATGGTGAGGGTGTCGGTGCCGACGTTCTCGAACTCCAGCACGTCCGAGTGCTCGCAGCCCACATAGGACTCGGTGAAGTCGAGCGGGTCGGGCGTGATCGACAGCTCCGGCACCGCCCCGTCACCGACCAGCTCGACGACGACGATGTCGCTCTCGGGATCATCCGACTCGATCAGGACGCGAGCGAGCTGATCGTTGGCCCCCATCGGTGAGAAGGCGACCTCGATCTCCTTCTCTGCGCCGGCGGGGAGCCGGAAGCTGGTGTCGTCGGTGATGATGGAGAAGCTGCCCACAGCCGCTCCGTCCAGCTCCATCCCCAGAATGGAGAGATCGGTTGCGCCGACAGAGCTGACGGTAAAGGCCTTCACCACCGCGTCATCGTCCTGGCCCAGGGTGCCGTACTCGAGGAGGACGGGGCTGACATCGATCTCCGGTCCTTCGCCCCCCGCGTTGTCATCCACCTCAGAGAACCCCTGCTCCATGCAGCCGAAGAGACCAAGAACGAGAAGGAGGGAAGAGTGGCGCATGCCGACCTCGTGTGGATGATGGGGGAACAAAGCAGTCACAACCGGGTGTTGTCTTCAGCTCAACTAACGGCACCTTAGCAAATTTCATGCCAAAAATTCGCCGAGAGCGTGCCGAAGTAACACAACGATTGCTGAGGAAAAACGCGGATCAACCGCAAGGTGTCGTGGAGTGAGTGGGGCGCTCATGCCCCACATCTGTATGGTTTTTCATACAGTGTAGCAGCGATGTCCCATCAGTTCGATGTCCCATCAGTTCGATGTCCCATCAGTTCGATGTCCCATCAGTTCGATGTCCCATCAGGCTTGAGACTGCTCAGCCGCGGAGGAGATCCGCGACCGCCTCGCGCTCCGAGGTCAGCTCGTCGATGGTGGTCTGGAGGCGCGCCTGGGCGAAGTCTCCGTGCTCGATGCCCTCCACCACGCTCCAGCGACCGTCCCGGACAGTCACCGGGTAGCTGAAGATCAGCCCCTCGGGCACGCCGTATTGACCATTGGACGCGATCGCCATGCTGGTCCAGTCACCCTCACTGGTGCCACGCACCCACGTCGCCATGTGATCGAGCGCCGCGCTGGCCGCGCTGGCCGCGCTGGAGGCTCCGCGCGCCGTGATGATCGCCTTTCCTCGGGTGGAGACCCCACGCAGGAAGTCGCTGCTCAGCCAGTCACTGTCGATCTGCTCGGTGACGGGCCGGCCACCAGCGAGGGCGTGGAAGTAGTCGGGGAACATCGTGGGAGAGTGGTTGCCCCAGATGCTCATGCGCTGGATGTCGCCAGCTCCCACGCCCAGGCGACTCGCGAGCTGCGACGTCGCGCGGTTCTGGTCGAGGCGGGTCATCGCGCTGAACTGCTCCCGCGGGATGTCGGGGGCAGAGTTCATCGCGATCAAGGCGTTGGTGTTGCAGGGGTTGCCCACGACCACCACGCGCACGTCATCGGCGGCGTTGTCGTTCAGCGCGCGCCCCTGCGTGGTGAAGATGGGGCCGTTCACGCGGATCAGGTCCGACCGCAGCATGCCCGGCCCGCGCGGGCGGCTCCCCACGAGGAACGCCGCGCTGGCGCCGCGGAACCCCTCCCCCGCGTCCGACGAGATATCGACGCTCTGCAGGAGCGGAAAGGCGCCATCGCACAGCTCCATCACGACACCCTCGAGGGCCTTCATGGCCGGGGGGATCTCGATCAGGCGGAGGCAGATGGGCTGGTCGGGGCCGAAGCAGTCGCCAGCGGCGAGTCGGAAGAGCAGCGCGTAGCCAATGTTGCCGGCAGCGCCGGTGACGGAGACGATGATGGGGGTCTTCATGGGGGCACCCGGGCTGGAGTTCCCCTCTGATATCTCGGTTCTCACCGCTGTGTGGGCCTACGCGGCGACCTCCATCAGCGCGAGCGGGCCTCCAGCGCGCTGCTTCTCCTGCGGAGCCACCACACCCCTCCGCCGATGCACAACAGCGGCAGCCCCGTGAGGAAGAGGGTGACCAGGATGAACGACGCGCGGGCGGTGTCGTTGGGATCGGTGCATACCGCGCAGGCCCACGCGCCAGAGGACCACACCCACAGCGGAAGCCCACGTACGAAGGGGCTGATCATGTCGAATCCTGTAGATAGACGAGTGTGTAGAGGATCGGCCAGAGGCCGACCACGAACACCCAGAAGATCTGCACCGCCCACAGCATGTCAGCGGTGAGGGTGCCCGCGCGGTGCCACCCGAGCGACACCGCGAGGATCACCACGCCCGCCACGACATGCAGGCTGTGGCTACCGACGATCAGGTAGAAGAAGCTGCCGTGGGCGCTGGACGTCAAGGTGAGTCCCTGGCTGAGCAGTCCGACCCACTCCGCTCCCTGCAGTCCCACGAAGGCACCACCGAGCACCGCGCAGACGACCAGGAGACGCCCGAGCTTCTGCGGGTTCTCGCGGTAGGTGCGGCCGGCCCACAGGATCAATCCGCCGCTGGCGAGCAGCACCACGGTGTTGAAGGCCGTCTGCTCGATGGGCAGGCGCGGCTGGCCGGGAGGAGGCCAGATCCCGCCCGTCGCCCATGATCGGGTGACGGTAAAGGCGCTGATCATGCCCGCAAAGAACATGATCTCCGTGAGGACGAAGATGCAGGTGCCCAGCACGATGCTGGGCAGAAGCGGCTCCGAGCGGCGCGGGGGACCTGCGGGGAGGGCGACCAGCTCACCTGCCGGGATCGTGTCGTCCCCCTGGCCCGACTCCCCCTGCCCCGACATGCGACCGACCTACTTGGCGATGTAGAGGAGCGGGAACAGGAAGATCCAGACGACATCGACGAAGTGCCAGTAGATACCGACGTACTCGACCCGCTGGAGCTCCTTGCCCTTGCGCGCGAGGTTCGCCACCCACGCCATCACCGCCATTCCAGCGATGACATGGCTCGCGTGGATCCCCGCGGCCGTGTAGTAGAATGACCAGAAGGTGCTCGAGGTGATGGTGTAGCCGTGCTGGATCTCCGTGGTCCACTCGATGCTCTTCACCACCAGGAAGACCAGCCCACCCAGGATGGTGAGGCCGAGCAACTTCGCGGCCTTTGGACCGTTCTTCTCGACCTCTGCCGCCCTGTGTGCGAGGACCGCAGAGAGGCTGGACGTCAGCAGCACGAAGGTGTTCAACGTGCCCGCGTAGATATTGGTGTGGATGGCCTGATCCGCCCACTCGGGGTGGGCCAGCCGGTGCATGATGTACGAGCCCAGCACGCCGCTGAAGATGACGATCTCGGAGGCCAGCAGCCACCAGATCGCCAGTCGGCCGGTAGGTATTCCCGTGACGGAGCGGTTCGTAGCGAGCGGTTTCTGCATCATCTGAGTCGTTCCTCTGCTCTACGCCGGCACGTTCTGGGGCCAGTAGTCGTCGTCGCGTCCAGGCACGCTGTACTCGTAGGGTCCCCGGTAGACGACGGGCATGTCGTCGGGCGGGAAGTTTCCGTGTCCGGGAGGCGACGGCGCCACCCACTCCAGCGTGTTTGCCTTCCAGGGGTTGCGTCCCGCCTTCTTGCCGTTCCTCCAGCTGACGATGAGGTTCACGAAGAACACCACCTGGAAGACCAGCATCACCAGCATCGAGTAGGTCGCGAAGATGCGGAGGTTCTGCAGGTTGTCGGCGGCCAGCTCGGGGAAGAATTCGTAGCTGTAGATGCGCCGGTGCTGCCCCGCCGCGCCGAGCACGAACAAGGGGATGAAGATGCAGTTGAAGGGGATGATCGTTCCCCAGAAATGCCACTTGCCCAGGCGATCGCTCAACATCTTGCCGGTCATCTTCGGGAACCAGTACGTGATGCCGGCGAAGAAGCCGATGATGGTGATCGGGAAGAACGTGTAGTGGAAATGGGCCAGCACGAAGTACGTGTCGTGGAAGTAGATGTCCGATCCGGACGAGCCCAGGAAGATGCCGGTGACGCCACCGATCAGGAACTCACCGATGAACGCCAGGGCCCACAGCATCGGCGTAGTGAGCCGGATGGACCCGCCGTACAGCGTGGCGATGTAGACGAACATCATCTCGGCCAGAGGCACCGATATGAGCACCGTCGTGACGGTGAACAGGTTCGCCATGCGGGGGTCGATGCCCGAGATGAACTGGTGGTGGGCCCACACGAAGAAGCTCAGCACGCCGGTCGCGAATGCGGTGTAGAGCACCGTCTTGTAGCCGAACAGCTTCTTGCGCGAGAAGGTCGTGATGATCTCCGCGACGATGCCGCAGGTGGGCAGCAACACCACATAGACCTCGGGGTGTCCGAAGAACCAGAACAGGTGCTGCCACAGGACCGGATCACCGCCGCGATCGGGGTCAAAGAAGGCCGTGCCGACGTTCTGGTCGAACAGCAGCATGACCGCGCCCGCGACCAGCGGACCGACCGAGACCATGAACAGGATGCTGGCGATGACGATCATCCAGATCACCATCGGGATGTCGTACATCCGCATGCCCGGCGCGCGTGAGTTCATCACCGTGGTGATGAAGTTGACGCCGCCCAGGAGGAACGCCACGAATTCGAGCGCCACTGCGAGCACCCAGAGCGTCGATCCCAGCGGGGTGAGGCTGTACTCAGCCTTCGCGGAGAGCGGCGGATAGGCCGTCCAGGCCCCGCCGAAGGCTCCGCCGTCGACGAAGAACGATCCCAACAGCACGATCGCGCTGAGCAGGAACACCTGGTACGACAGCCGGTTGATCCGCGGGAACACCATGTCGTCCGCGCCGATCATCAGCGGGATGAGGAAATTCCCGAAGGCGGCGATCAGCACGGGCATCGCCACCCAGAAGATCATGATCGTGCCGTGGTTTGTGACCAGGGCGTTGTATTCGGCAGGGGACACCACCCCGTACCCGGGGACGCTCATGCCCGGGAAGGCGAGCTGCATCCGGAACACGTAGGCCATGAACGCGCCGATGATCGCCATCGCGCAGCCGGTGTACAGATACTGGAACCCGATCCGCTTGTGGTCGAGCGGGATGACGTACTTGTCCAGGAACGTCTCTTCGTGGTGGCCATGCGCGTCGTGTGCGTGGGCCACTCCGCTGGCGTGCTCAGCCATGATCGCTGATCCTCGCTTCTCGGTTCGTTGCTAGTCGGCGATCATCGCCGCGACGGACGTGTCGGAGTGCTCCGCAGTCCAGGCGGCGTGGTCCTGTTGGGTCTCGACGAAGACGCGGGCCGGCATCAGGCCGTGACCGATGCCGCACATCTCGACGCACTGGATGTCGAACTGTCCGACCGCGGTGGGCTCTACCCAGCCGGTGATCACCCGCCCGGGGATGATGTCCTGTTTGATTCGGAACACCGGCACGGAGAAGGAGTGCATCACGTCGCGGGAGACCAGCTCGAACGAGGTGACGGCATCTACCGGCAGGTGGAGCTCGTCGTTGATCGCGATGTCGTCTTCGGTGTCCAGCTCGCCGTCGGCCCCGGGGTGCACGAAGGTCCAGGCCCACTGCTGCGCGATGATCCGCACGGTGTTCTGGGCTGGCGGCGCCTCGATCTTGACGTCTACCCACACGCGCACCGCCGCGACGATGATGAGGATGTCGCAGACGAGCACGAGCAGGTGGGGAATCGTCACCCACCTCATCTCACGCTCATCCTCACCGGCGACGTACAGCGCCCTTCTGCCGGGCGTCTCGAGGAACTTGAAGATGAAGCCGAAGAAGATGAACTCGGCGGCCAGGAACCAGAACCCGCCGAGGACGGCGATGAGCAGGATGACCTGATCGATGTCCCCGGCGTAGGTCGAGGCGGCCTCGACGTATTGCGTGATCATGCGGCAGTCTCGCTGACGGAGGGGTGCGCTAGAGCACGAAGGCGATGACCACGCCAGCGTACGCGATGACGCCAACGACGGTGATCAGGAACCAGTGCCGGACCAGCCCGTGCGACTGCTCGGCAGCGGAGGCCGTAGCCTTCCGGCTCAGCCGGGGGTGATCGGGGATGATGGTGGCGGGGTGGGACTGGAGCTCGGCGGACATTGCGAAACCCTCGTGAACAATCAAAGCGTCTGGATGTAGGCGACGACGTCCTTCATGGCCTGCTCGTCGGCGAGACCAGCCACCATTCCCGCCATCTGGGCGCCCGTCGTGTCCTGCGGGTCGCTGCCGCGGATACCAGCCTTGAAATTCTTGAGCTGGGTCAGAAGGTACCAATCCGAGCTGCCGGACAGGGCGGGAGCGCTCATGGCCTGGTTGCCCTCACCCTCGGCGCCATGACAAGCCATGCAGGTGCCATAGAGCGCCTTGCCGCGCGAGGCGTCTCCCGAGGTGATTCGAGCCTCGGTCTCAACGGCGGGCATCGCGGCGACGTACGCAGACACCGCCTTGATGTCCTGCTCTGACCGCAGGAGACGCGTCATCGGCTTCATCCGCATCCCCGCGATATCAGCGGGATGCATGCCGCGAATTCCCTGCTGGAACTTGGCGAGCTGCCCCTCGACATACCAGGCATCGAGGCCGGCGATGGATGGAGCCAGGGCATCGGGGTTGCCTCTGCCGTCAGCCATGTGGCAGGAGATGCACCCGCCATACAGCGCCTCACCGCGAGCCATCTCCTCCTCGGGAAGGTCGCAGGCACCGACGGACAACAAGAGCCCGGCACACACTACCCGTAGAACGGGGACAGCCCGCAGAACAGGGATGAGAACATCCGTAGGCTCGCTCATCTCAACAACTCCAAGCACCGCCGTATAGCGAACATCCGCAGCAGCTCTGGCGGGGCCCTCATAAACCTTGCTCGGTTGTCCGTCAACCAGCGCGTCATGGGACTTCGAGACCAGGGCAGAGGTCCCCTCGGCCACCGCGACGAGCGCTACGTTATAGGGCGCGGGTCTGCGCCCCTCACGCCTGGGACCGATCGGCATGTCTGGAGATCCCACCACTCCTCCCGTAGGTGCTGCGGTGAGCGTGGCGAAGACAGAGCCCAACCTGGGGCGCGACCTGCTCGCGCTGACCAAACCGAATCTCAGCCTGCTGGTCCTCGTGACGGCCGGCGGCGGGCTGTGGCTGGCGGACGCAGAGGTCGGCTGGCTCACCGCCCTCGCAGCGATGGTCGGGACGACCGCCGTGGTGGCCGCGGCGAACGCCCTCAATTGCTACATCGAGCGAGACGGCGACCGCCTGATGTCGCGCACCGCGAACCGTCCGCTCCCCGCAGGGCGTCTCGACCCCTCGGCGGCGCTCGGCTTCGGCCTCTTCCTGGCGTTCACCTCGGTGCCGCTCCTCACGCTGCTCACCACCCCGCTGGCCGGACTGCTCGCCGCGGTGGCGTTGGTGCTGTACGTGCTGGTCTACACCCCGCTGAAGCGCCGCAGCTCCAGCCACACGCTGATCGGCGCCATCCCCGGCGCGATGCCGCCGCTCATCGGCTGGGCTGCCGCCACCGACACCATCGCGCCCGGAGCGCTGCTCCTCTTCGCCATCTTGTTCGCCTGGCAGATCCCCCACTCGCTGGCGATCTCGCTGTTCCGCGAGGCCGACTACCGGCGGGCGGGCATCGTGATCTTCCCCATCGAGCACGGCGCGGCCGCGACCCGCAGCCAGATCCTCCTCTACACCCTCCTGCTGGTCCCCCTCCCCCTCGCGCTGGTCTGGCTCGGCGTCGGCGGCGCGGCCACCGCCATCGGCGGTTCGGTGCTCGGGCTGCTGTTCCTGCGGAGGGCATGGAACGGCTACCGACGCCGGCTCGGTCCCCGCTGGGCGCGCAGCCTGTTCCTCTACTCCCTGGTGTACCTCTCCGGATTGTTCGCGGCGCTCGCGCTCGACACCCTGCTGAGCAGCCTCCTTTGAGGGACGCCCGCCCCCTCGAGCGACGCACCACGTTCCGTCGCGGGCTCTGGCTCCTGCTCGCGGTGTTCATCGTTGGCTTCCCCGCCGCCGCACTGCTGAAGCGCTCGCCACAGCCGCTCGACGATCTCGGCGCGGCGCCTTCGTTCCAGCTCACCGATCAGCGCGGCGAGGCGTACTCGTCCGAGGCGCTCCGCGGAAGAATCGCGGTGGTGGCGTTCATGTTCACGAGCTGCCCCGACATCTGCCCGATGCTGTCCAAGGCGATGGTCAACCTGCAGGAGCGCCTCGCGGACGCCCCGCACGGCCCGTCGCTGATGTGGCTCTCGATCAGCGTCGATCCCGAGCGCGACACCCCCGCGGTGCTGTCCGAGTACGCCACCCGCTACCAGGCCGATCCCGCCACCTGGCGCTTCCTCACCGGCACGACCGACGACATCGAGGCGGCGGCGAGCGGGTTCATGACGGCGATCGCTCGCGGCTCCGAGGGCGGTGAGGTGCCCGATATCAGCCACAGCCGGAGCTTCATCATCATCGACGCCGAGGGGCGCATCCGCGGCCACTTCCCGACGGATCCGGCGGGCCTGAACATGATCGAGGGCGCGATCCGTCGTCTGAAAGACGCGTGATCGGCCCGTCGGTACCTCCGCCCCATCGCGAGGACGCCCGGCGCTGGGGGGCCGTCGCGGTGCTCCTCGCCGCCCTCGTCATCTGGGAGCTGTCCCCGCTCTGGCCGCATATCGACGCTGTCGCCATCGGCGATCCCGACACCGACGCCGTCCGGGGGATGTGGGGGTTCGATCACATCCGGCGCTCGCTGATCCCCCCCGACCTGTGGATACGCACCAGCCAGATCAACTTCCCGAGCGGCGCGACGGCGCTCATCCTACCGGCCGCCACGGGGCTGCTCGCCGCGCCGCTGGGCCTGCTGTTCGGCCCGGTGGTGGCGTGGAACCTCTCGGTCGCCCTGATGCTGTGGGCCGCTGGTATGGCGACGGCCCTCCTGGTGCGTGTCGCCGCGCGCTCGTGGGCCGCCGGGGCCGCCGCAGCGGGGGCGCTGATCGGCCAGCCCATGCTCCTCCACGCCATCGGAGACGGCACACCGGAGCACGTCGCCCTGTGGGGGATCCCCCTCTTCCTGGCGCTGGCGAGTGTCGCGCTCTCCGCCCGCTCGATACCGCTGGCCGCGCTCGCCGGACTCGCGGCGTTCATCGTCGCGCTGGACAGCCCGTACCACGCCGTCTACACCGCGGTCATCGCCGTGTTCGTGCTCCCGGTGGCCCTGCGGCCGTGGGCCCTCCGAGGCGGGGGGCGCAGCGAGCGCTCGGCCCTCGGCTTCACGGTGCTCGTGTTGCTGGCGACGGCTGGTCTGGGCGCCGCCCTCCTCGGCGCGCTGTACGCGGGGTTCAGCCTGGAGGAGACCTCCAGCACCGAGTCCCTGCGGCTGCTGCGGATGAACGCCGCCGATCTGCACACGTGGTGGCGCTTCGACTTCGGCCCCGCGACCGTCCGCGATCCATCTCTCGCACCCACCACCATCCCCAGCGGCATCCTGTGGACAGCCATCGTCCTGGGCCTCATCGGACTGCCCCGCTCGCTGCCCTGGCTCCTGGCGGGCGGCCTGATGCTGATCTTCTCGTTCGGCCTCAACACCCGCATCCCCCTGGAGCTGGCGGAGTGGATGGGCCCGACCGGCGAGCGTCTGGGTCACCTGCTCCTCGACCTCAACGCGCAGGCGACCGTCCTGCCCGGCCTGGACGCCATCCGCTTTCCGCGGCGCTGGCTGGTGCCGGCCGCGCTGTCCCTGCTCGTCGGTGGCTCGATCGGGCTGGCGCGCGTGATCCATCCCCTGCGGGGCACGAGCCGCCGTCGCTGGGCGATCCCGATCATCGGCACCGCGCTCGCCGCCGCAGGAACGATCGTGGGCGTGCGCACCGCGGCGCTGCACAGCAACTTTCCGCTCCAGCCGCTTCCGGAGCTGGCCTTCACCGACTGGCTGGCGGAGCAGCCCCCGGGGGCGGCGCTCCTGCTGCCGCGAATTCGTCCAGCCCCGAGCACGCGCCTGCGAGAGGACATCCCGGTCTTCGCGTCGATCAGCGACACCCTCTCCTCGGCCGACGAGCTGTACATCCAGGTCCGGATGGGCCGCGCCCAGGTGGGCTACCCCAACCTCAAGACGGTCATCTCCCCGCCCCTGCCGTCCGCGATCGACCAGCTCCTTCGCAATTGGGACGATCTCACCCTGCCGGCGCTCTCAGACCGGCCCATTCCCCCCGGGGCCACCGATCCGCGGTTCGAGCCAGAGCGCCAGCGGGCGCTGGCGGAGCTCCGGCAAGCCGGTCTGCGCTACATCGCGGTCGACGCGGTAGCCTACGGCGAGGAAGGTCTGTCGCTGCTCACCGAGCAGCTCGGCAACCACGCCAGCGACCAGCGCGAGTTCTCCGACGGCACCGGCGTGGTCGTGTTCACCCTGAAGCCGCCCTCACCGTGAGGCCCCTGGCGCTACGCCGCGCGCGAGCAGATCGTCCACCACGCGCAGGGTCAGTCCCCAGATCTCCGTGCCGTCGAGCCGAACGGCGGGGAGCTCCCAGTCCACCCCGCGGTACCGGACCGGCCGGATCCCGCGCCCCTCGCCCCGCGTCAGCCGCGCCCAGTCGAACCAGTGCGTCGCCGCGACCTCTCCGTTGGGACGCAGCGCAGGGGAGCGCGGCAGCCAGTAGACGTGGGGGGACACCAGCACGAGCGGCGGACGCCTGCCGAACGGCGAGCTGACGTCGTCGAGGCGCCCCACCCAGGCCGCGCGCGGCAGGTCCAGACCCACCTCCTCGGCGGTCTCGCGCTCCGCGGTCGCGCGCAGATCCGGATCGACCTCCTCGACCCGACCTCCCGGGAACGCCATGTGACCGCTCCACCGATCGCCGGGATGATCGCTGCGGCGGATGAACAGCACCTGCCCGGCCCCCGTGAAGATCACCGCCACCGCGGCGCGCGGGACAGACGCCGGGACGGTGTCGAGCCGCGCCGGTCGAGCGGAGAGCAGACGATGGAGGTGCTCGCGGTGCATCGATCTCCAGCGGCCTCGGGAAGGGGGGAGGGTATCCGACGAGACCCGGGTTAGGGGGGCCGTCCGAACCAGAGGAGCCAGAACGTGGCAAGACGCGCCCCCCCGCTCGATCCCGAGCTCGATGACGCCGCGCTGGAGCCCGACGACGAACGCTCCGCGGGTGCCCGCTTCGGGGACTGGTCGTGGGACACCATCCGCACCTGGGGACCAGCCGTGCTCACGGTGCTGCTGATCCGGAGCGTGCTGGCGGAGCCCTTCCGCATCCCCTCAGGCTCGATGGTGCCCACGCTGGAGATCGGCGATCACATCCTGGTGACGAAGTACTCCTACGGCTTCCGGCTCCCCCTCACCCGCATCCCCATCGTCGAGCCCACGCTACCCGAACGCGGCGACGTCATCGTCTTCGTCTACCCGGGCTCCGATGAGGGGAACGCGCTGCAGTACTACCTGGACATGCCCTTCCCGCCGATCGCCACGCTGGACTACGTCAAGCGGGTGGTCGGTCTGCCCGGCGACACCCTCGAGGTCCGCAACAACATCCTCTACATCGACGGCGAGCGGCAGTCGGCCACCCTGCTCGATGACTACGAATTCATCGACGATCGCTGCAGCCGACACCCCACGCGGCTGTACGGCGAGTCGCTCCACGGCCGGGAGCACCAGATGCTCAACGCCCGCAGCCTCGGCAGCCGGCTCGGCGACTACGGACCGGTGACGGTGCCCGAGGGGATGGTCTTCGCGATGGGTGACAACCGCGACTTCTCTGCCGACTCCCGCGCGTGGGGGTTCGTCCCGCTGCGCAACATCAAGGGCCGGGCTCGCTACATCTGGCTGTCGTACGACCAGTGCGAGCCGGGGCTGCCCATCTTCGGCGACCTGCGCGGTGACCGGTTCGGCGAGCCCGTGATCTGAGATCGCCCGCAGGCGCTCAGCCTGGCGGCGACTCGTCGATCGTCACGTTGTCGTTGAGCAACATCTCGTTGGTCACCCGCAGCGTGCGCGAGAGCTTCTGCAGGAGCTGCCACATCAGCTTGACGGCCAGATCGCTGTCGCGCTTCATGAGCTGCAGGTAGCGATCGCGGTCGATGACGAAGAAGACCGTCCACTCGAGGATGCGCGCGCGCGCCGAGCGTCGGGGCTCGTCGATGAAGCTCATCTCGCCGAAGTAGTCCCCCGGCCGCAGGATCGCGAGGAGGGTCTCGCCCTTCTCGATCGCCACGCTGCCCGAGACGATGATGAAGCACTCCCGCCCCGGATCGCCCTCGACGAACAGGGTGGTGCCGGCGTCGGCCTGGCGCTGCTCGGCGATGCTGCAGATCTGGATGAGCTCCCGGTACGTGCAGTACTGGAACATATCGACCTTGCGCAGCACCTCCATCATGTCGCGGGTGGGCGGGACGGTCTCGGTGTTGCTCTCGGGCTCACACAGCAGCAGCACGCCCGAGATGTTGTCGCGCCCGCCGCGGCTGTTGCAGACGTCGATGAGCTGCGTGACCGTCTCGTCTCCGACGTCGCCCGAGATCGCCAGCCCCAGCTCGCGCAGCCCGACGTAGCGGTACATGCCGTCGGAGCAGAGCAGCAGGCGGTCCCCCAGGTCGAGCTCGAAGTGGAGCGCGTCGACCAGCACCGAGGGGAACACCCCCAGCGCGCGCGTGATGACGTTCTTGAACCGCGCCCGCTTGGCCTGCTCGGGGGTGAGCAGGCCGTCGCGGAGCTGCTCCTGGACGAGCGAGTGATCCTCGGTGAGCTGGTGGATCTCGTTGCCGCGCTGCAGGTAGATGCGTCCGTCGCCGACGTGCGCGATGAACGCCGTGGTGTCGATGACCAGCAGCGTGTCCATCGTGGTGCCCATCCGGCCACCCTCGCCGGTGATCGCCACTGCGGCCTCGTAGACCTCTTCGCAGGCGCGCTGAAGCGCCGCGATGAGCATCTCCTTCACGGCGGTGCGGGTCTTGTTGGACGGCGCCCGACGGTAGGATTCGATCACCTGACGCTTGGAGCTGATCGTCTCCTTGACCACGTTGCAGGCGACCTGAGAGGCGACGTCGCCCCGCTGGAATCCGCCCATTCCGTCGGCCACGGCCACCAGGCCCAGCTCGTTGGCCAACACGAAGGCATCTTCGTTTACCTTCCGGACGCGGCCCACGTCCGAAGCGCCCCAGGTCGAGAGCTTCACCTTGACACCTTCCCCAAGGGCGCTCACCCGCCCGTTGCCTTTTGGAGGGCTTATCTCGCCAGAGCGTATGCGGACCGTTTCATGTTATCGCCTCGCCAGAATCGCCTCCTCCGTGGGCGGCTCTTCCAGGCCACCAATTGACCCGCCCGCCATCTCTCCTGACGCTGATCGAGGTGCTTGCGATCGGTGTATGGGTCACGCTCGCCGCGGTGCTGATCTTCGAGGAGCCCGAGACCGAGCTGACGCGCATCGACGTCGAGGCGCTCACCTCCGGGCCCAGCCAGGAGCGCTGGTTCGGGGTCTTCTTCCAGGATCAGCACACCGGCTTCATGGTCACCCGCAGCGGGTCCACCCCCGACGGCGGCGGGCTGTACGAGTCCCGCAGCCACTTCCGCTTCTCCACGTTCGGACAGCTCCACGAGATCGTTCAGGCGAGCACCGCGCTCACCGACGACCAGGGACGACTCCGCCGGTTCGACTTCTTCACGGTGTCTGGTGACGTCCGTCTGTCCGCGCGCGGCGAGGTACACGCGGGTGAGATCGTGATGGAGGTCGAGCAGCTCGGCGAGGTCTCGCGCCTCTCGTTCCCGGTCGATCGCCCGCCGCAGGTCGGCTCCTCTTTAGAAGACGTCATCCGCCGCACCGAGCTGTCGGTCGGCAAGACGATCACGGTGCCGTTCTTCGACCCGCTCACGATGGCGGACGGCGACATGATCATCAAGGTCACCGGCGTCGAGGTGTTCGAGAACGGCGAAGAGGCGTACTGGCTGGAGTCCAGCTTCTCCGGGTTCGACGCCCGCATGCTGGTCACCCCGTCGGGGGCCACGCTCCGCGAGGAGAGCCCCGCGCTCGGTGTCTCGAAGGTCCGGATGACCGCTGAAGAGGCCCAGGACGTGCCCACGTCAGCGGAGCCGGTCGATCTCATCGCGATGTCAGCGGTCCAGCTCCGCGGCAAGCTCGAGAACGCCCGCAGCAGCAAGCGCCTCGCGCTCCGAATTCGCGGGGTGGATCCCGAGCGCGTCCGGCACGAGCCCCCGCTCCAGTCGGTCTCGGGTGACGTGGTCACCATCACGAGCCCCGACGTCACCGCGCTGCCCGCGCTGCCGGTCGCCACCGACGCCCCTGAGACCCTCGACGCCACGTACCTCGAGGCCACGCTCACGATCCCGTCCGCTCATCCTGAGATCCGCGCCCGCTCAGCCAGGGTGCTGGCCGACATCACCGATCGCCGGACCGCCGCCGAGACGCTCACGCAGTACGTCTACGACTACGTCGAGAAGGTCCCGACGGCCGGGGTGCCCAACGGGCTCGAGGTGCTGCGCAGCGCCCGCGGCGACTGCAACGAGCACACCGCGCTCTACGTCTCGCTGGCCCGCGCGGCCAGGATCCCCACGCGCATCGCCGCCGGGGTGGTCTACAGCGACCGAATCAGCACGACCGGCGCGTTCTACTACCACGCCTGGCCCGAGGTCCAGCTCGGCGGCAGCCACGAGTGGGTCCCGGTCGATCCAACGTTCGGTCAATTCCCGGCCGACGCCACCCACGTCAAGCTGGTCGAGGGCGACCTCGATCGTCAGATCGAGATCATGGCCGTCATGGGCCGGCTCGGGTTTGAGATGGCCGAGCTGCCGCCCCTGCCAGCCCTGCCCGACCCCGCCGTCTCGGCAGAAGACCCGCCAGCGGACCCGACCGAGGTCCCAACGGAGGACCCGACCGAGGTCCCGACAGGTGACCCAACGGAGGAGCAGCCATGATCCGCGCCGAAAAAATCGAGAAGCGCTACGCCGCGTTCCAGGCGCTCCACCCGCTCGATCTCCACGTCAAGACCGGCGAGGTGTTCGGATTTCTGGGGCCCAACGGCGCCGGCAAGACCACCACGATCCGGATGCTGTCCGGGGTGCTCACGCCCACGGCCGGCCGCATCCTCATCGACGGCATCGACATTTCCGAAGACCCGGTCGGCAGCAAGCGACGCATCGGCTACATCCCCGATCGGCCGTACCTGTACGACAAGCTCACGGCCCACGAGTTTCTGCGGTTCATCGGCGGCATCTACGGGCTCGATAATGACACGATCCGCACACGAGGCGTTCGGCTGCTCAAAGAGAACGAATTGCTCCACCGCGCCGACGAGCTGGTCGAGGCCTACTCTCATGGCATGAAGCAGCGGCTGGTGCTCACGGCTGCCCTGCTGCATGAGCCGAAGCTGCTCATCGTCGATGAGCCCATGGTCGGGCTCGACCCACACGCCGCTCGACGGATCAAGGATACGTTTCGGTCGGTCGCCGCGGACGGACGCACGGTTTTTCTGTCGACGCATTCATTGGACACGGCGCAGGAGGTCTGTGACCGGGTCGGCATTCTGCATCGGGGGAAGCTGGTCGCGCTGAACACGGTGGATGAGCTGCTCGACCAACGCAACACCGGCGATCTGGAGGAGGTCTTTCTGCAGATTACGGCGGAGCAGGCGGAGATGGGTTGATTCGCGCTGTAGTCACGCCAGCAAAGTCAGCCTAATCATACCAGTTGTCAGGATACTGATCGGTGTCACACAGGTAGGCAGAGAGGGTGCCCTGGAGTTCCGGGAAGTCGAGGGTCAGCTCAGCAGCATTGGAGAGCGGGCTTCCGATGGCGTCGATGGTGAGAGTACCCGTGAGAACGGTCTCGTTGAGCGTACACCAGCCCCTCTCTACCGCTGGATCACTCGGACACGTCTGACAGTCGATGTGTACGATCTTGCTCGTCGTCGCCCCAACCAGACCGGTGAGGCCCGACTCCGAGCGAATCGGAAAGCCGTCGGTGACGACTGCTCTGGTCGCAAAGAGGTTGGTCGTGATGTCCCTCTGTGGGTACTCACTTCTGGTGAGTCCCTCACAGTGCCCCTCTCCAGAGGACCAGCCCCACTCCCAGCTACGGTCCTGTCCGCACTGCTCATCCGAATCAGCAAACAGGCCCGCGACAATGGCGCCGCCCTCTCCTTCGGCCTCATAGAGAAGTTGAGCCATGGACGTGTCAAAGCCCAGCCTCCCAGTCAGGCACCCTCCTGGAGACTTTGTGCCTCCATAGTCGCAGGGAACTCCACTATCGGAATTTCTCCCGCTGCACCCAAGTACCAACGAAAAAATAAACGAGATGGTCCACTTCACATCAGCTCGACGATATCTCTTCACAAGTACCATGCAAAAAGATCCTGAAGAGCGGTGGTGGACTCTAAAGCCGGCGCCAGAGTCTCCGGTCGATTCTCACCCGTCGACAGGCCGCCCCCCACTCCACCGGAGCTGTCAGATTCCTCGTCGGCTCTGAATCTATTCCCAATCTTGTCAGCCAGCGTGTCCACCCAGTTCTCTCCACCATCTGTTCTGGCGTTGAATAAACAGGAAAACGCAACTCCCGAATCTTCGCGAACCTGTGCAAAAGCCTGAGTTCCCGCCGCAGCTCCATTATGATCCGCGTAAGTCCGATAACGGTTCCATCCAAGAGAGCGCTCGAACCCGGCGTAATCTGTTCTCATCAGCAGTGTTCTCCATAAGGTAGCACCATCGAACGTCTGCAGGTCCCCATCTGGCTGAAGATCCCGCAGATACAGTGCAAGGTCAATGACGTTGGTGACAATCGCTCCGGCTGTGGTCAAAATGCTCAGGTCGAGGCCCCAATATGCGTAGGGGCCGTCATGATCGAAGCTGGATCCAACATCCACCCACTCTACATTGTCACCCGTAACGTCTCTGCTCTCCTCGTCCTTGCTGTAGTAGTAGACCTCTCCATCCTGGCACTCTGCCTCCGTGCTTCCGCCGAAGGACGTGTACTCCAGTCCAAGCACATTGAATATGTTGTGGCGGAGAATAGCCTCGACGTCTCGCGCCGGACGGTTGGACGCGTTGGTAGCGAGGAGCTGGCCGAGGAAGATGTAGCCGAAGTTGGAGTATTTGTAAATCGTCCCTGGCTGTGACCAGAACCCGAGCTGTGATGATGCCGCGCCGTCGGGCTCATCATCTCTCCAGTCACTACCCCAATAGTTCAGAGCAAATTCAGACATCGCATAGATGATCAGATCGTTGATCGACACCGGCACAGGCTTCTCGTGCCACTCGGCGACCTCGATCAAATTGCCAAAGAAGTCGAGCTCTATCAGTCAATCTGACTGATAACCGGCTATCTGACGTCATTCCTGC
>CAYXGP010000121.1:0-13551 GCA_964464515.1 uncultured Enterobacterales bacterium
CCGGGTCCATCCAGACCGGGTCCATCCAGACCGGGTCCATCCAGACCGGGTCCATACCAACTGAGCGTCCTATCCCTGGCGGATCCGCCGCCAGGTCTCCGCGCGGATACGCCACGTCTCTCCGGCGTCCCCGCCGTCGTGGTGGGCGCAGGGTCGCAGCCCGAGGTACTCCGCGCCGGTCTTCTCCTTGATCCGCCGCGACGCGGGGTTATCCGGCGCGTTCATCACGATCAGCTCGTCGAGCCCCGCCTCCAGGAACACATGGTCCTGCACGGCGATCACGGCCTCAGTCATGTACCCGCGCCCCCAGAACGGCTGCCCGATCCAGAAGCCTCGCTGGCCTGAGCCGTGCGGCCTCCGGCGGATCTCGATCAGCCCGATGGCGCTCTGGGGCCGCTCCGCTTCGCAGATGACCCACGCCCAGCGGGTGTCGGGTTCGGGCAGGAGCACATCCCGCAGAAACGAGGCCACCCCGTCCTCGGGGTAGGGCCAGGGGACATCCATCGAGAGGTACCGAATCACCTCCCAGTTGGCAAAGTACCGCTGGAGGGACGGGGCGTCTCCCAGCGTAACGGCCCGCAAAACAAGCCGCGGGGTGGTGAGCGTTGGGACCATCTCATCTCCTCTGCTTCGCGACGGTCTGCGGCGGTAGCGGATCGGTGAGCTCGCGCACGGACATCGTGGTGATCTCCCACTCGCCCACGCCCGCGTCGACGACTGCGTGAACCGTGTCTCCGTCTACGGAGAGATCTCGGAGTCGCGGGCTGCCCGTGGTCGCGCAGACAGGCGTCGCCCCGATCCGCGCCGCGCAGATCGACGCGTCCCCCGTCTCGGCATCTTCCACACCGAACAGCGCGGCGCCCCCGTCTGTCCACACGGGCGTGAGATGGGGCAGCACCCGCTCGCCGTGGGCCTCCTGCGCGCTCCAGGTCTGCCCGTCGTCGTCGCTACGCGCCAGCAGCAGACGACTCCGCGTGAGCGAGGCGTTCGCGGTGGCGGCCAGCAGCAGCGAACCCTCCGCCTCCGAGTGGCGCAGCGCGGGGCGCTCCACCCGCCAGTCGAGCGCCCCCTCCGCGAGCCCCGAGAGGTCCTCGGCCCGCAGATCGTTCAGGCCCGCCTTGAGGCTGCCGCTGGACAGGTAGAGTCGGCGCTCGTCCCGACCCGTCTCCCCCTCGCCGCCAGCGGCCACCGCGACCCGCAGCGCGCCGTCACGGCTGCTCACCGCTGGGGCGGTTGGAAAGGTCATCTTCCCGCCGAGGGCCGCCACGGTCCAATCCGAGCTGTCGAAGGCTCCCACCCGGAGCGCGACCTCCCCGGCGGTCCCGGCTTGTCCGTTGGGGTTGTGGGGATAGGCCGCGATCACGCCGCCCGCTCCGTCGGGCTGAAGCGCGACCTCCCAGATGGGGCCCACCTGCGCCTCGGGCCCCCCGATGTCGGCCCACGCGCCGCCGTCCGAGACGAAACAGCGCGGCACCCAGGGCATCTCGTCGCGGGCGAGGTCGATCTTCATCTCCCGAAAGCACAGCCACGTGTGCGCGCCGTCGCTGGTCATCGACAGCGCCGCCGCGAGGGTCCCCTCCGAGAGGACCTCGCCGTCCACCTCCACGCGACTGCGCGCGGAGCTCGTCGCGCCCCCGCTGATGACAGAGCCCCCGCTGATGACAGAGCCACGGTGACCGCCGGCCGCGGCCACCTCGGTCGGTCCGGTGGGCGCGGCGTCGAGATCACGCTCGAACAGCTCCGAGGCCACCCGACCGTCGGCCCACGGCAGCTCGATGTCCAGCAAGCGCGCCGCGGTGGGAGCGAGATCGGTCAGCAGCACGAGCGCGTCTGAGGTAGTGCCCGCCCGCACCCCCGGCCCGAGCACCAGCAGCGGCACCTGCCGACAGCCGGCGCAGGCATCACCATGCTCTCTCCAGACCGGCTCGGACGTGCTGTCATCGCCGCGATGGCGACCGTGGTCAGCAACGACGAACATCCACGCCTCGGTGTAGAGGTCCTGTTCCTGCAGCCACGCCCAGAACTCTGCCACCTCGCGATCGAGCATCCGCACGCGCTCAGGGTAGGCAGAGGGCTCTCCGTGGTGTCCCGCGCGATCGGCGCTGTGCAGGTTCGCCACCACCAGACGCGGCTGGTTCGCGGTCACCTGCGCGCGCAGCTCGTCGAACACCGGCACGTCGGACTGCGCGGGCTGCTCGTCGTTGCCGGTCTCGGTGACCAGCACGAAGTCCGCGCCCACCCCGTACCCGTACCCGGGGGCCAGGCTGTGGGCGATCGGCTTGACCAGGAGGGTGTTGGAGATGACCAGCGCCCGCTTGCGATGCAGCCCGGTCTGACTCCGCAGCTCCTCCATGATCGAGGGCAGCTCGGGGCGGTAGCTCCCCGGCTCGGCGTCCAGCGCGTAGTTGCCGAGCGCCTGCCGGCGTCCGCTGACCAGCGCCGCGTGGGCCGGGGCAGTGATGGTGATGCCGGCGTTGATCGCTCCAGTCGCGACGGCAGCCTGGGGCATCAGCTCCGTCCACAGCCGCGGCATCAGCTCGCTGGGAGCTTGCCCCGTGGCCGAGGGCAGCTCGGGCTCGACGCACTCCTCCACCCGCACTCCGTCCAGGACGAGGATGAACACCGCGCTGTCGGTGGGTCGCGAGGCTTCGTCCACCTGACAGGCCGCCAGAGACAGGGCCAGAGACAAGGCCAGAGACAAGGCCAGAGACAAGCTCAGAGACAGGCTCAGCGGCAGCGCGGGGGTCGTGGACACGTCATCACCTCTCACCCCTATTGTAGCTCCCGGCCCCTACTGTAGCTCCGCCCAGTCGAGCGCGGCGGGCAGGTAGCCAGCGGGCAGCCGATGGGCGCCGGGGTGCATGCAGAACACAAGCTCCGCGCCCGAAGCGCACGTGGACCATCCCTGGCAGTCCAGCTCACCCTCTATCCACTCGTTGTCGGGTGTCTCCGGGCAGCCCCCCGAGGCTCGCAGCACCGCCAGGGACTCCGTGACGTTCCCCTGCTGGAAGGGGCCGATCCCGCGCCCTTCCAGCGGGACGGTTTCGTCGGCGAGCCCATGTACATGCCGTAGGGGTGCGCTGTCGCATGCGCTCGGCAGGGGCTCCCAGAACGCCCCCGACGCTGGGATGAACGCCGTGAAGCGATCGCTGCGGTAGCAAGCCAGGTCCCACACCATCGAGGCGCCCTGCGAGAACCCGCCGACCACCTGCCGCGCAGACAGCTCCCAGCGCTCTTCAGCGTCGTCCATCACCGCGTCGATGAAGGCGAGATCGTCGCGTGCGCGGCTGGGCGAGCCGACGTGGGACCAGGTGCTGTTCCGCCCGTCTGGCAACAGCAGCAGGTACCCGCGCTCCGACGCGCCCTCCACGAGCCAGTCCTTCTCCGCGTAGCCCTCTGCGGAGCCGCTGTATCCATGCAGAAACATGAGCGTCGGCAGCGCCCCGTCAGCCCCGTCAGGGACCCGCGCGAGGTAGTGGCCGCCATCGACCGGATAGCAGCCCTCCACACCGCGGGGGCAGCGACACGCCAGCGCGCCGAATAGCACCAGCCCCGTCACGCCACCTCCCTCCCACACCATCCCCGGTCGCCGCCGGAGCCGCCATGCCGATCGTTCACCATCAGGGGATCTCCCTTCACTTCACCGACTCCGGCGGGGACGGCAGGCCCTTGTTGCTGGGCCACAGTTTCTTATGTGACGGCCGGATGTGGGCGCCGCAGATCGGCCCGCTGTCGGAGCGCTACCGGGTGATCAACCTCGACGCGCGGGGACACGGCCGCTCGGGCCCGGCAGCGAAGGGCTTCACCGCGTACGATCAGGTGGGAGACGCGCTGGCCGTGCTCGATCACCTCGGCGTGAAGCGGGCGATCTGGCTGGGGCTGTCGATGGGCGGGATGGTGGCGATGCGGGCCGCGCTGGTCGCCCCCGAGCGCGTCGCGGGTCTGGCGCTGCTCGACACCTCCGCCGGCGTCGAGCCGCGCGCCAACAAGATCAAGTACCGGGTGATGGGCATCGGCGCCCGCGTCCTGGGGATGCGCCGCATGGTGCCGGCCGTTCTCCCGCTGATGTTCAGCCGCACCGCCCAGCGGCAGCAGCCGGAGCTGGTCGCGACGTGGGTGGAGCGCTTCGCGACGTTCCGCGTGGGCTCGGCGCTGGCGGGGATGCAGATGCTGGTCACCCGCGACGACCTCACCCCGCGCCTGAAGGAGATCTCCGCGCCCACGCTGGTGCTGGTGGGCGCACAGGACCGCGCGACGCCGCCGGTGCTGTCGCAGAGGATCGCGGCGGGGATCCCCGGCGCCGAGCTGCTGGAGGTGCCCAGCGCCGGGCACCTGAGCACGCTGGAGCGCCCGGGGACCGTCACGCGAGCCCTCCTGCAGTTCCTGGATGGACTGGGAGAAGACAGCAGCCCGAGCAGGAATGATCCATGAGCGTGTTGCTGACCGCGTCGATCAGCGCCGCGCTGGCCCTCACGCCGCGCGCGCCGCTGCCCGCCATGCCGGTCGTGGCGGTGGCGCACCCGGAGCCCTCTCCGATCGCCGACCAGCGACTCACCGTCAAGTTCGCCGATGACGTATCGGCGCGCGCCGTCGGCGGAGAGGTTACCCTCTCTGCGGGCACCGAGCGGCGTGAACTCGACCGTATCATCACGCGCCATGGCCTCCGCTTCCGGCCGCTCATCCAACTTCCAGACGCCGCCATCGCCGACCTCGAGGAGCGCGCGGCGCAGCGCTCGGGGCGCGCGCAACCTGATCTGCGCGGGGTCCTGGTGGTGGCGCTGGACGAGACCAGCCCGGCGGCGTTTGAGGCGGCCGGCGCAGATCTGCAGAGTCTACCATTCGTCGAGTATGCATTCATCCAGCTCATCGGCGCCCCGCCGCCGGGAGACATCTCACCGACGACGCCCGACTACTCTGGCGAGCAGGGCTACCGTGGCCCCGATCCGGGCATCGACGCCGACGCCGCGGCAAGCCTGGGCATCACCGGCGCGAATGTTCGCTTGTCTGACTGCGAGTACGGCTGGGAGGACACCCACGAGGATCTGGTCGATCGCGACCTGAACCTGGAGGCAGGCCAGACCGTGCCGAGCTGGGTCGCGTCGTACGGCTGGGACAGTCACGGCACGGCGGCCCTCGGCGAGGCCGTCGCGGTCGATAACGGCTACGGTTGCACCGGCATCGCGCCAGAGGCCGAGATCGGGACGTACCCCGAGTACACCGAGGAGGAGGGCTCTCGGCGCGCCACGGCCATCGCCAGCGCCATCGCAGACTCAGACGTCGGGGACGTGGTCATGTTGGAGATGCAGACCGTGACCCGTCCCCGGGGAGACTACGGCCCGGCAGAGCTCGACCCCAATGTCTGGGTGGTCGTCAAGGTCGGGACCGACGCGGGCGTGGTGGTGGTCGGCGCTGCGGGGAACGGCGCCGAAGACCTCGACTCCAGCTGGTACACCGTCAATTACCTGGCGCGCGGTGACAGCGGGGCCATCATCGTGGGCGCGGGCTCGCCCGACACCGACCACGAACCCGAGTACTTCTCGACCTACGGTACACGCGTCGATGTGCAGGGTTGGGGCTCGCGTGTCTTCACACTCGGCTACGGCAATTATGCCATGCTGGGGGGCGACCCCGACCAGGCGTACACCGACAGCTTCTCCGGGACCTCCTCGGCGACGCCGATCGTCACTGGGAGCTGCCTGGCGGTGCAGGACCATGCCATCGTCACGTTCGGGGCTCCGCTCGCGCCCCGCGATCTGCGTGCCCTCCTGGCCGACACCGGCACCCCCCAGGGCTTCGGGGTGAACATCGGCCCCCTCCCAGACATCTCCGCGGCGTTCGTCGAGCTGGACAGCGACTCGGACGGCGCGCAGGACAGCGCCTACGGCGGGGACGACTGCGACGACGAGGACGACGACATAAACACGGACGCCTCCGAGATCTGGTACGACGGCATCGACAGCGACTGCGATCAGGCCGACGACTTCGACGCTGACGCGGACGGTCATCAGGCCGCGGTTCACGGCGGCGGGGATTGCGATGACACAGATGACTCGGTGCACCCGGAGGCCGCGGATGTATGGTACGACGGCGTCGACAGCGACTGCGACGGCGCCGGTGACTTCGACGCCGACGGCGACGGTCACGACCTGTACGGTGGAGACGACCCCCTCGATTGTGACGATACGGACCCCAGCATCCACCCCGGCGCCACGGAGACCTGGTACGACGGGGTAGACACAGACTGCGACAGCGGCGATGACTACGACGCTGACGGCGACGGCGCCCCCGTCACTCAGGACTTTGCCCGTCACGACTGCGACGACACGGACCCGGGTGTCTACCCCGATGCCATGGAGGTCTGGTACGACGGCATCGACAGCGACTGCGATCAGGCCGACGACTTCGACGCTGACGCGGACGGTCATCAGGCCGCGGTTCACGGCGGCGGGGATTGCGATGACACAGATGACTCGGTGCACCCGGAGGCCGCGGATGTATGGTACGACGGCGTCGACAGCGACTGCGACGGCGCCAGTGACTTCGACGCCGACGGCGACGGCTTCGACAGCGCCACCCACGGAGGAGGCGCCCCCCGGGACTGCGACGACACAGACCCCACCGTCCATCCCGACGCTGTGGACGTCTGGTACGACGGAATCGACACCGACTGCGATGGTGACGACGACCACGACGCTGATGGTGACGGGGCTGCGGTGGACCAGGACTGCGACGACGCCGATCCCGGCGTCCACCCGAACGCCAACGAGATCTGGTCTGACGGCGTCGATCAGGACTGCGATGGCAGCGACGCCTTGGTGGAGACACCGATGGAGCTCCGCTGCGATGGCTGCGCCGCCGGACCGGCGACCTCGGGCTGGGTCGCTCTCCTCGGCGCCGTCATCGTCCGCCGCCGCAGGCGCTGAGCGCTCTGCCAGATCAGAGCGCCCGCGGGGACCTCGGCGACGGGGCCCGTGGCACCAGCGGCCGAAGCGCGTCACGCGAGCCCTGCTGCCGCTCTCGAGCAGTGCCGCGTGGTTCGGGTCCCACGGTAGGGGCGATCTGCGAGCAGCCTCTGCGCGGCGTCAACTGTCCTGGCAGCTTCCCGCGCTCCCCCTTTCCTCGCCCACCACCCTCGGGTAGGGTCAGCTCCCCCCCAAAAAACAAGGCAGGAGGTATCAAGTGCTCATCGGAGTCCCAAAGGAAGTCAAGATCCACGAGTACCGGGTCGGCCTCAACCCAGACGGCGCGCGCCAGCTCACCGCGGCCGGTCACGAGGTCCACGTACAGGCCGGCGCGGGTGAGAGCTCCGGGTTCTCCGACGCGACCTTCATCGCCGCGGGAGCCAGGATCGTGCCTTCCGCGGCCGACGCCTGGGCAGGCGACATGGTCATCAAGGTCAAGGAGCCGCTCCGCGAGGAGTTCGCGTACTTCCGCGAGGGGCAGATCCTCTACACCTATCTGCACCTCGCTGCGTTCCCCGAGCTGACGCGCGAGCTGCTCGCGCGGAAGGTGACCGGCGTAGCCTATGAGACCATCACCGACGCCGCGGGGGGCCTGCCACTGCTGCGGCCGATGAGCGAGATCGCAGGGAGGATGGCAGCGCAGGTGGGAGCGACCTGCCTGGAGCGCGAGAAGGGTGGCAAGGGACTACTTCTGGGCGGCATCCCCGGCACGCGGCGAGGACGCGTGGTCATCCTCGGAGGCGGCATCGTCGGCTGCGCGGCGGCTCGGATCGCGATCGGCCTGGGCGCACGCGTCACGGTGCTCGACATCAACGCGGACCGCATGCGCTACCTCGAGGATGTCTTCGGCAACAGCATCGAGACGCTTTACTCCAACCCAAGCAACATCGACATGGAGATGCGCCAGGCCGATCTCGTGATCGGCGCCGTGCTCGTACCGGGCGGGGCCGCCCCGAAGCTCGTGACGAGGCAGCACCTCACGTCGATGGGAGAAGGCACCGTCATCGTCGATGTCGCTGTCGATCAGGGCGGGTGCGTCGAGACCTGCCGAGCCACCACACACGACGACCCTATCTACATCATAGATGGTGTGGTGCACTACTGCGTGGCGAACATGCCGGGCGCGGTGCCGAGGACGTCCACGATCGCCCTGACCAACGCGACCCTGCCCGCCGCGCTGACGATCGCGGCAGCGGGAGCAGAGGCGGCGGCGCGGGGGTCCGTCCACCTCGCCAGCGGCCTGAACACCTTGCAGGGAGAGTGTGTCTGCGCCCCGGTTGCGCAGTCGCATGGACTGACCCACACCCCGCTGTCCGACCTGCTGTAGGGGCTTGCCCTCAGCGGTACGACCTCCTCGCTTGTCACTCGCCCCCGCGAACAAGACCGGCGAGCCCCTTGAGCAGGAACAGCGACCCCAGGGACGGGAGCACCACCAGCATCACACCTCGCCCGTGGGACTCGATCGTGTTCCGCATCCGCGCGACGAACCGATCCGCGTGGCGGGGAGCGAGGACGTGAAGAGCGACAGGGATGACATGCGCCGCGCAGAAGACGCCCACCACCAACCCCAGTGAGACCCCTCGCCGCGCCGATGACATGGGCGACGTCGTCAGCGCCGCGACCGCTGCCAGGAAGATGCCCAGGTTCTTGAGGTTGAACACTGGAAACATGAGGCCCAGACCGAACGCACGGGCAGGGCTCACCGCGTCCAGATGTACGAGCAGCCGCGCCGGCGAGAGCGTCGGGCGTCGCCACACACGCAGCGCAAGAGCCAGCATGCCAGCCCCCAACGCTGCATACATCCAGACCCCCACGACGTGATCTGTCGTGGCCGCCCCAAGCCACAGGCCAATTCCACCGATAACCGTGTAGGAGCCTATGTAAGCAACAACATACGCCGAAGCGGTCCGGGTACCTCCTGGCGTGTTCAGAAGCAGGATGGTGACCAAAAGCGAACCAAAAGCGACGTTACCCGCGGCAGCGACGCCGATGGCTTCAAGCACCGCTGTGTTCAACACCGCTTGTTCAACGCTGTCTCCGTGCGCCGATGGCCGACGCCTCCGTGGGGTAGCCGGTTGCCCGGGCGGGGGCGAGCACGAGACCCGATCACACCTGTTTACCGTTAAGGAGGCAGAGACTCAGCGGGGAATCAGATGGCGTCGTTCATCCAAGCGGCACGGGGGGCGATCAACGTCGGCGGTCGAGCGCTCGAGGCGGTCGGCCTCCGAGCCGTTCCGATCGAACCCGCGCGACTTCTCCGGCGCGCCCAGCGACGGGCCTCGTTGATGGACTTTGGGGAATTCGAGTATCCCGACGCTCTCGAGATCGCCTGCCGCTGCATCAGCGACGAGATGAAGCCCGCCTTGTTCGGTCGCTGGCTTGTTCGGGAGATCCTGACCGACCAGCTCGTCGCCCGACTCCGCTACGTAGAGCTCCAACGTCGCCATCCGGGCAGGTTCGAGACGCCCCTGGATCGGCCGTTGATCGTGCTCGGCCTCCCCCGCTCCGGCTCCACCCTGCTCCACCGGTTGCTCGCCACGGCAGGGGATGCCCGCGCCCTCCCCCTGTGGCAGACACGGGAGCCATTTCACGTCGATGGACCTGATCAGCGCCGGAACAACACCCTGCGCCTGATCCGTGTCTTCAGGGGCCTGGTGCCAGAGCTGGACTCCAAGCACTACGTCCAGATCGACCTCCCAGAAGAGGAGGTCGGGTTCTTTGACGCCTGCCTGTGGACGCCGACGATCTGGCGGTTCAGCCCGGCCTTCTCCTACCTGGATTGGTTCCTGGAGCAAGACCCGGGCCCCGGCTATGCCTTGTACGCTCGCACCTTGCGTTGGGCCCAGTCAGAGACCCCCGACAAGCGCCTCGTGCTCAAGCTCCCCAACCATGTGGGGTTCATGGGGGCGTTGCTGGACGCAGTGCCCGAGGCATGCGTCGTGCAAACTCATCGCGATCCGGTCGCGTGCGTCAGCAGCTATACCAGCCTCACCAGCACGGTGCAGCAACCGATACACGCTGTGGATCCCCACCGCATCGGCGCGGCAGCGCTGCACATGTGGGGCCTGCATGTGTCACGCGGACTGCGAGACCGGGCACGCCACCCGGGGCGCGTGTTGGATGTCTACTATGACCAGCTCGTAGAAGACCCCGTGGGGGTGGTCCGAAGGATCTACGACCACTACGGACTGCCGCTCACCGCAGAGCACGAACGGCGCATGGCTGAGTGGCTGGAGAGACGGCCGCAACATCGCTTCGGCAGACACCGCTATCACCCCGCTGATTTCGGACTCGACGCCGAAGACATCCGCGTGGTGTTTCGCCCATACCTCCAACATTTCTGGCCCGCAGCGCCAGCGTGATGCCCGCCGATGATACACTGCCGCGGGTTCAGTTCGCTCAGAACCATCGCCCTGAACCCGCAGCAGAGCAGGCGAACGGTTGGTGGAGCCCTCGCTGGTAGACTCCTCCCCTCCCACACCTCCAGAGCTCACCCGTGTCCGTCCGACCATCTTCCGCCTCGTCGTCCCCGGACAGCGAGGCGCCCCCGACGGCGCGGTCTCTGCCAGAGCCCCCGACCAGCTACCGGTTTCAGCCCGACTGGCGGACCCTGCGTGCTCTCCTCTGGCCAGGTCCCCTCGTGGGTCTGCGTTTCCTGCTCTTTGTGTTCGGTTCCTCATTCTGGTTGCTGATCTGCGGCGTCTTCCGGCTTCTCTCTCCAGCCCCGACCCGTCAGCGCGTCTTCGCGCACGCCATGCGCCGGATCATCCGCCTGGGCGCTCGACTCTACGGCCTGAGGGTCATCGCGGTGGGCGAGGCCCCCGCCCCGGAGTCCGCCCCGCTCCTCATCGTCTCCAATCATCGCAGCGGGCTGGACACGCTCGTCATCCGCCAGATCCTGAGCGGCCGCAGTCTGGCCAAGTCCCGGGTGGCAAATTGGCCTCTCTTCGGCGCGCTCTTCCGGGCAGGGGGAACGGTGTTTGTCGATCGCGCCAACGCCGGGAGCCGCGTCGCGGCCATCCGCTCCATCACTACTGCTCTCGACGAAGGGGCCAACGTGATCGTCTTTCCGGAGGGCATGACGGTCGCTGGCGACGAGGTCCGCCCGTTCTTCCGCGGCGCGTTTCACGCTGCCCGTGGCCGGCGGGTGCTGTGCCTCGGTCTCGCCTTCCCCCCCGGCACCGAGTTCACACGGGAGGAGCCCATGCCTGTCTACCTGTGGAAGCTCCTCTGGCGCGGCAGTCTTCCGGTGGCCATCGCCATCGGGGAGCCCTATCAGAACCCGAGAGACCCCGCCGAGGCAGCGCTGACGGCGCGCCGCAGGACCGTCGCGCTGGTCGCGCGGGCACGTCATACCCTGGATCATCATGTCCGCTGACCCAATCGAAGACACCATTCTGGATCTGCTGCGGCAGCGCGTGTCGCCGGACGTGCCTCTCTCTCCACTGAGCGACCTGGTCGCGGATGTCGATCTGGACAGCGTCGCCCTGCTCGAAGTCATCGCAGACCTGGAGGAGCGCACCGGCATCCGCCTCGGCGAGGAGGCCCTCCAGGACACCGTGACCGTGCGAGACCTCGCGCGCCTCTTCACAGCCCCGAGCGCGACACAGTGAGCAGGTCCCCCGAGCAGCTCCTCGATCGAAACGTCGATGTCGCCATCGCTGAGCTCGCGCAGGTCGAGTCCACCGCAGGTCTTCAATTCGAAGACGACTCCGGTGACATCCGGCAGCGGAGCTACCCTGAGCTGGGTCGGGCGGCTGAGCGGGTCGCCGCGGCGTTTCAGGAGATGGGAGCGCGCCCCGGCGACCGCGCGCTGCTGGTCCTGCCGGACAACGCCGCGTTCATCACCACGTTCCTCGGAGCTATCCGCGCGGGCCTGATCCCCGCACCGCTCAGTCCCCCCCTGGGCTTTGGTGGAATGGAGCGATACCTCGAGGGGGTCCGCCATGTCGTCGAGCGATGCGACGCCGCATGGATCGTCAGCGATGCCTCGTGTGGTCGAAGGCTGCTCCCCCTGACGCATCGTCGCCCCGGGTTGCGGGTTCTCCAGCCCGCCGCTCTACAGAGTGACGCGGTGTTCACTCCGATTGCGCGAACGATGGATGATGTGTGCTTTCTGCAGTTCACCAGCGGGTCCACCGGCCGCCACCGCGGCGTGATCGTGCGTCACGGAAACGCCGTGGCCAACCTCCGCGCGATCGCCCACGCCTTTCGCGAATTCGGGCTGGAGCCTGGGCGCGATCCGGCTGTCTCATGGCTTCCCTTGTTCCACGACATGGGCCTCATCGGCTCGGTTCTCCTGCCGTTGTTTCTCCACAACCCCGTCCATCTGCTGACGCCGCTGACCTTCCTCAAGCGGCCAGCGCGGTGGCTACAGGCCATCTCTCAGCACCGGGCCGTGGTCTCGTTCTCGCCCAACTTCGGCTACGCCCTCTGCGCGCGCAGGCTCCGCCCGGTAGACCTGGAGAGCCTCGACCTCTCCTGCTGGAAGGTGGCGGGCTGTGGGTCCGAGCCCATCCAGCCGCGGGATCTTCGGGCGTTCGCGCGTCGATTGGCCCCCGTCGGATTCAACGCCCGCGCCCTCACCTGTGCCTACGGTCTGGCCGAAGCCACCGTCGGCGTGTCTCTACATCGCAGCGGAGAGGGCCTGACGCTGGATCGCGTCGACCCGGAGGCGCTGCGCCGGGAAGGCCAGGCCCGCCCGGCCGGCCCAGGCCCTTCCGCCCTCGAGATCCCGTCCTGTGGGCGTCCGCTGCTCGACACCGAGGTCCAGGTCTTCGCGCCAGATGATCTCACCAGCGCGCATCCCCTCGCGGAGCGGCTCGTCGGCGAGCTGCGTCTCCGTGGACCGTCGATCACCTCGGGGTACTGGGGGGAGGCGCCGCACGACAGCACCGCTCACGCTGGGAGCTGGCTGCGAACGGGGGACCAGGGCTACCTCGCGGGGGGTGAGGTGTACATCACCGGCCGCCTCAAGGACGTCCTCATCGTCCACGGTCGCAATTACGCCCCCCAGGACATCGAGTGGGCCGCCGCGGAGATCGACGGTGTCTTCAACCGGGTGGCCATGGCTTTCTCGGTGCCCTCCGCCGAGGGTGAACGTGCAGTGGTCGCGATCGAGGTCATCGCCACCGCTCACGCAGTCCAGCGCCGAATCGCCCGGGCGGTGAAGCGCAGGATCTTCGAGCGGCTGGGGCTACGGGTAGCAGAGGTCCTGGCTGTGGCCCGCGGCACCCTGCCCCGAACCACCAGCGGAAAACACCAACGCTTCAGGGCGCGCGATCTCTACGTCAGCGGCGCTCTTGCTCCGCAGTCTGCGCTCCAGGCAGCTCCGCGACGATAGACTGCGCGCACTCACGCAGCGAGCTCCCCGAAGTGATCAGCTCGGTGCGCAACTCAACGCCGGTGAGTTCCCGAAGACTCACGCCGAATTCCACAGCCATCAGTGAGTCCAGGCCAAGGTCCATCAGACTCAGGTCGGGATCGACGCGCTCAGGATCAACACCGAGCAGATCAGCGATGGCCTGCACCAGCAGCCGGGTCGCCCGCGCCCCGCCCTGGCCCCGCGCGGCCAGCTGCAGTGCAGAGC
>CAYXGP010000121.1:13561-24543 GCA_964464515.1 uncultured Enterobacterales bacterium
GGGGGGCCCCCCCCCCGGCGCGGCCCCGGAGCGGCCTGCTGCAGTACGGGGAGGGCGGCGAGCACCGCCGCAGACGCTCCCGAGGGTCCCCGTTTGCCCTCCTCATGACTCAGATGCCGCTCGAACCGAGGCGCCAGCCGCCAGCCGCGCTGGAGGCGCTCCCAGTCGAAGCCCGCCACCGCGCACTGGATGGGTGACTCCTCCAGCAGACGCCCGAGCTGGTCGAGCGCCTGCGTGATGGACAGGGGAGCGACTCCTCGCGCCTCCAGCAGCTCCAGGAGCCCTGCGCTTCGGGTGGCGACCCCCACGTCTCCGATGAGCCCGAGGTTCACGGAGAGAGCGGGCATGCCCAGCGCCCGGCGATGGTGGGCCAGACCATCGAGGAACGCGTTGGCGGCTGAGTAGGCGGCCTGACCAGGGTTGCCCAGGATGGTCGAGATGGATGAGAACAGCACGAAATGTTCGAGGGGGTCATCCTGCGTGAGCGCATGCAGATAGGCAGCCGTGTGGGCCTTGCAGGCGTAGATACGCGCGAACGACGCGTCGTCCTGGCCCGACAGCGGCTGGTCATCCCAGACTGAAGCCAGGTGGAAGACGGCTCGGAGAGGCTCGCCCTCCGCGCGCACCGCTTCCAGCATCGTCCGAACCGAGGCGTAGACGGTGGTGTCCGCCGCGATGACCCGCACCCGGGCGCGGGTGCGCAGGCGCTCCACCGCCTCCGCCGCCTCGTAGTCGGACAAACCCGACCGTCCCACGAGCACCAGATGTTGCGCGCCGCGGTCCACCAACCATCGGGCCAGAGCCAGCCCCACCCCACCGAGGCCGCCGACGATGAGCACGCAGCCGTCCTCTGCAGCGCCGTCCGGCCGCGCGCGGCGGATCGCGGGGATCTGTTCGGCTCGAAGATCCACAGCGATCTTGCCGATCTGGTTCCCCTTCGCCAGACGCCGAATCGCATCACCGGCCTCGGCAGCCCCGAACACCTGCAAGGGCAGCGGGCTGAGCTCGCGCTGCTCCAGAGCCTGTACCACAGCGAGCACACTGCGGTAGAGGCTGCGCTCGTTGCTGGCGAGGTCAAGGTCGAAGGCGATGAAGGTGCGGTTGCGATCCAGGGCCTTCAGCGGCAGGGTGCCGCCGCGGAGGATGTCGGACTTGCCGATGTCGATGTAGCGACCGAACGGCGCCAGCAGGTCGAGGCTGGCGAGCATCGTCTCGCCCGGGGCCGATCCCAGCACCACATCGACGCCAAACCCCTCGGTCCAGGCACGGACCTGATCGGCGAACTCGAGGCTGCGCGAGTCCGCGACCCGCTCCACCCCGAGGCTTGCGAGGTGGGCCCGCTTCTCTAGCGTACCGGCAGTCGCGATGATCCGCGCTCCTCGGCGCTGGGCGAGCTGAACCGCGGCCAGCCCCACGCCGCCCGCGGCGCTGTGAATCAGCACGGTCTCGCCGTCCTCCAGGCGCGCCAACGTGACCAGGCAGTGCCAGGCGGTCACGAAATTGACGAAGCCCAGGAAGTCGCTCGGCTCGCGGTCGGGCGGAACGCGAAAGATGGGCGGAGCCCAGATGCGCCGTCCCCGGTACGCAGAGGTCAGGGGGATGTTGACGTAGGTGCTCAGGGCGGCGCGGGCGAAACCATAGACCACATCACCGACGGTGAAGTCGCCCACCTCACCACCAACCCCCACCACCTGCCCGACGAACTCCGAGCCCAGATCCCCGCCGGAAAAACACCGCTCCAGATAATCCCCGGGCAGTCGGTTCTGAGCCTTCAGGACGTCCTTGAAGTTGACCCCCGCCAGCCACACACGACACACCACCTCGTCGGGTGCCGGCGGGCGCCGCGCCGTCTCCACGAACCCCACCCCGCTCAGGCCCGCCCCGATCGCCTTCAGGCCCATGGGGGTGTCTCCGGGCAGAACGACCGGAACGCCGGGTGCCGCTCCACGCGCGGTGACGAACCGATGCACGAAGCGCCCGCCAGGTCGCAGCGCGACTTCGTCCTCATCGGTGCGCGCGAGGAGCTCGTCGACCAGGGCCGCCGTGCAGTCCGGGGCGGCGTCGATCCGCCGGCAGGCGACGGTCGGAGCCTCGTTGCCGACCACCCGGCTCAGCCCCCAACCCGCGCGTTGAGTGGGATCGACCGACGGATCCGCGGGCTCGATGCGGAAGGCCCGATCGGTGACCAGAAAGAAGCGCGCAGATGAGCGCTGCGCCACGCAGAGCTCTCGGCAGAGCGTGACCAGCGGGGCCTGGGCGTCGCCTGCGTACCACAGCTCGTCCGCGAGCGTCTCTGCATCGGTCAGGGTCTCATCGGACAGGGTTGCACCGGGCAGGGTTGTATCGGGCAGGGTTGCACCGGGCAGGGTTGTATCGGGCAGGGTTGCATCGGGAGCACCTCCCGCCAGCACCACCCACGCTGCCTCGGCGACCCGCTCTGTGGAGCGCAGATCTCCAGAGGCGATCGCGCGGAGGTCCTGCACCGCGCAGGTCTGTCCGCGGTCGGTCAGCGCCTGCGCCAGCTCCGCGGCGCTTCCAGGCTGTTGCTCTATCAACAGCCAATGTTCCACAGCAGGCGCCTCCGTTGACTCGGGAGCCGGCTGGGGCTCCCAGACCTGACGGTAGAGGAGGCCCGTCTCGACCAGCCCGGCCCGCAGGCGATGGTAGCGAATCTCGCCGATCTCGAGCCTGATCTCGCCATCCGGGGTCGCCAACACCAGGCGGCCGACCACATCGCTCTCGGTGCGCGCGGTGATCTCTCCCCAGAGCAGCGCGTGCTCCCCCACCGGCGCGCTCAGCCGGGTGTGCCCCACCGCGACCGGTACATGGGGGCGGAGGCGAGCGCCGTCGATGGCCGCGAACAGTGCCTGGATGGCCCCATCGAGCAGCGCGGGGTGAACGAGGTAGTCATCGGCCTGACCAGGGATCTGAAGCTCCGCCAGAACAGCCTGTTCGCCGCGCCACAGCCTCTGAATACAGCGGAAGTGGGGTCCATAGTCGAAGCCTGCGTCCTCGAACCGCTCATAGAGCTCCTCGGGATCGACCGGCTCCGTGCAGCGGGCGCGCAGCTCAGCCACCTGCAGGCGGGCCTGGCGCAGACCCGCGCTCCCGCGCACGAGTCGACCGCGGGCATGGGGGATCCAGTTGGACTCCTCGAGCAGGGAGGCGCTGGACACCTGCAAGCGACCGGTCTCACGCGCGACCGAGACATCGATCAGCGAACGCTCATTGGGCTCCAGCATCTGTAGAAGCTGCAGCTCCTCCAGCTCCACCGGGAAGCCGTGAAGCTCCCGGCCGACCGCCAGCGCTGTCTCCACGAGCGCGGCGCCCGGGAGGATCTCGCGCCCGCCGACCCGGTGCTCGGGGAGCCATGGCAGGCAACCCTGCGCGAGCTCGCTGCGCCAGGCGAGCTCCGGCCCCAGCGCTCTCTCCTGCAGCAATGGGTGCTCGTTGGTGCCGAACAGATAGCGGGTCATCACGTCCGTCATCCGCGCGTACCGCTCGCGGTGCCAGGCGTACCTCGGCAGGTCCAGATGCCCGCCGCGATCGTCATCTTCGTTCGGAACCCAGGCTCCCTCTACGAACAGCCGCGCCTTAGCCGCGGTGAGGGCGCGCCGCGCCGGCTGCTCGCGGCGGAGCGAGACGAAGACCAGCGCGCGATCACCGGCGGCCGCGAAGGACTCGGCGATCGCCGGCACTACGCCGGGGTGGGGGCCGATCTCCAGGAAGTGACGGTGGCCGGCCACCCGGAGCTGCTCCACCGCCCTGTCGAGGCGGACCGGCTCGGCGCAGGCGCGCCACCAGTGCTCGGGTCCTGCCGGGACAGTGTTCAGGCGTGACCCCGTCAGGGTGGAGAAGAACGGGCGCTGCGGCGCTGCGGCGCCGACGCCTGCGAGCCGCCGCCGAAAGTCCGCCTCATGGGGCCGAATGGCCGCGTGGTGGTAGGGCACACCCACCGACAGGAGGGTGCAGCGCGCGCCGAGCGCTTCGAGCTGCGGCTGGACCGCTGTCAACCCTGCACGTGGTCCGGCGGCGACGCAGAGGAGCGGGCTGTTCCAGGTGGCCACCGACACATCGAGATCGGGGCGGTCGAGGAGCTGCTCGACCTGCTCGACCGGATGACGGACCGCCATCATGGTTCCCGCCCCCTCAAGCCGAGACAGCACCTCGGCGCGAGCGTGGATGATCTGGAAGGCCTCCTCCAGCGAAAGCACGCCCGCCGCCCATGCAGCGGCGACCTCGCCCACGCTGTGCCCGACGACCGCGGCAGGCTCCAATCCCTGTGAACGCCACCACAGAGTCAGCGCGACCTGCAGCGCCAGGTTGGCCGGCTGGGCGAACGCGGGGCGGGTCATGGGGCTCCCAGCCTCCCGACCGCCACGACGCAAGCCAGAGCCAGGCTCAAACAAACCGCTCAGCGGCCAGTCTGCGAGCGCCCGGTAGATAGCCGAGCAGCGCGCGATCGCGTCTCGGAAGACCGGTTCCGAGCTCGCCAGCTCATCCGCCATCCCCCAGGACTGCGCGCCCATGCCCGTGTAGACAAAGACTGGCCCCGCTCCGGCGGCCGCGGTACCCAGGACCAGGCCATCGGCGGCCTCACCCGCGGCGAGCTGCCTCAGCTGATGCAGGAGCTGCTCCCGGCTCTGCACGATCAGCGCGGCGCGGAAACGGTGGTTCTCTCGGGTGGCGAAGGCGCTGCGGGAGAGCTCGGCCACCGATGGATCCGCGTGTCGCTCAAGCCAGCCGATCAGACGGGGGGCCTGCCCGCGACGAGACTCAGCGCTGCGCCCGGAGAGCGGCACGATCCAGGGGCCGGGAGCGTAGGCGCGCTGGGGAGTCGGCTGCGGCGCGGCGGATCGCAACAACACCGCCGCATTGGTCCCACCGTACCCGAAGGAATTGACGAGCGCATGCCAGGGCCCATGGCCCTCCAGCACCGCCTCCTCCCGCGCGATGGACAGCGTGCCCGAGGACAGATCGATGGCGGGGTTCAGTTCCTCAAACTGCAGAGAGGGTGCGATGCGTCCGCGCTGTAGACTGAGGCAGGCCTTGACCAGGCCCGCGATGCCCGCGGCGGCCTCCAGGTGGCCGATGTTGGTCTTGATCGACCCGATCGGGCAGCTCCGTGTGCGGGCGCGCCCCCGACTCAGCACCCGGTCCAGCGCCGCCACCTCGATGGGATCTCCGACAGGAGTTCCGGTCCCGTGGGCCTCGACGAAGTCGATCTCACCCGGGGGAACACCAGCCTCTGTGCAGATACCATCCAACAGAGCGACCTGCGCGTCCAGGCGCGGAACGGTGATGCCAGGCGTGTGACCGTCCTGGTTGCATCCCGTGGCGCAGATCAGGGCGTGAATGCGGCGCCCGGCTGCGCGAGCCTGCGAGAGGGGTTCGAGCAGCACCATCGCAGCGCCCTCCCCTCGGACATATCCAGCGGCGCGATGGTCGAACGCGCGACAGCGCGCCTCCGGGTTGAGGAAGCCTCCCTTGTCGAGCACGATCATCGGCTCCGGGCGCAGGATCATGTTGACACCACCCACCAGGGCGCGGCTGCACTCCCCTCGCCAGATCGACTGACAGCCCAGGTGGGTCGCCACCAGCGAGCTGGAGCAGGCGGTGTCGAGGGCCAGGGATGGCCCGCGGAGATCGAAGAAATACGACAGGCGAGCCGCCAACATGGTCTGGCTGGAGCCGCGGCTCAGCGCAGAGCCGAGGATGGTCCGTGACAGGGGGCCCATCCGATGCACGGCGCCGTCGTTGAGGAAGGCGCCGACGAACACTCCGGTGTCGCTGCCGGCGACCGCGGATGGCCTCATGGCTGCATCCTCGAAGGCCTCCCATGTGCACTCCAGCATCATCCACTGTCGCGGGTCGAGCACCTCCGCCTCACGCGGGGACAACCCGAAGAAAGCGGCGTCCAACTCATCAAGGCGGAGGTCGAGGAACCCTGCCTCCATCACGCGGCCCCGCCCGATGGCCGCGGGGTCGGGATCGAAGAATCGTCGGGGATCCCAGCGGCCGGGAGACACAGGAACGATGCAGTCGGTCCCATCCGCGAGCACCTTCCACAACGCATCCGTGGACTCGACGCCGCCGGGCAGCCGACAGCCGATGCCCACCACGGCGATGGGCTCCGGTGGGTGAGTCGAGGTCCGCTGTTCCATTCGTGAATCGCCTGGGTTCTGGAGAGACAGGAAGGATGCCCTTCACTCGTTTCCGATGTCGTCGCAACCGACGTACAGGTCGCCGCCATCGCCCTGAGAGACGGCCTCCAGGAGGTGTGGGCCAGCCCTCGGACCAGACAACACCATCAGCGCAGCGAGGCCCATCAGCGCGCGGGAGAGCGCCCCCCGAGCGGCGCGCCAGGCCGGCACCGCCGAGGCCGCCATGGCCGTGAGGACGGCGACCGGCAGCACCAGAAGGTAGCCGTCGGCGAGCAGGAGGAACTGGGCCGCGTAGCCCACGGCGAACCCAGGGGGCGGAGGCATCGGGATCCCGCCAAGAGAGCGCGTCAACAGGGCCACTCCGTTGGCCAGCAGCGCGCCGATGCCCCCCCCCAGCAGGCCGAGGAGGGCCCCCTCCAGAAGGAACAACCACATGACCTGATGTCGCGTCAGACCGATCACGCGTAGGAGCGCAATCTCGGCACGTCGCTGGGTGACCACAGCCGCGACCGCGTGGCTCAGGGTCAGCCCCGCGACGGCCAGGATCAGCACCTGGAAGATAGCGAACAGACGGTCGTACAGGGCCTTGACCGCAATATAATACTTCGCCCTCTCAAACCAGGGCATGACCCGAAGCCCAGGGTGGTCCTCCAGAACCGCCCGTGCGGCCGCCAGGGCGTCCCCCGTGTCTTTGGTGTCCCGCAGAGCCACCACCAACAGATCGGCGCGTTCGCCGGCCGCCAGGCCGAGCACCGCCGTCAACGGAAAGCGCGCCAGCGTACGGTCCAGCATCGGCACGCCGGTGCGGGCCAGTCCGACCAGCCGAAAGTCAGCGGCGTTGGTCAGCCCCTGGTCTGTCGTGACCAGCACCGTGAGCCAATCACCGGGCTCCACGCCGATTCGCTGAGCGAGCGGCGCGCCGAGCACGACGCCATCTGGAGATGCTCCGGCCAGGCCCACCCCCTCCACCGGTCGCGCCAGCGGCGCCAACGCGTCCTCCGCGGACGGATCGGTCCCGACACCCAGGAAGGCACCGCTTCGCCCCTGAGCGGTGATCATTCCAGAGAGCTCTCGCCGGACGCTCGCGCCAGACACCCGCTCACCCAGGCGATCGACGAGGGCACCCTGCACAGACTCCAGCTCGGCTACCGGCGTGCGATGCAGCTCGGGCCTGGGGCTGTCGAACCACTCCGCGTCGGCGATCTGGAGGTGGCCGAAGCCGTTTCGGGTTAGCGCCTCACCCAACGCAAAGTAGGTGTGTTGTGTGAACCCAAAGAACAACAACGCGCCAGCGACAGCCGTCGATAGTCCCAGGCTGGTGAGCACTGTCCGCCGCGGAGATTCCAGCAGATTCTGCACCGCCAGCCACATCAAACTCACGATACCTGCCCCGCGCGGATCTGCAGCACGCGATCGGCGCGCCTGGCGACACGTTCGTCGTGGCTTGCCACCACGAGGGCGGCGTGACGGGTGCAGTCGAAGAGCAGCGCCAGGACCTCCTCACCGGTCTCCTGGTCCAGCGCCGCAGTGGGTTCGTCGGCGAAGACCACCAGCGGCTCGTTGATCAGCGCGCGAGCGATGGCGACCCGCTGCCGCTCCCCGCCGGAGAGCGCGCGCACCGGTCGGCGAGCGAGCGCAGCGATCCCCATGGCGTCGAGCAGTCTCCGGGCGCGCTCCCGCGCACGCCGCCGAGACGCGCCCGCGAGAATCGCAGGGAGGGCGACGTTGTCCAGCGGGGTCAGCGCAGCCACCACCGGGTAGGTCTGGTGGATGAAGCCCAGATGCCGCAGCCGAAACCCGCTACGGGCAGCGTCCCCCATCTCCGAGAGACACCGACCCGCATGCCAGATCCCCCCCGAGGTGGGCGGATCGAGCAGCGCCGCCACTTGAAGCAGCGTGCTCTTTCCGGACCCGGATGGACCCACCAGCGCCGTAGAAACGCCCCCCTCGAACACCGCGTCGCAAGGCTTGAGGGCTTCGACAGCCACGTCCCCCAACCACCAGGTCCGCGCGGCGCCTCTCAGAGAGTAGCTCACCCCTCTCTCGCCCCGCCGACAACCCATCGACAGCCCCACTCGACCGTGGGTTCGCTGCGCGGGCAGGCCATCCGCCCCACCGGTCCCGTCTCCGATCACCACCTCTGGGAGTAGACGCCCTGATCAGCCCTGATGTAGATGCGTTTGATATTCCCGTTGAATTTCGTGCCGTTCTTGTCTTTGAAAGACCCCTTCCGAATCGAGTCGGTGTCGCGCGGCGCCAGCTTGGATAGCTTGTAGGAATATTGACCGTTCACGACCAGGGTCAGTCTGGTCAGCTGCCGATCGGTCAGGCTCCTGAGGTCGATGAACGCTTTGCCTTGAATGATGTCGACATCGAGTGTTGGCGGAGGAGCCTCCTCGGCTGCGTCGTCTTCGGGGGGCTCCTCTCCCTGGAGCTTGAGGATCACCGCGTCCGGACAGCCAGCTGTCGACAACTGGACGACCTCCTCAGCTCTCGGAGTCGGTACGACCAGAGCAGTATCCAACGTGGAAAAGATGACCGTCTCGGACACGCCTGATCTACACAGATCCTCTATCTGTGCTATCGAGCAACAGGTGTCGGAAGAATCGGCAGCCTTCTGGGGATCGGATGCTTGCTGGACTTCCGACTTCTGGGAGTCAAAGAGACCAGAACATGCCAGCAGAAAGACGATGGCAGGAGTGAGGATGAGATATCTGGACATGGCGGCCAGCTAACTGGTGTCCGGCACGTCATCCACCAGAGGGACCGGCGACGACGTCCAGCGTTGATGAAGCACACTCTGAGGAGGCGCGCAGCAATGTCAGACGTCGCGGACCGGATTCCACCCGTAGACTCAGCGGCCATCCAGAGCCTGGAGTCGCGTCCGCCGGAGTCAGCTCGGCAACATAGACACGGTCAGTGAGCCAGGAGCACATCGGACCTGCGCGTCAGCATCTGCCGCGACCCCGGAGAGCACCCCAATGATGGGAACTGGTGAAGCTGGTAGAGGTTATGCGCGCGTGAGGACATGCGCTGGAATCCGTCTCGCACCCGCGTCGAGCGCGTGGCCCAGCGCCTGGAATCAGTGGTACCGGTAGGTGCTCATGTCGATGCGCTCCAGGGCCTGACGAGCCCGCAAAGCCGAGAGATGGATGACGAACAAGACGACACCGCGAATCCTGGCAGACCTCTCCGGGTCGGCGGGGAGATCGGTCCTGCGCATCCTGCTCCGTCGGCATCCTGAGCTGACGGACGAGGCGGAGGCTGCGGCCCGGATGCTCACCTCAAACGTGGCCCCGGACCACATCGCCGAGGACATCAAGGACGGGGTGTGGGCGCCCGGGTTCGACGTTCTGAACGCGCACGCTCGCCGTCAACCCTGGGGATATGTACACCCGGCGGACACCACATTGGAGGTGCTCGGCGACCTCACCGAGATGAAGCGTCTTGCATGCCTGGGCCTGGCAAGAGCCGCCTGCGACACGTGCGTCGGGCTCCTGCTCGGGCTGTATCGCCTTCGCGAGGCCCGGGAAGAGCCGATCCTGGAGATGGCTCCAGACTTCTGCGACGAGACGGTATCGGACATCCTCTCACAGTGTGCAAAGACGCCAGGACCGCTGCGCGGGCGGCGTGAGCTGCCCCGTGAACTCGTCGCGGAGGAGATCCCCGCATGGAGCTCGCTCATGGACGAAGTCAGGAGCACGCCGTGACGAGAGATCCCTGGAATTCCGATCAGCCGCGGATGTACTTCGGGCGATCCGCCGCTGAGCAGGTCGCCCGTGGAGGTGATCTACAAGGCCTGGAGGTCTCTCCGTGGGTGATCGCTCGGCTCCGGGAGCTGACGGGAATCGGCCCGGGGGATCACCCTCCGCGCTTTACAATCTCGGCGGTACGCGCCATGTCGACTCAGACCATGCTGGTGATTCTGCGAAGCTCGGGGGTCCAGGTCGATGTGGGCCGCTTCGCAGAGCTGGCCGCGCCATACGCTTCGGCGTGGGAGATGTCCGAGGAGGCATGGCGACCGCTACCGTCCGCGGACCCCGAATTCCTGGGTCTGGCAGCCTGCGAGCTCTGGAGACGACTCCTGCCAGGGCGGCCTTCGCTGGAGATGCTCGATGAGCGAATGCAGGAGGGCTACGATCTACTGGAAGAGAGCGAACAAGAGCGGGCTTGCGAGGTGTGGATCTGGCTGGGGTACGACCTCTGCCGCGCCCTATCCCCCGATGCGGATACGCTGGAGGAGGCCTGCGCGGACTTCGATGCGCTCAACATCTTGCGGAACTGGCTTGGGGATCTGCGCCAGGAGCTGTACAACACCGGCCGGCAGTACCCCGAACTCGGTCAGCGCGCCGCAGCCCTCTTCGAGCACTTGTATTGGCAATTCGACCCCTCTGAGGAGCGGTACAGCCTCCGCTGCGCGCAGGCAGATCTGCTCTATGCCCAGGGACTGGCTCAGCAGGGGGATGAGATTCTCCAGGAGCTGATCGAAGACTGGCCGCAGAAGTGGGAGGCTACGGCACGGCTCTCCGATCAGCTCAGCGGCGCGGGGAACAGCCCGGAGTACCTGGACATCGATCGCGCTATCGCCCTCCTTGAGTCCACGCTCGCCGGCCCGGTCGAGGAGCGCGAGCACCTCCAAGCGCGCCTGCTTGATCTGAAAGCCCGCAAGAGCTGACTCAACCAGATCCGGCCGGCGAGCACAGGACCGAGAGCAGAGCATCGCGCTCGGTGCGCGCCTGCTGAACGTCCGTCTTGCCGCCAGCGCTTCAGCGCTCGCGAGAATGAACCCCCTCGTGCTCGTGAGAACGAACCCCCTCC
>CAYXGP010000122.1:0-24513 GCA_964464515.1 uncultured Enterobacterales bacterium
AGCGCATCGCCGCCGGCCGTCGGCCCACATACCGCCCCCCGCCCCGCGGCGACGGCCTCCCCCGCCCCCGCGATCCCAAGGTCGCGCGGCGACGCAAGCCGGTCCGCAGGACCCCACGCACCCCCGGCGAGCGCAAGCCCGGCGCGCTCGAGGTCCGCCTCTCCAAGGAGCTGTCCCGGCTGCGCGGCGCCTCTCCCGCGGTGGTGCTCGCCATCCCCAGCAACGCCAGCGCCAGCCTCATCGAGCAGGCCGCCCATCGACTGCGGAAGCGGTACTCCGACATCGTCGAGGAGCGTCGCACGCCCGAGCCCGCCCGCGAGCTGGCCGCCGCCCTGCTCGTCCAGGTCGAGACCGCCCACCGGATGCTGAGCGATCGCCGCTCCCGGGTTCGCCGCTCGGTCATCGAGGACGCCGGATTCGACATGCCGAGCGCCCCCTCACGCGCCGCGTCCGCCCCCGCCCAGCAGGAGGAGGTCCTGCTCCAGATGGGCCGCGACCTGATGCGACAGGGCGCGTGGGCCCAGGCCGACAAGGTGCTGTCCAAGGCCAAGAACATCCGGCTCGACCACGCCATCGTGCTGGCGAACCTGGGCTGGGCCCGGCTGCACAATCGCACGATGCCTGAAGACCGCCGAGACGAAGAGGCTCGGGAGTTTCTTCTGTTGGCCGAACAGTTCGGGCCCGAGGAGCGAGACGTCCTGTTCTACCTGAGCAGCTACATGCTTAGAATCGGGCGACTCAAGGCCGCGCAGCGACGGGCGGCCCGGCTGCTGCGGGAGAGCCCCGGTGATCCGGACGCCAAGGCGTTGCTGGCGCAGATTCGGTCGGAGATGGCGCAGAAACGGGACGAATAGCACTTGAATGCGCCAGCCCGTTCTCCGCGGGCGGCCCGACCCGGCGTCACCCACCCCGTGGAGCATGCCAGCGAATCGGCTGCAGTTAGGCCGCTTCACCTCCCCCCTCGACCTGAGGGCGGTCCCACGCGGATGCCCTTGCCAGCGAGGCCCCGGGCCCCAGCGTGCGACGCTCTCGAACCCAGTCCTTATCAATCAGGGCCAGAACCGACGGCGAGCCGGGCCGCGCAGGCGCCGCAAGACAGTGGACCCGGGGCATCGCAGGCCGCGCCTCACGCCGATCATGGGAGACTCTCTGTCCCTGGAGCGGCGTTACGCCGACTCGGAGCGACCCAGATCCCACTGGACCAGCGACACCAAGCCGGCGTTCATGCACAGCAACATCACCGGGTACACGCCGATCACACACGCGAGCAGGCCGATCAAGGGCACGAAACTGATGGCCAGTCCGTGGCCAATCACCAGCCACAGCATGGCCCGGGGACGGCGACGCACCTCTCGGATCGACTGGAGGGGCGAGAGGGCCGGCCAGCGCTCGCCGGAGAAACAGCGGCAGGCGATGTCTACGCCCGCCAGCATGTAGAGGAACATCGAGAGATACCACGCGACTATCGCCCCGAGCAGACCAATGATCGAGGCGATCCCCAGGGCGCCGATGGCGGTCTGAGCTGCCCGCCCCACCTCATCGAAGTCACCCTGCTCCAACGCTGGCAACAGCGCGGCGGGCACGCCCGCCAGCAGCAACACCACCCCCATCACCAAGAGCATGAGGGCGAACCAGCCGAGATACCAGATGAAGAAGTTGGCCATGGGCCGCAAGCCGAGCTTCAGATCGGTGAGCGGGGCGAACCCGGGCAGGTCCGGTCCCTCTCCGGCGCGCAGCGACAGATAGTACCGCCGCCACCAGCCGTAGACACCAACCGGGATGAAGGCGTACCCGATCAGGACGACGACGGGGCGCCACCACCAGCCGGGGGCCGCGCGGGCCACCCGGTAGGCCTCCGAGATCGATACTGTTCCTTGAATCTGCATCGACGCACCCTCCTCCCGCTTGGAGTAGCCCGGACGGCCACCCACAGCACCCCGAACCAGCACAGGAGTCGCGCATCAATAACTTGATCACTCTCGACGCCGATCTGCTTCGCCCAGCGGCTCCCCCCCATCTATCAGAGTTGGGGCTTGAAGGTTCCGGATACGACTGCGATCTCGGAAACCCACTGGACTCGCACCTCCACGCCGATAGCGATCAAGTCATTCTCGCGCGACTCCACAGCGCCGGTCAGCTGTCCGGACCGATCCGGCAGCGACCCGGTCTGGAGGACACGCGGTCCGGCCCCGGTCATCGTCCCGGCCACCCGGGCGATTCCGGGGGACAAACCTGGGTTGTTTTTCCGGTCCGCGAGAGCGGTCAGGGCCTGAGGGCGGCCCCCAAGAAAGGGTGCGCAGGTCATCGAGCCGGCCTCCGGCCGCTACGATGACCGGAGCCGCCGACCTGAGCAAACGACGAACAACAGAGCAGGCGCGGCGAGGAGCCGTGCCCTACTCATCCTCAAACTGTTGCTCATCATAGATGGGCTCATCCCCGAGCTCATCCCCCTGATACGGCACGCCATCCTGATCGATCAGATCATCCTCGATGAAGTTGTCTTCACCCTCGATCTCATCGATGAGCGCGTCATCTGGAGGGATCATCTGGTCGAACTCACCCGGTCCGCGGGGCAGCCCGCGCCGCGAGCGCGGCCCGATGGGGTCGAGCTCATCCACCCCGGGACGGAGGCCCTCGTCTGGGAGATCGCCCTCTGGCCGAGTCTTGCGCAGCCGATCCCGGCGATCCCGGATGCGATCCATCCGGCGCGACCGGCGCTCGTCCCCCGACTCAGTAGACTCTTCATCGTCGCGCGCCGAGTCAGCACCCCGGGCCATACCGGGGGGACCGACGCGGTCGCGCCTGCCCGAGCGCCCCCTCACCTGTGAGCGGTCCTCTCGGCAGCGCGGGCGGGAGACCGTGCCCGAACAGACCAGGTGAAAGACGCCCTGATCGTCGCGGGCCTTGCGCATCATGGGATCGATCTTGACGAATCGCTCCAACGTATCGTCGAACTTGAGCGAGATGTCGACCTTGAGGCGCCAGCGCGCGACGTCGGAGCCGTTGAGCGTGGCCTCGCCCGACAGCTCGGCCTCGACCAGATCGGACTTGAAGGAGCCCTCCTCGATCCTGGCAGCGCCGTCCTCGACCTCGACCTCCAGGACAGCCTCGGAGAAGGAGGTCGCGAGCAATTCGATGCCGCCGGCCTCTCCGCCCTTGAGCTCCAGCCCCTGAAACGACAGCGCGGCGCTGCCGGTGGTCTGGGCGATGTCGGTCATGTCGAGCGCGAGATCGATCGCCAGCGTGGCGAGCCCGGCCAGGTCGAGCCGCCAGCCGTCGCCCTCGATGGGCATGGCCGACAGGTCGATCCCAACGGCGTCGATCTTGACGCGCCGCTCCTCGGAGCCCAGCGCGACCTCGGCGTTCAGCTCGCCGCCGTAGACGTCGGCGCTCCCGGAGATCTCGGGCTCGCGTGCCAGCAGCGACAGGGGGGCGACGCGGGCCCGCAGCGTGTCCAGGCGCAGGACCGGCGATGGCTGGCCGACCGCAGGGTTCTTCCTGGCCCGGCGACCGCGCTTCTTTGGAGGTGCGCGGTAGATCACCACGTCTTCGAGCGCGAGACCGGAGAGCGCCCAGGGCGAGACCGACTCCGCGGTGAAGTCCCAGGCGCCAGAAGTGGCCTGGGCCAGCTCCCAGCGCGCGCGCTCGATTGCCTGCTCGCCGGGGAAGTGGACCCGGAGGCCCAACGAGAACACGAGCGTGCCCCACAGCATCGTGCCGAGAGCGATGAGCAGTCGTCGCATCAGCCCGCCTCCTCTTCTGGTCCTTCGATGACCCGGTACGCCGTCACGTCGAGATCGACGCTGAGCTCCTTCTCACCGCGCTTGGTGCGCGTCTTGACCTTGAGCGAGCGGATCTGCAGCGGGTACCCGGCGGTCTCCACCTCGAACAGGAACGTCGCCATCTCCTCCAGGCTGAGCTTGGAGAGCTTGACCGCGTAGAGCTTCTCCTCGACGAAGGCGCTGCTGGCGGCGCTGCGCTCGCGGACCGAGGCGAGCTTGTCGGAGATCCCCACCTTGCCCGCCGCCTGCTCCAGGTAGGCAGAGAGATCGGTGGCGTCGTGCCCCTTCAGCTTGGCCTCCGCCTCGGCGACGCGGTCCGTGGCCTCGGCGTGGTCCTCGGCCATGACGCGGATGAGGTGGAGCGTGTCGTTGTACGACGTGACGCGCCCCTCCAGCTCGGAGAGGGTGCTGTTCATCCACCAGGCGCCGCCGAGGACGATCACCAGGGGGAAGGCGATCAGCAGACCGGCCAGCAGGCTGCGATCGCGCGGACTCATGTCTGCGAGGGCGTCGAGGACGCGATCGCGCAGCGCCTCCGCGCGGGTGCTCAGTGTGGACATCTACTCCTCCTCCTCTTCGCCGAGGGGAACGGTGATGGTGAAGCGCACGCCGCTCTTGACCTTCTTCTCGTCGCCCTTGCGCGCCCGCTTGAAGCGGGGGTTCTGCTGCAGGGAGCTCTCGATGAGCGCGGCCTCGTTGAAGCCCTCGGTCTCGGCCTTCGTGATGATGGACGTCGGCGAGATCGACAGCTCTCGCACGTCAATGCGCGCGTCCTTGTGGGGCGGCATGCCGTCCGAGAATTCCTTGAGGATTCCGGTCATGGGCGGGGTGTCACTGACCAGCGCGCCGAGGGCCTCGGCCTGATCGGCGGTGGCGGTGGTCTTCTCCTGCATGATGGCGAGGGCCATGGTGGGCGAATCCAGCTTGTCTGCGGGCACCTCCGGAAAGGTCTCCTGCACCGCCATGGCGATCTCGCCCCCCACCTCGGTGAGCTCGCTGTTGAGCTGCATCCAGCGGATGCCGAACCAGCCGGTACCCCCGACGACCATCAGGATCACCGCGGCGGCGGCGACGACGGCCAGGCGTCGCAGCGTGTGGAGATCGCCCTTGAAGGTGAACTCCTCGAGGCGGAAGTCGAGCACGCGCCCCACCGGACCGCCCACGCGCGCGCCCATCGCGAGGGCCAGCGCGAGCCGACCGTCGCCGAAGCGGCGCTCGTCGGAGAGCGACACGGGCGTCACCGGAACCCCCAGGTCTTCAGCCATCACCTCGTCCAGGCCACCCAGGCGGGCGGTGCCGCCGCAGATCCGCACGGCGGTGATCTCCACCTCGTGGTCGTCCTCGAAGGCGATGAGCGTCGCGCGGATCTCCGCGAGGAGGGGCTGGAGCGCGCCCGCGACGATGGTGCTGTCGTCAGGGGACGGAACGGGCATCGCGTCGATCGGCAGGGTCGGCTGCTCGATGTCCCACTCGGCGGTGACCACGCGGACGCCCTCATCCGACAACACCGCGCGATGTTTGCGGGTCTCCGCCTCGGGCAGATCGATGCCCAGCGTCACCATCAGCGCCTGGGTCAGCTCGCGACCACCCCCGGTGATCGCGCGGCAGGCCTGCACCTTGCCGTCGACGCACAGGCTGATGAGGGTGCGGGTGTGACCGAGGTCGATCACCGCCTCCACGCCCTCGCGGGCGTACACGCCGAGCAGATCGCCGTCGAGGGCCAGGACCTTCGGATCCGCCCCCACCTCGGCCAGCCGGCCCAGCAGCGGCGCGATGCGCTCCCGAGCCGCCAGGGCCGTGAGCACGCGGCTATCGCCCGGACTCACCGACAGGATGCGATGGGCGAGGATCATGTCGTCCATGTCGAACGGCACCTGATTCTCGACCTCGAACTCCAGGGCGCTCTCGACCTTGGAGCGATCGCCGAACGGCAGGCGGACGACGCGGATGCTGGCCCAGTCGGCCGGCAGACAGACGCCGAAGTCGGTGCCCTCCAGGGGACGCCGCTCGGACAGGAGCGACTCCAGGGTGGCGATGCGGGCCGCCATGTCGGGGATGCCGTCGTCGGGCTGCGGCACCGGGGCGCTGTGGGCGCCGAGGAGCTGCTGCCGGCCGAGGGTGCCCTCGTAGATGGCGATCTTCACGGCGTAGGAGCCGGGATCGATTCCGATGATGCGTGCCATCGTTCAGGGATTCCTGGTTTGGGTTTCCGGGCGGTGACGCCGAGGGATAGCGCTTCTTGAGGAGAGCGGCCCACCCCATGCGGATCGTGGCCCCCCCTGCGCGGATCGTGGTCCATCCAGACCGGGACCGCGGTCCATCCAGACCGGGATCGCGGGCACGTGGATCGCGGGCACGTGGGATCGCGAGATCGTGGCTTCGTGGATCGTGGCTTCGTGGATCGTGGCTTCGTGGATCGTGGCTTCGTGGAGCGTAGCTTCGTGGATCGGTGAGCTCGTGGTGTCGAATCCAATCGTGGACACGCGGGATCGATGGACACGGATCCGCGCTTGACGGCACCACGATCTCACGAGTTCGCGATCCCTCGATTTCGCGTCACCTCGGCTCCACGATCCGCGGGACCACGGCTCCACGATCCACGATCCTTGAAGAGTCAACATCACCGCACCCGCCAATACACGAGCTTGCCTTCGTGTACCCGACCGCTGAAGTCGAGCACCGAGTCGATGGTCACCTCGCTGCTCCCCACCAGCGCCGTGGACGTGATGTTGAACGTCTGCGAAGAGAACGTCACGTTCGCGGAGACACAGGCGCTGTCCATCTCGATGCCGCAGTTGGTCGTGACGGCGCTGGAGAAGTCGGCGGCTTTGTCGTACCCGCCGGTCAACATCGTGCTCATCTCCAGCTCTTCGAGGCACTGCTCCAGCTCGTTCTCCGACGGGTCGGGATCGGTACACCCGATGATGATGCCCTTGATGACGTCGTTCTCGGCGGTGTTGACGTTGATCTTTCCTTCCTTTCCGTAGATCGTGATCTTGTCGACGTAGCGGTCGAACACCTCTCCCTGCCAGCCCTCGACAAGCCGCACCTCATCCAATGTATCGAACGAAGCGTTCTTGGTCAGATAGGGCGGGTCCTGGGTATTGTACAGGCCGTCCTCGTAGCCGCCGAGACCGCTGGACCGGTAGGTGTCGGCGTCGCACCAGTCCTTGAGGTTGCCGATGACCTCCCAACGGTCGATGTTCCGCTCGTGGAACCACTGATCGGCCTCCTCACCGCTCATCAGCGCATAGAGCCGCTGGGCCGTCGGCGAGTCCATCACCTGCGTGACGCTGGTCTCGCTGGAGAAGCTGTTGATGTAGACACGGCTCTCGGCGTCGCGCACCTCGGCGGTGAAGTCGCCGTCGAAGTCCAGGAACTGCCTGTCCGAGAAGAACGATCCCTCGCGGCTGGCCTCCTCCGCCTCCTCGCTGACCTCGCCGGTCTGCTCGAACTGCATCAGCTCCTCTTCGTCGATGTCGTCGAAGTCGCCGCCGGAGCCCATCAGCATGCGGATCATGCCGGTGTTGAGCACGGGGATCATCTGCCACAGGGCGTCGCCCAGGTTGACGCCGATCAAGTCGGCCATCCCGCTCAGGGCGTCGTTGCGGGCGAGGTCCTTGTTGGCGACGAGGATGAGCCGGTAGATGTTGAAGCCCGAGCGGGCCAGCCACTCGGCCTGCACCCGGTCGCGGTGATGCGCCGCAGTCAGCATCCTCACCCGGGCGGTGTATGCCAATTCGGTGACCACGATGGTCAGCACCGCGACCGCCGCGACCACCACCAGGATGGCGACGCCGCTGCGGCGCTGTCGGCGAGCGGTCCCCGATCGGACGAGGCCCCTCACTGCCCATTCCCCGCGAAGGCGCTCTGATCGATCTCGTCGGCCATCTCGATGATCACCGTGCGAACGTGTATGCGATCGAGCGTCTCGTCTTCGTCTTCAGGATGGGGGCCGGCGATGACCAGCACCACCTGCATCGCCCGCGGCAGCCGGTTTGGTGTGGTCGTGCCCTGGGTGTCCCACTCTTCGAGCCACTCGTTGGTGGTGGGATCGAGGTAGCGCAGGTCGAATCGGCTCACCGCGCGGGCCAACGGAAGGATCGCCCCGTCTCTGTCGGGCTCGTTGTCGATGCGCTGCGCCTCTCTGTGCAACAGGATTGACTGTCCGGGGTTCTCCGGGTCCTCCTCCAGCCAGATGGTGATCTCGGTCTGGTCGCTCTCGCGGGAGCCGTACATGGTCCGCCGGTGCGACTTCGTGGCGAAGAAGATCTCGTCCTCGTCGTCGTTGTCGCGGCCGACGAACACTGTCTGGTACGTGTTCACCGCGGTGACGTTCTCGGTCAGGAACGCCAGGGACAGCTCTCGGGAGATGCGATTCATCGCCACCTGACCGGCGCGCTCGATCTGCTGCTCTTCCTCGAAGTAATTGCGCAGGGCCAGGGCGCCGCCCAGCGTCTCCCAGGCCAGCCCGGCCATGACCACCAGCACGCCCAGGGCGACGACCACCTCGATCAGCGTGAAGCCGCGCCGGTCTCTCCGTGGCATCAGGTGCCCTCGTCGTCGGCGTTCTGCACGACGCCGCGGGGGTTGATGACGTGGTGGATCAGCTCGATGCGGTCGTCCTCGTCCTCGCTCCACCACACCAGCACGCGCACCTCGCGGATGTAGTCGGCGAGGTACTCCGAGATCATGTCGGGCGAGATCCCGAACGCCGTGAGATCAGGGGCGCCGGATGTGTCCATGTTCTCGGTCTTCTCTTCGTCCCAGTACCCCGATCCAGCGAGCTGATCGGCCATGCTGAACAGGTCCGGAGGCAGGTTCAGCTCGATGGCCCGCACGGTGTAGGCCCACTTGTAGTCGAGGAGCTCTTCCTCCATCTCGAGGTGCAGCGACTCACCGCGGAACTCCTCCTCGCCGAAGTCCTCGTAGTCGCCGTCCTCTTCGATGTCCTGGTCGGTCCACCCCTCGTACTCCAGGGTGAGCAGCACCTCCTTCATCTTTTCGTCGGCGAGCATCGTGGCGGTGCGGAGCCGGTCGGCCTCGGTGACGGCGAGCACGCTGGTGGCCTGGGTGTCGACGAGGACCATCAGACCGAGGGCGAGAATTCCCAGGGCGATGATGACCTCCAACAGGGTGAAGCCCGAGCGTCTCTGCGAGGCTCTCGGCCCGTTCTTCGCGGATCGCGGATCGCGGATCGCGGACACGTGGATCGCGGGATCGTGGGACCGTGGGATCGTGGCTCCGCGGATCGGCGAAATCGTGGCTGCCGCGGACACGCGGGCTCGCTCTTCATGCACACGTGTCCGCGTTTTACGGCACCGCGACTTCCCGACTGCTCCACAGCGGCTCCGACTTCTCGAGTTCTCGACCCTCGATTTCACGATCCACGTGTCCACGCAGCACGATCCACGAACCACTTTCTCCGAGTCCAGACTCCAATACCGAGAACGCAGAGTCATAGCTGCGGCCCCTCATCCGGCAGCCACTCCATGCTCTGCTCCGGCGAGACGATGTCCACCGACAGCGACACCCGCCCGGTCAGCGGCTCCACCTCGATCGTGTACCCATCCTCGGGGTCGTCGTCGCCGACGACGCGAATCACGGTGTGCTCGGCCGTGCCGTCCGGGAAGATGTACGTGTACGCGATCCGGTCATCCTCTTCGTCCTCGGGCACCTCGTCCTGGGGTTCGATCCCATCTTCGCCGTACTGCGGGGTGTAGACCCAGGCGAACCGCGTCCCCGACGGCAGCGCCATGCCCGTGGTGAACGCCGGATCGACCAACCCGGTGAACGACTCGGGCCTTGGAGTGCCGTCTTCTTCCTCGTCGTCCAGCTGCGCGCGGTTCTCCTCCAGCTCACGCTCGGTGAACCGGGACATCTTGTCGGCCAGCTCCTCTTCGTACTCCTGGCGAGCCTCCGGGTTGGAGAACACCAGCGTGTCGGGATCGCCGACCTCCACCTGCCACCGCCCGCGATCGAGGTTGATCGCCACGCGGAAGCAGGCGTTGCGCAGCGCCGCCTCGTCGAGCAGCCAGGTGTACGTCTGCGCCAGCTCCTTGGCCGCGGCCCGCTGCTGCAGGTCCAGCAGGCCGGCCAGCGAGGGGATCCCAACCGCGGCGACCATCAACAGGATCGCGGTGACCACCACGATCTCGATGAGCGAAAAGCCCCTACGGAGGCCACTGCTGCGGAGGCCACTGCTGCGGAGGCCACTGCTGCGGAGGCCACTGCTGCGAGGCAGTCTGGCGGTGAGGGAGCGCATCAGTCCTCGCTGAGATCCCCGATCTCCCACGAGTGGATGTCGGCCTCGGCGTCTTCACCGCCCTCGCTGCCGTCCTTGCCCAGCGAGACGATCTCGTAGGGCTGCTCTGAGTGCGTGCCGGGCGAGAAGTACTGGAACTCGTTGCCCCAGGCGTCGGTGGGGACGCTGTTGTCCGAGAAGTACTTCTTGGCGGCCTCCAGCCCGTCGGACGTGCTGGGGAACCTGCCCTTTCGCTTGGCGGCGTACATCTGCAGGCCCTGCTCGATCTTCTTGATCTGGAGCTTGGTCGTGTCGACGTTCGCGTCGTCGAGTCGGCCGACCACGTTCACCGTAACGATGGTCATCAGCGTACCGAGGACTGCGATGACCACCATAATCTCGATGAGCGTGAGGCCCGCGCGCGGGCCAGCGATCCGCCCTTCTGTGTGGCGCTGAATCAGCGGGGAGTTGGTACGTTTCGGCATCGAGGGACCTCCGGGGTCGCTACCGCGCGATGGCGGAGAGGTTGAGCATTGGGAGAAGGATGGACAGCGCCACCAGCGTGACCAGGCCGCCCATCACCACGATGAGGATGGGCTCCAGCAGGCTGGTGAGGGCGCCGACGATGTTGTCGACCTGGGTGTCGTAGGCGTCCGAGACCTTGCCCAGCATGGGCTCCAGCTCTCCGGTGCGCTCGCCGATGGCGATCATGTGGGTGACCAGCGGCGGGAACTCCCCAGAGTCCTTGAGCGGCCCGGCGATGGACTGGCCCTCGCGGATGTTGCGCCCGGCCTGCTCGATGGCCTCTGCCAGCACATCGTTCTGAACGACCGTCTTGACGATGGCGACCGCCGACAGGATGGGCACGCCGCTGTCGAGCAGCGTCGAGAGCGTGCGACAGAACCGCGAGACCGCCACCAAACGGTTGATCCGACCGAAGATGGGCATCACCAGCTTGAACTGGTGCCAGCGACGGCGGCCCTCCGGGGTCCTGACCCAGCGCACGAGACCGTAGGTGCCCGCGCCCGCCAGCATCAGGATCGCCCACCACCAATTCACCATCAGGTCGGACAGGTCGAGGAACACCTGCGTGATGAACGGAAGTCCCTGGCCGAAGCTATCGAAGATACGGCGCACGCGTGGGATCACGCCGATGAACAGGCCCGCGACGATCAGCACCGACACGCCGCCCATCAGCACCGGGTAGGTCACCGCCGACAGCACCTTGCCGCGCAGGCGTACCTGATCCTCGGTGTACTCGGTCAGGCGCGCCAGCACGACGTCGAGAGAGCCGGACTGCTCGCCCGCGCCCACCATGCTGATGTACAGATCGCCGAACACCAGCGGGTGCTTGCCCAGGGCCTTCGCCAGCGAGTCTCCCTGGTTGACGTCTTCGCGCACCTCCACCAGGATCAGCTTGAGCGCCTGATTCTCCACCTGGTCGATGAGAGCGCTCAGGGCCTCGACCATCGGGATACCCGCGCCGATGAGCGTCGAGAGCTGGCTGGTCATCACCGCCAGCTCCTGTGTCTTCACGCGCTGGAAGATGCGCGAGAAGTCGATCTCGATGTTGAGTCCGCGGCCGCGGGTGGCCTTCCCCGCCTTCTGCTCCCAGATGTCTGTCGGAAAGATCTGCCCGCGACGCAGCTTGCTGCGAGCGCCCTTGGGCGTATCTGCGTCGATGATGCCGGTGACGGCCTTGCCGGCGGCGTCGAAGCCTTTGTATTCGAAGACGGCCATGGTCTAGTCGGGCCGAGCGCGGAGATGACAAATCACGAGCCACCCCGGACGCTCACGACCGGGGTGATTCATGGACGTGAGCCGTGAGCGGGATCGTTCATCGGGATCGTTGATCGGGACAGGTGGATCGTGGATCGTGGAGTCGAGAGAACGTGGTTCGCGAAATCGAGGAACCGTGGTTCGTGAAATCGTGGATTGGCGAAATCGTGGTTCGCGCGGCCACGTGGGAGCGGACCTACGAACCCGCGGTCCACGATCCGCGAGCCACGATCCACGTGTCTGCGCTGCCGGCCCGAACGCCTCCCCTCCAATCAAGGCGACGACGTTCCTCCTTCTCGTCATCTTCGACATCATCTAAGACAACTCGATCGCATCATCCTGCGTCACCCGCAGCACCTCGTCCAGCGAGGTCTCTCCGGCCAGGACCTTGCCCAGTCCATCGTCTCTCAACGTACGCATCCCATTCGACGCCGCGATCCGCTTGATCTGCCCGGCGTTGGCCCCCGCGGTGACCGACGCGCGGATCTCGTCCTCGACGACCAGCAGCTCGTAGATTCCGGTGCGGCCCTGGTAGCCCTTGTGGTTGCAGTCATCGCAGCCCGTCGCCCGGAACAGCGGCCCCTTGAGCAGCCGCGGATCGAGCCCGACCTCGGAGAGCTGCTGGCGCGTGGGCCGGTACGACTCCTTGCAGTGGCACAGGGTGCGCAGGAGCCGCTGCGCCAGCACCGCGACCAGCGACGAGGCGACCAGGAACGGCTCGATGCCCATGTCGATCAAGCGCGTGAAGGCGGTGGCGGCGTCGTTGGTGTGGATGGTCGAGAAGACGAGGTGACCGGTGAGCGATGCCTGGATGGCGTTCTCGGCGGTCTCCCGATCGCGCGTCTCACCGACCAGGATCACGTCGGGGTCCTGGCGCAGGTGCGCGCGGAGCACGCTGGCGAACGTGAGGTTGATCTTGGGGTTCACCTGCGTCTGCCCGATGCCGCGCAGCTCGTACTCGACCGGGTCCTCGACAGTGAGGATGTTCTTGTCGGGCGAGTTGATCTCGGAGAGCGCCGAGTACAGCGTGGTGGTCTTGCCCGAGCCGGTAGGCCCCGACACCAGGATGATCCCGTGGGGGAGCCGGATCAGCTTGCGGAAGCCGGCCGTGGTGTCCGCCGCCATGCCGACGTGCTCGAGGTTGAAGACAGACCCCTTCTCCAGCAGCCGCATGACCACGCGCTCGCCGTGGCGGACGGGCATCGTGGAGACGCGCACGTCGATCTCCCTGCCGGCCATCCGGGTTCGGATGCGCCCGTCCTGCGGGATGCGCTTCTCGGCGATGTTCAGCCCCGCCATGATCTTCACGCGCGAGATGATCGACGCCTGCAGCCGCGGCGGCGGCTTGACCACCTCGTACAGCACGCCGTCGACCCGGAAGCGCACGGCCAGCTCCTTCTCGAACGGCTCGATGTGGATGTCGGAGGCGCGCTCCTTGATGGCCTGCGTGAAGAGCGAGTTCACGAACCGGATGATCGGCGCCTGGTTGGGATCGTCGAGCAGATCCTCGCCGAGCATCAGATCGCCCTGCAGCTCACCGCCCGTCTCGTCGTCGACCTCCTCCAGCACCGCCGACGCGGTGCGGCTGGCCTTGTCGTAGGCGGAGTTCTGGGCGGCCTTCAGCTGCGCGCGCGAGACCAGCAGCGGGCGGATGGGCTCCCCGAAAAGCACCCGCAGATCGTCGAGGGCCGGCAGCGCAGACGGCGAGTGGATCGCCACCTCCACGAAGCCGTCGCGGCGCCACAAAGGCAGCATCCCCCGCTCGCGGGCGAGAGAGAGAGGGACGGGGCGGATCAGCTCGACCTCGACCGCGGCGATGTCCACCCTGGCGAGGTGCGGCAGCCCCATCGACTGCGCGAGCACGCGCGCCACCTCCGGATCGTCGAGCGGAGGCGCGTCGGGCTCGGCGGTCGCGGCCCGCGCGATGACGGCAGGATCGGCTCCATGCTCGACCAGCAGGTGCGCGAGGCGATCGCGTCGGATGGCCATGGCGCTGCTATTCCCCGTCTTCGGGTGTGGAGGGGGCGTCGGCGGGGGCCGAGGCGTCGGGATCGGACGTCGGCGCTTCGCTCTCCGGGGCCGGCGGCGTGACAGGCTCTGCGGGGCCGCCGATGACCTGGAACTTCTCGGAGATCTCCACCGGTCCTCGGTAGCGGCTGGGCTGACCCACGCGGTTCATGCTGTAGCTCATCAGGCTCAGCAGCTCTGCCTCCTGCTGCTCTCGGCTCTTGCCGTAGAAGCGCCGCATGAACTCCTGCCGCTGCGCCCACTTGATCTGGTAGACCTCCTCCAGATCCGCCGGCTCATCGATGATGTGCGGCGTCAGGAAGATGAGCATGTTCGTCTTGCGGCTGGTGTTGCGATGGCCGCGGAACAGCCGGCCGAGCAGCGGAAGGTCCCCGAGGATGGGGATCTTCGTCGCCACGTTGGTCTCGGTCTCGCCCACCAGACCGCCGATCACGATCGTCTGGTTGTCCTTGACCACGACGGTGTTCTCGACCTGCCGCTTGGAGGTGATGAACCCCGCGCTGTTGACGTCGAGCCCCGAGTCGTCCTCCTCGATCTCCTGCACCTCCTGGAAGAGCTGCAGCGTCACGTAGTTGGACTCGTTGATCTGCGGGGTGACCTTCAGCGTGATGGCGACGTCTTCGCGCTGGTAGCTGATGATGGGGTTGTTGTTGTTGTCGCGGCCGGTGGACACCGGGAACGGGATGTTGCGGCCGACGACGATCTTCGCCTCTTCGTTGTCCATCGTGAGGATGTTCGGCGTCGACAGGATGTTCACCGACGCATTGCTCTGAAGCGCGTTCACCGCCACGCCAAAGGCCGGCACGGAGAGCATGCTGGACTCACCGGTCGTCAGGTCGTTGAGCGGCACCTCGATGGTGTCGCCGAAGACCCCCAGCGCCAGACCACTGAGGAGATCCTGCGACAGCCCCATCGACGAGCCGCCGAGCTGCGCCGAGCCCACCGAGAAGCCGTCCTCACCGCGAGGCGCGCCGGCGTGGATCCCCAGCCCGAACTCGTCGGTGTTGTCGCTGGCGAGCTCGAGGATCACGCACTCGACGAACACCTGCTTCCGCCGCACGTCGAGCTGATCGATGACCTGCTTGAGGATGCGGAACTGGTCGGGCACCGCGATGATCACCAGCGAGTTGGTGTTCTCGTCTGAGGTGATGCGCACGCCGGAGTCGAACGCCGCCACCACGCTCGTCGAGCTGCCGTCGGCGCTCTCCGAGCTGCTCCCGCGGCCGAACGGCCCGTTGCTGCTGCTGCGCTCGTTGCTGGGCCCCCGGCGATCGCGCGTCGTCCGCCGGTTGCGCGACGACTGGCTGCTGCTCTGCGTCTCGGAGAGCTGGCTGAGCACCTGCGCGATGTCCTCGGCCTTCGCGTGCTCCAGGTACACTACGCGGATCTGGGCGCGGCTGGCGGGGTCGACGTCGATGTCCAGCTCGGCGATGAGGTCTCGGACGGCCTCCATCGCCTCGTCGTTTGCCATCACGATGAGCGAGTTGGTGCGCTCGTCGGAGATGATCCGCTCGATGTACCGCTCCTCGCTGCCCACCGCGGTGGCCGTCGCCGAGCTGTCGGGCGCCGCTGTCTTGTTGTTGCGATCGCGGGTCCGCTTGCGCCGGTCTCGCGCCGACGAGGACGATCGCGAGCTGCGCGAGTCCTTGCTGCTGGTGTCTTCGGCGCCGTACAGCTCCTCGATGACCTTCTCGACCTCCGAGGCGGTGGCGTGGGCCAGCGGGATGATCTCCATGCGCGCCTTTGGCGACGCCACGTCGAGTTGGCTGACGATGCGGTAGACCCGACGGATGTTCACCGCGGCGTCGGTGATGATCAGCGTGTTGGTGGGCGCGTACGCGATGACCTTCGCGCCCTTGCCGGCCAGATCCTTGACCACACTGCTGACGTCGGTGACCGAGACGCTCTCGAGCTGGATGATCTGCGTGACGTAGTTGTCGGTGTACGGGATGTTGCCGCCCTCGTAGACCCGCAGCGGTGAGTTCGCGGCACCCGTGGACGCCACCACCTTCGTGATCGCCCCCACCGTCACCGTGGTGTACCCCTCGACCTCCAGCGCCGACAGGAACGCCTCATAGGCCTCGGGGACCGACACCGGCCGGTGGCTGATGATGGTCACCGAGCCCTTCAGGTCGTCGCCCAGGATGAAGTTTCGTCCCGTGATCTCAGCGAAGTACTTGACGATGTCCTGCAGGGGGGTGTCGACGAAGTCGATGGTGACCCGCGCGTTGGGATCGATCACCGGCGGCTTCTGGCGCGACGAGCCGGACGTGTCGATGCTGACGTCGCCGTCTGCCGCGTCGCCCGTCGCGCCCCCCGCCGCGTCGTCGCTGGAGCGCCGCGCGGCGCTGCGATCAGCGCTCTCGCTGCCAGCCCCGCCGGCCCCGCCGTCTTCTTCGGAGGCGTCGCTGTCATCCTCGGTGCGATCGCCAGCGCGCTCGTTGGCCTGCGGCAGCTGCGGCCCCAGCGTCGGGCGCATGGGGAGCGGCAGCGGCTTGATGCGCGGCACCTCGGCCAGAGCCACCCCGGAGGCCAGGAAGGCGAGGGCGGTGACCAGGGACCGCGTCGTGGAAAGGGTCATCGAAGCATCTCCAAGCCGCGATCAGCGGACTTCGTACTCGAAGGTCTGTTGCTTGTTTCGCCGCGTGAGCTCAAACGTGAAGTCGCGCTCGTCGACCAGCGAGTTGTAGGCCTCCATCGCGGAGGACATGCTGGTCAGGCTCTTGCCGTTGACCGTGTGGATGATGTCGCCGTTCTTGATGCCGAGCTTCTTGAAGAAGGACTTCCGCCGGATCCCGCTCAGCCGGTAGCCGTCGATCTCGCCGTCTGCGCCCTTGTGGGGGACCGCGCGGATCTGGGTGTACAGCTTCTCGGGGTTCTCGAGCATCTTGTCGAACAGCTCCTGATCGACCGTCCACTTGTTGCTGCCCGCCTTGGCGACGCCGTCCTCCTCGCTGTCACCCGAAGACGACGCGGTGCGGGTCACCTTCTTGCCGTCATCCATCGAGATGTACTCGATGGAGCCGTCGGTGCGGCGCAGGATTACCCGCCGCGGCTCGATGCGGACGATGGTGGCCTCGCCGAGGAGGTCATCACCCTCGCCGTAGCCGACAGCGCCTCCCTTGCCCTTCTCTTCAGCGATCAGGGCCGAGGAGTAGATCGCAGGCTCCGCGACCACCGTCGCCAACAGCACCACCTTCAGATCCGACTTCTGATCGCTGTCGCCGAGGTCGGTGAGGGTGGGGTCGGCGCCGACGTTTGTGGAGTCGAAGATGTTTCGGCGGACGATGGGATCGACGTACTCGCTCTTCCGCGGCCGACGGGCGCGACCCCGCTGCCGGGGCTCGTCGTCGTCTTCAGCGGTCGGCGTGGGCGCCTCACCCGGCTCGTGACGGACCAGCTCCGCCCCCTCCGGGAGGGCCAGCATCCGCGCGCCCATCCGGCTGACGCCCATCGCCGACAGCCACGACAGCAGTCCCACCCCGATGAACAGGCCCGCTGCCGTCCAGCGTTGGTGCAGGGTCTGCATGGCCATCGAACCCCTCCCGCGAGGTCTCGCGAAGTCGTCCACCGAATCGAACATCGGAGACGACCTGCCTGAGCAACCAGCAAGGATCATTCCACCGACGCCGACGGGCGCCCGAAGCATCATGTATCGGCGACGCCGACAAGGTGTCAACGGGCCGTTGGGAGCGCGGAAGAAACCTGACAGGTTGTCAACGCCCGCGGGCCTGCGGTCTGCTCGACTTTCCAGGGTGGGTGCGATATGGAGTAGGGCCTCCCCGCGGGTAGGAGCACCGGTGGCAAGTCGCACGCGAACCGTGGTCTTCACCGACCTCGCCAACTACACGTTCAACGTGGGAAGGGCTGACCGTCAGGGGCTTCGCGACCTCATCGCCACCCACGAGAAGCTGGTGGCGCCGTTGCTCGAGAAGCATGACGGGCGCGTCGTCAAGAACATCGGCGACTCCTATATGGCGATCTTCGGGGCGGCGACCGACGCGGTCCGCGCCGGGCTCGAGCTCATCGAGACCATCCCCAAGCAGGGGGGCTTCGGGATCCGCGCCGCGATGGCCACCGGAGACGTCGAAGAGATCGACGGCGACGCCTTCGGCGAGGCGGTCAATCTGGCGAGCCGGGTGCTGTCCAAGACCCCCGAGGGGGAGGTCTGGTACTCCCCTGCCACCCACCTGTGCATGAACCACTCCGAGATCGCCTGGGAGGCCGTCGGCCGCTTCACCCTGAAGGGAATCGCAGCCGAGACCCCGCTCTACCGCGCGGTGCCCACCGACAAGTGCTGGCTCCCCGAGCCCGTCTCGAGGGCGGCGAAGGCCGGCCGGCTGGTGCGGATACGACAGGGAGATCCCCTGCCCACGCTGCCGCCGCGGCCGGTGATCCTCCTCGAAAATTTCGACCCCGACTCCTCGGCGCTCCGCGACGTCGTCGATCGCCTGCCGGTGGTCGATCCGGCGTCTCTGTGGCTTCAGGCCTACTCGCTTCCGCCGTCCGACCGCCTGTCGTGGCAGCGCGCGGGCAGGGGTCTGGTGATCGGCACGGGCGTCTCGGTCGAGAAGGCCATCTCCGACACGCGTCGCCCCTCCAACTCCCTCGTCGGCTCCGACACCATCATCCTCGACGTCAACGCCAGCGCCCAGATGGAGCTGGTGATGGCCGGGCTCGCGCTCCCGCGCGTGCCGATGAGCGAGGTGGTCTCCGGGTACTCCTACGACCTCCTGTTCGACGGCCGCTGGGTCAACCGCAGCGATCACGCCATCGCGCGCGTGCACGCCTCTGCAGACGGCGTCGCGCTCACCGCGCTGTCGCCCGGTCTGATGGTCAGCGGCAGGCAGGCCCACACCGGAAAGGCCGTGCGCCTCTCCGGCGGAGACCGCATCCAGGCGCCCTCTGGCATCGTGACGTTCATGTCCCTGAGCGGACGCGGGTACACCGGCCTCCTGCTCTCCGACTCCTCCTCACGCCTGGGCATCACCACGGGTCAGCAGGCGGAGCTGGGTCGCGAGCCGCGGTTTCCGGGCCTCGCCCTGCCCGATCGCCGCGGCCAGGAGAACATCCGCTGGTGTGTGGGGATGCGCGCGGCCCGCGCCAGAGAGAACGGATTCACGCTCGATCGCGCCCTCGCCGGCCGTCGCCAGTGCGCCGTTCGGGTCAACGCAGATGGCGCCACACTGGTCAGCCTTCACCAGCGCTGCCCGACCTACATCGTAGATCGCCAACAGCTGGTCAAGATCACGGCCGCCACGCCGGTAGGACCGGGTACGTTGATCGTCGCGGGAACGAGCGTCGTCGCCGTCCGAGAGCCTGAGATCTGACCACCACCTGGCCTGACCACGGCCCGACATGGCCGTGGCCCAGCCCGAGGCCCCAACCGGGGAACGCGCGGAGATGCAATGCAGGAGCTGATGGTCAGCACTCTGCGCAGCCTGCCGGTGTTCGAAGAGCTGGACATCGCCTCGGCGCGCGAGCTGGCGAGCCACTGCGAGGGGGTAGACCTCCCCCAGGACAGCGTGCTGTTCGCAGAGGACGAGCCCGCCGACTGCATGTACGTCGTGCTGGCCGGCAGCATCCGCCTGTCGTGTCTCTCGCCGGTCGGTGAGCCTGTGATGGTGGGAATGGCCCAGCCGGGCAGCGTCATCGGAGAGATGGGGGTGCTCGACGGCTCCCCCCGCAGCTCGACGGCCACCGCCGCCGGTCACGCGGGGGTGCTGAAGGTCGAGGGCGCCTCCTTCCTGGCGATGATCCGCAGCGGCCAGCCCGCCGCATGGTCGATCCTCCATGTCATCCGCACCACCCTGAGCGAGCGGCTGCGCACCCTCGACAGCCGGGTAGATCATGTGATGACCACCGCCCAGACCTCGGGAGCCATGCCCGGCGAGCCCATGCGCTCCGCGGTCGACGGCCTCCACAAGGCGCTGGGCGGCAAGGAATAGACGATGGATCCCGCTCTTCTCAAGGATCTCGCGCTGTTCAGCGCCTGGAACGAGCGAGACATCGGCGCGCTGAGCACCGTCATGGTCCAGCGCACCTTCTCCGACGGCGACATCATCCTCGAGCAGGGCGAGCGCCGCCACGGCGCGTTCGTGCTCCTCTCCGGCTCGGTGCGCGTGGAGCGCCGGCTGCCAGACGAGAGCTCGGTCGATCTGGTGTCCCTCCAACGCGGCGCCCTGTTCGGCACCCTCGCGGTGATGGACGGCGGTCCCCGCGCGGCGCGCTGCATCGCCAGCGGAGCGGTCTTCTGCGCGGAGGTTCCGCGCGCGGAGTTCCTGTCGCTGCTGGAGAGCCGCACCACGCTCGCTTTTCAATTCCAGCTCCTGGTGTTGCGCGACATGTGCCAAGACGTCCGCGCGGCGAACCTGCGCCTCGCCGAGCTGGTGTCGCTCCCGGAGCAGGAAGAGGGCCTCGTCCAGCTATCCAGCGTGTTCGCCGGCCTGAGCTGACCGCAGATCACCCACGCTGGAGCTTCGCAACGCCGGTCGACAGCTCGATCACGCGCTCTGCCGTCCCCTTCAGCGCCGAGCGAGGCAGCTCATCCAGCGCTCGCTGGCAGCGCGCGCGGTAGGTCTGCGGGCTCGCGCGCTCGGTCACCCGTCCCCGCGACAGCCGCGCGCGCAGCAGCGGCACGCCGCCCGTGGTTCGCACATCGGCCTCATAGCAGAGACAGAGCAGATCGCGATCCGGTCGCCGGAGGATCTGCTTTCGCCCCGGCCAGCGAGCCCGGAGGGGACCTGACACCGGGTCGGCGTCCGGCCCCCTCATCAGCTCTGACAGCCCGAGCGACAGCCCCGCTGGGCCTCTGAGGGCAGCGTCGATCACCAGACCGTCGACCGCGAGCCCTGCGGTTGGTCGCTCCCCGCGTCGGAGGGAGCACAGCACGGCGACCCCGGAGCGACGGAGCGCGGCGAGCTGCTCACCCAGCGCCGACAGATCGGCCAACGAGACCTCCAGCGTGTGGAGCCTCATCCGGCGCAGCCGGGGAAGATCGGCGGGTGTCCACAGCCGCGCGTCGATGTCCGCTCCGTAGAACTGCCGGCAGGCCGCCGCAGCGATCTGCGGATCCTCGTAGGCCGTCAAGAGCTGGGGTCGGGGAGAGAGCCGCGGCGGGAGCCCGTGCATCGCCGCCGCGCCCAGGTCGGCGAAGGTGTCGCAGCCGGCGATGTACGCCGCGCGCGCGCCCGGAGCTCCGGCGGTGATGTGCACGCCGCGATCGCTCAGCGGCAGCCCGGTGACCACCCGCAGGTGCGCAGCCTCGGTCGCGACTGCAGTGGCCCGCGAGATCGTGCCCATCAGCAGCGTGGAGATGAGCGGGATGTGCGGCAGCGATCCGGTCACCCGCAGCAGGGGCTGCCCGGAGAAGACCGGCGTGCCCTCATCGACCGACCAGATCTCGCCAGAGAACTGGAAGTGCCGGAGGCTCTCGAAGAAGTGCGCGGGCAAGGCGCGTAGCGGCGGCTGCGACGCCAGCCAGTCCACCAGCTCCGACGGGAAGCGCAGACCGGCCACCGCCTGAATCGCCGCGTCGACGCCCGCAGCGACCACCCACCCCGGCCCTACGGGCGCCAGGTCGAACGTGGCCTCCCCCCACATCCCGTCAACGTGGTAGAGAGCAGCCTCGATCACGCCCTGGAGCGGAGGACAGCTCCGCAGGGCGTCAGATGCCAGGGGCGGCGGGGTCATGGCAGGAGACTACCGCAGCAAACCAGGCGGAAGGCCGGGAAGGCCACCCGAGCGGTCAGGAAGGAAGGGGAGGCGGGCGAAGGTCCCCACCCGCGGTCGCGTCTCTGCGCCCGCCACCGCCGACGGCATCGTGGTCAATGGCTACTCCCAGCGCTGGCTCGACAAGGGCTTCCCCTGGGTGTATCGCGACGAGATCATCGCCCAGACAGGCAACCTCGCCGCCGGCACCGCCGTGAGCATCCAGGCGCGCGCCGGCGAGCACCTGGGGACCGGCGTGTGGGACGACGACGGTCGCATCGCCGTGCGGCGCTTTCGGCGCACCGTCGGCCCGCTCGATGCGGCGCTCCTCCGCGAGCGCCTGCGGGCAGCCCGAGCGCGGCGCATCCTCCCAGCGGACACCACCGCGTGGCGCTGGGTGCATGGTGAGAACGACCACCTCCCGGGCCTGCGAGTGGACGTCTGGGGAACGGACCTCTCGATCACCCTGGACTCTCCGAGCCTGCTCTCGCTGCTGCAGCCGCTGATCGCGGGCCTGATCGCCGAGCGGCCCAGCCGCGCGGTCTGGCTCGACTGGCGCCTCGAACGCCCGGCCGACAGCACCGAGCTCCGCCGCGGACTGGTGTGGGGGGAGGCCGAGCGCGAGGAGGTGGCGGTCACCGAGCGCGGCATGCGCATGCTGGTGCGCCCCTGGGCGGGGCTCCACGCAGGGCTGTACTGCGACATGCGAAACGTCCGGACGTGGCTGGCGCCGCACTGGAAGGGCCGCCGGGTGCTCAACCTGTTCGCGTTCACCGGCGCCTACTCCGTGGCGGCGGCGCTGGGCGGCGCGTCCGAGGTCGTCAGCATCGACCTCTCCGGACCGAACCTTCATCGCGCGCGCGCCAACTTCACCGCCAACGGCCTCTCGCCAGAGGCGCACCGGTTCGTGGCGAAGGACGCCCTGAAGGCCCTCGACACCCTGCGGCGACGGGGGGAGCGCTTCGACACAGTGGTGGTCGATCCGCCGAGCTTCTCGCACGGTCCCGAGGGGCTGTGGTCCACCAGGAACGGCTTCCCGCGTCTGATCGCCGCGTGCCTCCGCGTGCTGTCGCCGTCCGGCTGGCTGGTCGCCGCCTGCAACAACGGAAAGCTCTCACCCAAGGTCTTCCAGGGGCAGATCATGAAGGGCGCCGAGCGCGTGCAGCGGCCCCTGCGTCTCATCCACCAGGGCTCCCCCCCGATGGACTTCCCCGCGCTGCTGTCGTTCCCGGAGTCCCGCTACCTCAAGTGCTGGGTCCTCCAGGGATGACAACGTGACGCCACGCTCAGGCCGCGTCGTCCGCACCGAGGTCGCCGGCTCGGGGGTGCGCATCCCGGTGCTCACGCTGCACGGCCCTGCGGTCGGCCCCGTGGTGGCGGTGGTGGCGAACCTGCACGGCGACGAGTGCACCGGCATCGCCGCTGTCCACGAGCTGACGGAGGTGCTCCCCGGCGCGCTGCGGTGCGGGAGCCTTCATCTGTACCCCAGCCTGAACCCCGCGGGGCTGGAGGAGGGATCGCGCACGGTGCCGGGCGACACCGTCGATCCCAACCGCGTCTTCCCCGGTCGGCGCAGCGGCACGCCCGCAGAGAGGCTGGCCCGGCGGATCTGGGCCGACCTGACCGGACGGCGCCCGTCGCTGGTGATCGACCTGCACACCGACACCGACGGCGCGATCCCCTACGCGCTGGTGGACCGCGTGCTCGACACGGGCCGCAGCGACCTCGAGAAGCGCTGCCGGCGGCTGGCGGCGGGGAGCGGGCTGACGGTGCTCTCGGAGTACCCGCCCGATCGCTACGTCCGCTTCGGCCTCGACCACAGCCTGCCGGGCGCGCTGGTCAACGGGCCTGGCATCGCGGCCATCACACTGGAGATCGGCCCCCGACGTCGCATCGATCGCGCGGCGGTCGAGCTCGCGGTGCAGGCGGTCCTCGGCGTGCTGTCGGCGGTGGGGTTGATGAGCGCAGCGGCGCCGAGCCACCCCAGCCGCATCGGGCGCGGGAGCTGGCGACGGGAGAGCGGACCCCGGGCGACCTGCGCCGGTGTGCTCGTGCCGTTCGTCTCACCAGGGGAGCGCGTCGGGGTGGGCGCCCGGCTCGCGGAGGTTCGCACCATCGACGGGCGAGTGAGGGAGACGCTCACCGCGACCGACGCCGGCTACGTGGTGTCGCTGGCGGAGCGGGCCCACATCCAGGCGGGGGTGGCCTGCGCGACGCTGGCGGTGGGTGAACGCTGAGATCTCAGGGCGTCAGCAGCACCTTCAGCGCCCCCTTCAGGCGAGCCGCCGCCAGCGCCTCGACGCCGCGCTCCAGCGGAAAGCGCGCGGTGATCAGCGGCCGGGGATCGACGGCGCCGCTGGCGAGCAGCCGCAGCGCGGGATCGAACGCTCCACAGCGCGAGCCGATGACGGTGATCTCGTCGATCACCCAGGCCGTCGGGGTCACGTCACCGACGTCGTGGGTGGTGGTCTTGAGGACGATGGTGCCGCCGGCCCTCACCCAGCCCTTCGCCAGCGCGAGCCCCCCTGAAGCCCCGGTGGTGTCCACCACCACGTCCGCGATCGGCTCCGGCGCACCTCCCCTGCGGATCCCCGGGGGGAGGAGCGCCAGCGGCTCCGGCCGGCGAGACACCGCGATCACCTCGGCGCCGGTCAGCGCCAGCACCCGAGCGCAGAGCTGCCCGAGGCGCCCCAGCCCCAGGACGACCACCTGGTAGGTGGGCCGCACGTGGATCTGCTCGGCGATGCGCAGCGCTGCCGCCAGCGGCTCCACGAACACCGCGCAGTCATCGGGCACGCTGTCCGGGACAGAGCGGAGGTTGCCGACCGGCAGCCAGAGCTGCTCCGCGAAGGCGCCATCTCGGCCGAGGATCCCCAGCACCGTGGGGGGGGGGGCCGGGGGGGGGGGGGGCCCCCCCCCCCGGGGGGGGGGACCCCCCCCGCCGGGGGGGGCGCCCCCCCCCCCCCCCCC
>CAYXGP010000123.1:0-24510 GCA_964464515.1 uncultured Enterobacterales bacterium
CGCTCAGGCCGGGCCGCGCTCAGGCCGGGCCGCGCTCAGGCCGACGATTCTCGTCTCCTTGCTGTGACGCTTCCCCCGGTGTGGAGCACCGCTGCAGACACAGCCGCTGTGGACGCAGCGGCTGTGGAGCAGAGCGGCGGTTCCTCACCGGCGGCCAGGAACCATCAGTTCTGCGCGATCTTGTTGTCCACCTGAACGCTCACCGCTGTCAGTCCAGATCGGATCTGTCCGCGCAGTAGGAGAACGGATGCAACATCGAGGTCGAGTCTCTTACGAGGCCAATCAGAGCTTCGTATATTTCACCCGAACCGCAGTATAGGGCGGAAACATGCTCTCCACCCGATGGTCGAGCTGGGCCTGAGCCAACAGCAGATATGACCACTTGCCACCCTGTGTATCCAATGTGACCATCGGCCCGACCCGATGAATCGTGGCGGCCGTGGCGAACGCCCGCGAGTAGCTGTCCATGACCCCGACCCGCATCCCGCGGTCGTCGTCGTCCGACTTGTCGAACAGCAGGACGCTGGTGGTGGCGAGCACCTGATCCTGCCGGGCGATCAGGAGATCGAGCTGGGGCTCGTAGATGTAGTCCCCGACCACGACCGAGTCGTCGGGGCGCATATCCCATCCTGTGAGATCTCCGTTCGCGGCGATGATGACCGGTCCGACCATGGCCTTGAGCGTGGCGAACGCGCCCCACGTGGTAGCCCAGCCCGTGCCGCGCTCGCCAGCGTCGATCTTGGCGTCGAGCACCGCGTCGGTCCAGACCTCCTCGGGACCGGTGAACCCGATCACCGAGGAGAACGTGCCAAAGTAGGGCGAGTATGCATAGCGTCCGCCCAGATCGAGGACGGCGATCGGAGAGAACGTGACCTCCCCGCCGACCCGAGCGTAGGCCGGCGTGGCCTGGCAGTAGCACGTGGCCTTGAGCGACGTGTCGCCGAACAGGACGCTGTCCTCCTGGTTCCAGAGCGGGATCTTGATCCCCGGTGAGGCGGCCACCCGCAGCCCGATCGGCCAGTACGAAGCGGCGATGTTGGCGTCGAAGACGGTCTCGACCGCGAGTGCGGGGAGGGCGAGCAGGCTGAGCAGCAGCATGGGCGGGTCCGGGGGAAGGTCGGGGAACTGTACCAGAGCGGGGCCGTCCGGGGGGCGCTCAGGGGCGCCGTGCGGTCAGATGAGCCCCCAGGCCGCCAGCCGGTCCAGAAACAGGGCGTAGAATCCGATCGGGGCCAGGAGTCCCAGCGTCGAGCCGGCCATGTAGTCCCGGTACCGGATGGACGAGAGGGCGAGCGCATAATTGAGCGGCGGCGAGAGGATCATCAGGTTGCGCAGCACGAACACCGTGCGTACGGGGCGCCGGCTGAGCCCGCCCAGCACGCGGGCCGTCCAGCCGGTGGGGGCCTCGGGTGCCTTCGTGCTGCCGCCGACCAGCCGGACGGTCCAGAAATTGAGCGTGAGAGCCGCCAGCGAGCCGAGCAGGGCGACGGCCATCCCCGTCCCCTTTCCGTAGGCCAGGAGGCTGGCGACGATGAACACCAGTCCGGGCACCCCCAGCAGGTTGCCGACGGCGAAGATCGCGATGAATCCGATCGCCCCGGGGAGCCCCGCCGCGCGCATCCAGATCTGGAGCGTCTCGGTGCTCAGGTACTCGGTGAGCCCGAGGGCCGCCCCGAGCGCGTAGAACCCGACGGCCATGGCGGCCACGAGCAGCCACCGCCAGTATCTGTGGATGAGCCCCTTCCTGGCCTCACGTTGCGTCCGGCTCACGGAAGGTATGCAGAGTCAGCGAGGAAGTCGTCGTCGGGGTAATACGTCCAATACAGGCTCCCGCCCGACACGTCATCGATCAGGGAGGAGGAGATGGTGTCGTCGATCGCGGGGCAGCCCCAGCTTCGGCCCAGGTAGCCGTAGCTGTCGATGAAGTCCTGGGTCGCGTAGTCGGCGCCGTGGACCACGATGGCCCGATCGCGCACGTTGTCGTTGATGTTCGACTCCAGGCCGTCCAGGCGCAGGGAGTATCCGTTGCTCCCTTCATAGGTCTCTGCGGTCCGCATCAGCCCGAGGCTGCTCTGGTGGGAGCCCTCGGTGTTGCTGAATTTGTCGGCGTAGCGGGCGTCGCTGGACGATCCGCTGCCCTCGCCGTGGGTGACGTGGAGGCTGTACCAGAGGGCCGCGTCCAGCAGGTCGATCGTCCACTGGCGCTTCTCTGTGGAGGGAAGCGAGAAGTCGATGATGGTGAACAGAAAGCTGTCTGTCTCATCGGTGAACCACGCGGCGTCGAATGCATGCAGCCCCAGACTGAGCACCTCACGGTCCAGGCCCTCCACCTCGAAGGCCTGCGGCGCGGTGTGGCCCATCCACAGATCGTACTGCCCGGCGTACTCGGTGCCGTCCGAGACCCAGCTGTCGATGATCACGTGGTAGGTGCCCGCCTCGAGGAGCGCCCCCGCGGAGAGGTGCCCGCGATCGATGCAGTCGTCGGGATCGAGCGACTCCAGCAGGTGGACGTCCACGTCGGCGTCCCAGTCGTTGAGCCCCAGCGCGAGGTAGCCCTCCTCTGCCAGGGTCACGCGGTAGACGATCTCGGGCCCGGACTCGTCGGTGTCGGGCGCGCAGGCGTAGGCGTCGAATTCGCGGGCGCTGCTGGCAGAGGTGTCGCCGCTGTGCGTGAACGGGAACGTGTCGACGCAGATCACCCCGTCGGGGCACTCTGCTGCCGACCCGGTGGTGCCGCCGGTGGTGCTCGTGGTCTCAGCGGTGCCGGTGGTCCCAGTGGTGCCCGGGGTGGACGAGCTGGTGCTGGTGGACGTCGCGCCTGTGGGGGTGGTGTTGGTGGCGCCGAAGCCTCCGCCCGAGGTGGGCTCGCCGCCGGCGCTCAAGCGCGTCTGGGCTGTGTCCTGCTGCTGGCAGCCGAGGAGCGACAGCAGCGCCAGGATCGTGACGGGACGCATGGGGCCTCCGAGCCGGGGATCACAGGCTAACGCAGGTTGGGGAGAGCGTTCACCCGTCGCTGCACTGACAGGCCTCCGTGGAGTAGGCCTCGCTGCTCGACCACCCCAGATCGGTGCAGAGGTCGGAGCAGGCTGTGTCGGTCATCGCGCCGCTTCCGCCGCTGCACGTGCAGTTGACCTCGTGATCGTAGACCTCTGCGCTGCCGTCGGAGAACCCCAGATCGGAGCAGGTGGAGACGCATGCCGTCGAGGGATCGGCAGAGACGGCTGTCGTGGTGGCGCTGGTGGCTGCGCCGGTGTCGTCCTTGTCGCCGCAAGCGAAGAGCAACAGCAGGGGGAGCAGAGATCGGGACTTCATCATCACCTCCGGGGTGTGGAGACGTATCCGCTCCGGGCCGACGTCGCCGAAGAGCGGATGGGATCTCAGGCAGACCCGTCGGGGGGGCTTCCCGCTGCTCGGCGACGACTACGTCGATCACGCCGCGGAGGCGCTGCTGTGGGCGGTCGCGCTCGTGGACGCCGGTGTGTTGGATGCAGAGTCGCTGGATGAGCAGGCGAGTGCCTTCGATGAGGCCGTCACGCAGCTGTGGCGGAAGAACGCGCTGATGACGGCGGTGCTGGTCACCAGCGCGCTGATGGGGCCCGGGGGCAGCGGGCCCGCTGAGCCCGACATTCAGGACGCCCGCGCGTCGCTCGGCGCGGTGGGGCATGCCCAGAGCGGCGGGCCATCGCGTTAGGGCCTGGACCCTCCCGGAGCTCTCCCCCATGTCCTCAAACAAACTGGCTCTGGCGTGGCCACTGCGTGACAACCCCGCTGATCTACCCACGCTGGTCAACGAGTTTCTGCCGCACCTCTCCGCGCCGGGCGCTCCGGCTCTGTTGTTGCTGTTCGACCCCCAGCGCGATGGTCCGAGCGAGGAGCTGCTGGCGGAGCTGCGTCGGCTCTTCGAGGAGGCGCACCCCGGTCTGCCCTGGACGCCGCCGTCCGTGCTGGAGATGCCGCTGTCGGCTGACAGGCGCGGGGAGTTGCGGAAGATGGTGCGCGTCCTGCTGCGTCTCCCCGGCACCACGCACCCGTCCAGGCGGGAATGGCTGGCGAGCCTCAACGCGCCCCTGGTGCACACGGGACTTGAGCTGGCGGCCATGTGCATGGTGGACAACTCGGGGGAGCTGTTCGGCGCCTACCACGCGCTGAGCGCAGAGGTGCGGGGCTTCTTCGCGGTGGAGTCGATGGCGGTCTGGGACATCCTCCTGTCGGCGCAGCGGCGCGTTGGCATCAGCGGGATGATGCTGGAGATCGGCGTCCTGGAAGGGAAGAGCGGTCTGCTGCTCGCCATGCATGCCACCCCCGCTGAGAAGCTGGTGCTGGTCGATCCGCAGATGCCGATCTGGGTGCGGCGACGGTTCGAGGTGTTCCATCCGGGCGCCAACCTCTACCTGGAGGCCGCCTCGCATGCGCTGGATGCGCTGCCCATCCACAAGCTGGGGCTGCGCAGGTTTCGATGGATACACATCGACGGGGAGCACAGCGGGACGACCGTGCTGGATGATCTGCGGAGGGCGGCGCTGCTCTGCGCAGGCGACGGCGTGATCTGTATCGACGACTTCTTCTCTCCCTCGTTTCCCCAGGTCACCGCGGCGACGTTTCGCTTCCTCGATGCGCGGCGCGGCGAGTTCGCGCTGTTCCTGGTCGGCGCCGGCAAGGGCTACATCTGTCGGGCACGCGCCCAGCGCGTCTACCTGCAGATCATCGCGCGGGAGTTCCCCGACGGGCTGCTCATGCGCGCGATCAAGGGCAAGGCCCTCTACAAGACCACCTGGGCGGCGGACCTCAACTGCTTCGGGCTGGACGACGCGTGGCAGGACCGGGCGATCCGGGGGCCGGACTGGGCGCCGGATATGGTTGAGATCTGAACCCGGATCCTCCTGGTGAACGAGGCCGCCCTGGAGGGGTTCACCATCACTGGCGGAGAGGCCAGCGACGAGCGTTTTCACGGCGGCGGGATCCAGGTCGAGTGGGGATCTCCCACCATTCGACACAACATCATCATCCACAACCAGGCGCCGATCGGCGGCGGTGTCTACATGTGGAACGGCGCTCCCTCCGTGACCAACAACGTCGTCGCCTGGAACAGCGACGACGGGGTGGTCTGCTCGGCCTGCCCGGGTGAGGTGCGATACAACCGTTCTACGAGAACGGCAATACGCGGGGCACGCCGCTCAGGGCGCTGGTGAGCGCACCCAGGGGTCGCTCAGCCGGCCTCGCGTCGTCGCCGTGCCAGGGACCGTATGGTGGAGACCTGATCCTGGTAAGGTGGAGGCCGCGCGCGCCCGTTATTGAGCCACATGCCTGATCCCACCTACGACTTCCTCATCATCGGCGGAGGATCGGCGGGATGCGCGCTGGCCGGTCGGCTGAGCGCGGTGCCGTCCGCGCGCGTGCTGCTGCTGGAAGCAGGGCGTCCCGACCGCGCCTGGGACCCGTTCATCCACATGCCGGCGGGCCTGTCGGTGCCCGTCGGCAGCCCCCTGTATGACTGGCGGTACGCCTCGGAGCCCGAGCCCGCCATGAACGGGCGCCGCGTCGCCCACGCCCGCGGCAAGGTGCTCGGCGGCTCGAGCAGCATCAACGGGATGATCTTCCAGCGCGGCAACCCTGGACTATGAGCGGTGGTCCCGAGACCCCGGCCTGGAGCGGTGGGACTACGCGCACTGTCTGCCCTACTTCAAGCGCATGGAGAGCAGCCTCGCCGGGGGGGACCTCCGCGGCCGCGAGGGGCCGCTCATCCTCGAGCGCGGTCCCGCGGAGTCTCCGCTGTTCACGGCCTTCTTCGCCGCGGTCCAGCAGGCCGGGTATCCCCTGAGCGACGACGTCAACGGCTTCCGACAGGAGGGCTTCGCGGCGTTCGATCGCAACATCCGCGGCGGCGTGCGACTCAGCGCGGCGCGCGCGTATCTGCACCCGGTGATGCACCGCCCGAACCTCTCGGTGTTCTGCGGCGCCCACACCACCCGCATGATGTTCGAGGGGACGCGCGCAGTGGGCGTGGAGTACGTCCGCCGCGGACGCCGGCAGATCGCGCGCGCCGGGGAGATCATCTGCTGCGCGGGCGCGTTCGGCTCGCCGCAGCTCCTACAGCTCTCGGGGATCGGAGACGCCGACGCCCTGGGGGCGCTGGACATCGACGTGGTGCAGCACCTCCCGGGGGTCGGCGAGAACCTCCAGGACCACCTCGAGGTCTATGTGCAGCATGCCTGCACCCGGCCCTTCTCGGTGCAGCCCGCGACCCGCTAGTGGCGGAAGCCCTGGATCGGTCTGCAGTGGCTGCTGTGGCGCAGCGGACCCGCTGCGTCGAATCACTTCGAGGCCGGGGGGTTCGTGCGGAGCGATCCGGCTCGGCCCTACCCCAACCTGACGATCCACTTTCTGCCGCTGGCCATTCGCTACGACGGCAGCACCGCGCCGACCCCCCACGGCTACCAGCTCCACATCGGGCCGATGCTCTCCGACGCTCGCGGCAGCGCGCAGATACGCTCGCGTGATCCGTTCGCCCACCCGGCGCTGCGCTTCGGGTACCTGTCGACGTCGCAGGACCGCCGTGAGTGGGGCGCCGCGGTGCGGTGCGCCCGGAACATCCTGGGACAGCCTGCCTTCGCCGATCTGGACGGAGGGGAGCTCTCGCCGGGGCCGGAGATCCGCACCGACGCGCAGATCCTGGACTGGGTGGCCCGCGATGCAGAGACAGCGTTGCACCCGTCGTGTACCTGCCGGATGGGCCTCGGCGCGCTCGACGTGACCGACCCTGAGACCCTGCGCGTCCGCGGGGTAGCTGGCCTCCGCGTGGTCGATGCGTCGATCATGCCGTATGTCACCAACGCCAACATCTACGCCCCCGTGATGATGCTGGCTGAGCGGGCCGCGGACGTGGTGCTCGGGAACGCGCTGCTCCCGCCGTCGACCGCCGCGTTTCATCGAGAGAGTGTCCATGTATGAGATCCCCACCCGCCGTCTCTACATCGACGGGCGCTGGCAGGACGCGCGCTCTGGCGAGACGTTCACCACCATCAATCCCGCCACCGGAGCCGCGCTGGCGGAGATTCAACACGCGGGACCTGCCGACGTCAACCGCGCCGTGAACAGCGCTCAGGAGGGCTTCGCGGTCTGGTCTCGGATGTCGGGCACGGCGCGGGGGCGGGTGCTGAGTCGCGCGGCCGCCGCGCTGCGTGAGCGCAACGACGAGCTGGCCCGGCTGGAGACCCTGGACACCGGAAAGCCCATCGGTGAGTCGCGCCCACCGTGTGGTCGCTCGCCTGGAGGCCGGAGTCTGCTGGATCAACAACTACAACATCACCCCGGTGTCCATGCCCTTCGGCGGCGTGAAGCACTCGGGCCTGGGGCGCGAGAACGGCCTGGCCGTGTTGGAGCACTACACGCGGCGAAAGAGCGTCTATGTCGAGCTCGGCGAGATCGACTGTCCCTACCCCTGAGGATCCTGAGCGTTTGCTGTGTCTGCGTTTGCTGTCTCGACGCGACGGCGCCAGGGCCAGCCCGGCCGCCGTCACGACCGCGGCGCAGCCCGTCCAGGCCAGCGCCGAGAGCTGCTCACCCAGCCAGGAGCTGGCGATGGCGATGGCGATCACCGGGTCGAGGGTGGTGAGCACGGCTGCCCGGTCGGGCGCGACGGTGCGCAGACCGGTGGAGTAGGCCAGGAAGCCCAGGCCGGTGGAGCCGACCCCGGCGGCGGCGGCGGCGAGCCAGGCCTCGGTGGGGCGGGGGCCGAGCTCGACGAACGGCAGGAGGAGCAGCGCCGCGAGAGGGAACGCATAGACGTGCAGCGTCGTCGCATGCATGCGCTTCACAGCCCGCGCGCCTATCAACGTGCAGGCGGCGAAACAGAGCCCGGCCCCCAGGCCGATCAGGGGCCCGCGGACGCCGTCGGGCCCCGAGCGGGGGGCGTCGGATCCCATGAACAGACCCACGATTCCCGTCAGCGCGAGCAGGGCGCAGATGAGGCTGCGGCCGGGGTCTGCGCGGGTGCGGACATAGCGCACCAGCACCACCCAGACCGGCGCGGTATACAGCAGCGCCGAAGACAGAGAGACGCCGCAGAGACGCACCGCCAGCGCGTACAGGCCGAACATGCCCGCGACGCCGACGACGCCGTAGGCGATGATCAGGGTGAGCTGGTCGCGGGCCGGACGGAGGCTGCCGGTGAGCGCTGCGCCGACTGCGAACGCCGGCCAGGCGAAGACGACGCGCCACAGCGCCAGCTCGAGGGGGGCCATTCCTCCCGCGACGGCGATGTGGGTGACGGGACCCAACACTCCCCACGTCAGGGCGGCGAGCAGGACCAGCAGTAGGCCTTGATTGTGAATGGGAGCTGGTGTCTCCGCGCCGGGCCTCGGACCACCCGACGCGTGACCGGCCACGCCCTCTATCCCATCGGTTCGATGAGGAGACTGCGGTCGTCGTCAGGGGGCGTAGACGATCGACGGGCCGGGGAGCGGCCCGTGCGCCACCACCCGCGCCGCGAGCCGTGCGCCGGGCTCGAGGACGACGCTCGGTGTGTCGATCCATGTGGGAGTGCAGGCCCGCGCAGCGCCCGCGACCCGCCACGGCGAGCCGGCGCAGCCGTCCAGATCGACGTGAGCGGGGGCCGGAACCAGGACCGGCGTCGCCCCGGAGTTCGCGATCCGCACCACGCCCTCGAGGGTGTCGCCCACCGCCTGCCAGGTCACTCCCACCACGAGGTCGGCCGGCGCGGCCGCAGGTGTCGGGTCGGAGCCGGGCACCCACGGCGCCGGCTTCGACGCCCCCTCGACCCCGTCCAGTGTGCATCTCACCGTCAGCCACCATGTCCCGCTGTCAGCCGCCACTGTCGCCCAGTCTTGCAGGTCGATGGGCTCCAGCCAGCGCTCGCCCGGCGCCAGCGTCGCCCGGTCGATGAGGGGGCGGTTGCCATCGACGGCGCGGGACGACGGCGGAGCTGACGCCCCCGACGCGCTCCGAACCTCGGTGACGCACGGGCCCTCAGGGTCCACCCACGGCACCGCGACGTCGGGACCCGATGCCCCCACGAGCTCCACCGCCGCGCCTCGTGTGGCCGCCCCGGGCCGCGGCGGGACCACCACCAGCGACCACGATGGCGGGGCGCCCTGCGCCTGCTGCGTCCCGCACACCGCGAGCGCCGCCATCAGGGACCACCTCACCAGCGGGAGCCGGGGACTCGAATGCGGGCCGTTGACGTCACCCATCCCACGAGCTCGGTTCCAGCAGGCAGCCTCCGCGGGACCAGACATCCAGCCCTCGGGCAGTCACGTCGACGGGTGGCAGCCGGTCTTCGTCCAGATCGCTCCACCCCGCCCCTCCTATCGTGATCTCGTGCGGCGGCATGGCGCTCGGCCCTCTCGCCTCGGGGCTGGTTTGCACTCCGCAGAACGGTGATCAGATCGGCGCGGTGAGCCCGAGGACAACCCATGCTGATCGCCGTCCATCGTGCGTCGATCGACGCTCTGCTGGCAGCCCCGGGCTGAGCCGGTCGATCACCCGTCGTCTGTGCCGGAGCCCCCCGCGCCGCCCGAGGCGCTGAGATAGACTGGATGGGTGGTTCAATCGTGCCATCCTCCGAAGACCATCCCGAGACGCGGCGGCTGGTTCCTCTCACTCCTGGCCCTCTGCAGTCTGCCCGGAGCCGGCGCGGCGCAGTCGTTTCGCGACGGCACTCATGTGGTGAATGAGGACGACGTCATCTACGAGCTGAAGTACGTCATGGACGAGATGACGACAGCCATCTGTGACGTCGTCGAGCCCACACCTGAGGTCCGGCGGGGTCTCGGCGCGGCAGCGGACCGGGTGGTCCCCGGATTCGAGGTCATCTCACGCGAACCCGCCGATCCTGGCCTGTCTTCGCGTGTCGTGGCGCACATCTCCGGGCGCACGACGGTCAGCTGTCTCTGCGTGGCCGACTGCGCTGTGGAGGTCGTCGGGGCAGGTCACGCGCCAGCCTCCCAGCAGACCATCGTCATACGCGGAGGGGCGCTGCACTTGAAGTGAGTCGCATCGGGGTGAGCGGGACCATGTCACCGGGACCATGTCATTGAGCGAGGCCCGAGCCGGGCTGACACCTGAGCGAGCGAGACCATGATGGTGTTTCTCTGGGCCTGTGCGGTGACGCCGACCCCCACCCCGACGGCGGCTCCACCCGCCATCGAGCCGACGGTGCTCGCGACCCCAGCGACCCCCGCCCCTGTCGCGGCCCCAACTCCGCCACTGCCGATCACCACCTGGCCCGTCCCCGGGTCCGGGCTCGTGCTGCTGGTGGCGTCAGCCGGGCGGGACCTCGTCACCCTCGTGAGTCGACCCGGCCTCCTGCTGCGCCACCACCTCGACGTGGCGCAGGGTGGGGTGACCGCGCCGGTCTGGCAGGAGACCGTGACAGCGGCGAACGGTGCAGAGACGGTGCTATTCCTGGGGGCCGAGCCGGAGACCCTGTGGCGGATCGCTCCTGGTTCTCAGGTCCAAGCGCCCGGCACCTCGGACGCCCTGGGGCCGCACCTGCTGACGCAGGATCTGGTGATCACCCACATCAGCGCTGCGGCACGGACCACCCGGGTCACCGGCTGCGCTCAGGGCGCTCCTCCCGCCGATCCGCTGGGCACCATCGGCGCGACGTCGAGGTGTGACCATCGGATACGCGCGGGCGTCCTGCACGGCGACGGCGTTCTGTTGGGCGGTTCGTGGACTCCGAGCACCGGCGGACCCGGCGACCCCTGGGTGGCTCGGGTGTCTGCGCAGGGGCTCCTGATGGACCAACGTACGCTGCAACCCTGGGAGGGCGCGACCAGCAGCGGCGCGCAGGTCGATCTTCTCCTTGCAGATAGTGCTGCTCATGCAGATAGTGCTGCTCATGTAGATAGTGCTGCTCATGCAGATAGTGCTGCTCATGTAGATAGTGAGCGCGTTCTGGTTGCCGGTCATCTCCCCCGCGGCGGAGGCATGCGAACGCCGTGGCTGACCGTGCTCGATGGCGCAAGTCTGACCCAGGCGCAGACGACGTTCCTCACGGATTTTTCCTATTCACGCTCCGAAGGCGGGTGGGCGGTCGCGACCACTCGACCTGCCGGCGGGTGGTGGCTCGGGCTTCTCAGCCTCGATCGCACGCTCCTTCTCCTCGAAATCGCGCCCGAGGGAGCGGTCGGCGTTCGCGTGGACATCCCGCAGGCACCCGTCGCCCGAATGTCGGAGTCCTCTCTCTTCATTCACGGTGATGCGCTCTGGTTCGCCACCGCTGAGCAGAGCTACGGACCTGAAAAATCACTCTCTCTGCACCGCCTGGACCCACAGACGGGCGCGTATATGGGCGCACGCACGGGGCCGCTCCCGGGCGGGCTCTATGTCCACAGCATCACCGCGCACGACGGACACCTCTTCGCTGGCGGGACGATCAGCGAAGACGGAAACCACCCGACGGTGGTGTCGACACCGCTGCCGATCCGCTGATGTTCCTGGAGGCGATGACTGGGGTCACTGTTCGACGAACGTCGCCAGCCGGGCCAGGAAACGGCCCGGGTCCTCGTACTGTGGCGTGTGTCCGCTGCCCGGCATGGCCTCGAAGCTGATGTCGGGCACATCGACCAGGAGGCGTCGGTGATTCTCGTAGGGGATCACCGCGTCCTGATCTCCCCAGAACAGCAGGCCAGGAACATCGGTGGTTGAGAGGCCGCGGTAGAGCGCGCTGTGATCCTCGAAGAGGATGGTGCGCATGCTGGAGACCAGGGCGCGCTTGCTGCCGTGGATGCGGAGCTGCTCGGCGAACAACGCGTCCGTCTGGGGGTAGGGCGTGGCGAAGTTCTTCGGCATGCGCCCGGTCAGCGAGCCGTGTCCGATGATGGACATGAGGTACTCGCCGATCCCCGGGACCAGCACCGCGCGCGCGGTGAGCGGGACCTTCATCGGGTAGCCGGCGGGAGCGATCAGCACGAGCTTCGCCACCCGCTCCGGGTTGTCCATCGTGAAGCGGGAGACCACGATCCCACCCATGGAGTGCCCGATCAAGACGATGGGCTCGGTGATCTGGAGCCGATTCAGGACCTCGCCGAGCTGGCCGACCAGCAGCCCGAGGTCGTGCCTGTCGCTCAGCCGCTCCGACAGTCCGCGTCCGAAGTGATCATAGCGAAGCACCTGGTGCCGCTCTGCCAGCGCGTCGAAGACCTTGTCGTAGGTGAAGCAGGGCACCGAGAAGCCCGGCACCAGCACCACCGTACCCCCGGCCGGATCGCCGGCAAGCTGGTAATGCACGCTGCCCTGAGGCAGCTCCAGGTATGTGCCCCTGGCCTCCTGTCGGGCCTCGGCCAGGGTGCGATCCTCTGCGTCGAGCAGAGACGGGGCAGCGATCATGGACAGGCCAAGCAAGGCCAGCCCAAGCAGTGCCGGGAGTTTCTTCCGCATCACGAGATGCTATCCGATTGCCCAGGCCAAGGGGCTGGGGCCCCAGCCCAGCCCAGCCCCAGCCCTCCAGCTCGAGATCCCTTCACATCACGGGGTCAGTATTCCCCAACCGAGTCCCGAACGTTGACTCCGAATTGCCAGTCACAGCGCTGGCGATGTTCTCTTCCCCGAGGCGGAGTCTCTCTCACCGGTCACACCTGCCCGCAGGGCGTAGACACGCGAGGCGTCCGGTACGCTTTGCCCAGCGATACGCGCCCCTGCCGCATGCGTTCTGGTGGTGCCAGAGCAACCGAACGAGACCGCCGAGCTCTGGGATCCAGAAGCGCTGCGGCACAGGGGGAAGGTCCCCGGTGCGACGTCCCAGCGTGATGTCTCCCGTGACCACGCCTGGGCCGTCCTCCGCCCTCAACCGTGCCACCATCGTGCCGTCGCCATCGATGATCTGCGTCTCGCCGAGTAGCCTGGTGCGGGCGGCGACCGTGAGCCGTGTCTTCGGGATGGTCAGGAAGCGTCCGCTCAAGACACCGACATGGCCCGCATGCAGAGTCGGGGCTCCGATCAGCTCGGCGAAGCGGCCGGGCGTCTCCTGCAGCAGCCGTCGGTTGCGTTTGTTCTCTGCGAACACCAACCTGCTGGGGAGTCTCCATCCGGGATCGCTCCACCAGTGGCTGCCCGTCATCAAGAGATCGACCTGACCCCGTAGCCGCTGCACGGTCTGCGTTCGAACCATCTCCCAACACACCGCGGCGCCGACCGAACACAGGCTGGTCTCCATCCGCCCCGGGTCGGTGCCGCCGATGTAGAAAGCGCCCTCGACCATCGTGGGGATGTCTTTGTCGTGCCGGTGTACCGTGCCGTCGGGTTCGACGAAGACGTAGGTGTTGTAGACATCCCCGTCGCGCATCTCGAGGTAGGAGCCGCCGATGTACACGCCGTGTCTCCGGGACTTCGATCGCAGCAGCTCGATCGCGGGATTCTCCGGCGGCAGCGCGCACGCAAACAGGCGGGGATCGTAGATGATGGGCGTCGTAAAGAACTCGGGGATCGCGATCACCGTCGCGCCGCTCTCGATCGCGGCGTCCAGCAGGCGGCTCACCTGATCGAGGTTGAAGCGCAGGTCTGCCACCCGCCCTTCCATCTGCACTGCCGCGACCCGCGTCTTCATCGCGCGCCAACATAACGGAGGGGGACCGTATTGTGAGAGACCGGCGTAGGGCATACTGGTAGATGTGCCGGGAGCCCCATGTCCGTCCTCACCGACCACCTGTCGAGTTCGCTCCATCACTGGCTGCGCGGTCCGCGGCTGGACATCGCGCTGCACGGCCTGCTGCGGTTGATGGCCCTGCAGATCGGGTCGCGGCCGGCGCTTCGCAAGCTGCTGCGGAGCCGGGACGGCTGGCTGGACTTCGGCGTCGGTCTGTGCACCGAGACGGGCACCGTGGCGCGGTCGATCCGCTTCACCGCCGGCCGCGGTCAGGTCGCCTCTGGAGCGCCCGACGACGTGGACGTGACGCTGCGATTCACAGACGATGAGGCCCTGTGGGTGATGCTCTCATCACCGCCCCAGGAGGTGATGAACCTGATCCTGCACAACCGCCTGCGGCCTGTCGGCAGCTGGTCGACCCTGCAGCTGTTCACCTACCTGATGACCGCGGTGCTCGGTCGTCACCACCAGCGGCTGATCGCGCGGTCCTGTGAGGAGGAGCGGCGCTGGCGAGGGCAGGGCGGACCCGCAGCGCCGACGACCGGTCGGAGCGCGGGGCTCGGGGGTACGTCAGGGCGGCTCCGGGCCACCTCCCACGAGCCCGGCGTGCGGTGGCTGGAGGACCCCTACCTCTCGGACTACGGGCTGGAGAGCTTTCCGCGGCTGCGGGACTTCCTGGAGCAGCACCTGACCGCCCGCGCGGAGGTCTGCGCGGAGCGCGCGGCTTGCCTGACCGACTGGCACCGCCGCCACGGCTTCGAGACCACCGCCGACGGCACGCCCTGGGATCCCGTCGAACGGCAGGGGCTCGTCTTCGCGCACCTGATGGCCGAGAAGGCGCCGGTGATCCGCCGCGGTGATCTGCTGCCGGGCACCACCACGAAGATCCCGCTGACCGGGAGCGCGGTCTTCCCCGACGCCCAGGGCACGATGATCTGGGGAGAGCTGGACAGCATCGGCGATCGCTTCCTGATCCCCTTCGATCTGAGCCCGTCGACTCGCGAGCGGCTGCACCACGACATCTTCCCGTACTGGATGACGCGCACCTTCCGCGAGCGGGTTCGCATCGCCCACGACGATCCCGCCTGCCTGCAGCTCGGCGAGCGCTGGGTGGCGTACTTCGTGTGGAAGTCGGTGGGCATCTCCCACACGGTTCCCGACCTCGAGTCGGTGCTGACGAAGGGCACGGGCGGGCTCAACGCGACGCTGCGCGCGCGGCTTGCTGACGGCGGCGACGACGAGGCGCGCACCACCTGGACGGCGATGATTCGCTGCCTGGAAGGGGTCGAGACCTACGCCGCGCACCTGGCCGCGCAGGCGGCGGAGCAGGCGCGCAAAGAGAGCTGCCCGCGGCGTCGCGTGGAGCTGGAGGAGATGGCGTCGGCCTGTCTCCGCGTGCCTCGGGAGCCCGCGGGCTCGCTGCTGGAGGCCTTCACGTCGATCTGGATCGCCTGGCTTGCGTTGCACAACGAGAACGCCGACACGGGTCTGTCGCTGGGGCGGCTGGACCAGCTCCTGCAGCCCTTCTTCGAACGCGACATGGCGTCTCTGCAGGGGGCTGAGGAGCGCGCCCGCTACATAGAGAAGGCCATCGAACTGGCCGGGTGCTTCTTTCTGCGCTGCGCCGATCACTTTCCGCTCACGCCCGACATCGCCAACCACCTGTTCGGCGGCGCCTCCTCGAACCAGGCGCTGACCCTGGGCGGCGTGACCCGCGCCGGCGACGACGCGGTCAATGACATGACCTATGTGCTGCTGAAGGTCACCGAGCTGCTGAGTCCGCGCGACGTGAACGTGAACGCCCGCTTCGCCCCGGGGAAGAACAGCCGGTCGTACCTGGAGCGTCTGTGCGAGGTGAACGTGCTCACTGCGGGTACGCCGTCTATGCACAACGACGCGGCGATCTTCGCTGCGCTGCGGCCCCACGGCTACAGCGAGGAGCAGCTCCGAGACTGGTCGGCGACCGGCTGCGTGGAGCCCTCTATCAGCGGCGAGCACATGGGCCACACGGGCTCCGTGCTGATGAACCTCGTGGCCGGGCTGGAGATGGCGCTGCACGACGGCTGGCACCCGCTCATCGCCGAGCAGGTCGGGCCGCGTACCGGTCGCTTGGAGGATTTTGCGGACTTCGAGCAGGTCTTCGATGCCTGGGCCACGCAGCAGCGCCACCTGATCGCGCAGGCCGTGGAACTGAACGAGCTGCTGGCGCAGGTCCACGCCCAGCACCGGCCCACCCCCCTGCTGAGCGCGCTGATGCGCGGTCCCGCACAGCGCGGCCGGGACGTCACCCGCGGCGGCGCCCGGGTGAACACCTCGGGGACCTCGAACATCGGCCTGGCGGACGTGACGGACTCGCTGCTGGCGATCCGCCAGCTTGTCTTCGAGGAGGGGAGCGTGGGTCTCGCGGAGTTGGGGCGCGCCATCGCCCGGGACTTCCTGGAGGCACCCGAGCTGGCGGCGCTGATCGGGCGCAGGGTGCGCCGCTTCGGATCGGGCTGTCCGCGGGCTGTTGAGATGGCGAATCGCGTGGCCCGGACGGTACATGCGGCCTGGGCGGCCCACACCAACTCCCGCGGCGGACCCTACACAGCGGGGTTCTGGTCGATGTCTCAGCACGTCGCCTACGGGAACCTGTCAGGGGCGCTGCCGTCGGGGCGCCGCGCTGGCAAGGCCTTTACGCCGGGGCTGACGCCGCACCCCGCGGCCTCGAAGAGCTTCCTCAACAACCTGCGGGACGTCGCTGAGCTGGACCCCACGAGCATGGACAACAACATGGCGTTCAACGTCAAGCTGGTGCCGTCCGCCAGGGACACCTGCGCGCAGACGGCGGCGCGCATGCGGGCCTACGTTCAGACCTACTTCGAGATGGGGGGGATGCAGATCCAATTCAACGTGGTGACCGCCGAGACGCTACGCGCGGCGATGGCCCACCCCGAGGACCATCGCGGACTGCTGGTGCGGATCTCCGGATACAACGCCTATTTCGTGACGCTGAGTCGAGAGGTGCAGCTGGAGCTGATCGAGCGGGCCGAGTTCGTGCTGTGACGCTGCTCCTGGAGATCAAGGAGAACGCGCTGGACGACGGCCCGGGGATCCGGACCGTGATCTTCCTCAAGGGCTGCGCGCTCTCCTGCGCCTGGTGTCACAACCCCGAGAGCTTGCGGCGAGAGGCGGAGCTGTCCTGGGACGCTTCCGCGTGCCTGGGGTGCGGGCGGTGCCTGCGGGTGTGTCCCGACGAGGCGCTGCTCCCCGGGCGGGACCGGGTCGATCGCGATCGCTGCAGCGGCTGCTTCTCCTGCCTGCCCGCGTGTCCCTCCGGTGCGCTGAGTCGGGTCGGTGAAGAGACCGGGATCGACGAGCTGGTCGCGCGGGTGATCCGGGATCGGCCCTTCTTTCAGGCCTCCGGCGGGGGCGTCACGATCTCGGGCGGGGAGCCGACCGGCGACCTGGACTGGCTGGCGCTGCTGGTCTCTGCCCTGCGCGCAGCAGACGTCTCCGTGCTGCTACAGACCTGCGGGACCTTCGGACTGGAGCGGTTCGAGGCCCTGGTCCATCCCCACCTCGCTGCGATCCACTTCGACCTGAAGATCGCCGACGACGCCGCGCACCGTCGCTGGTGCGGCGCCTCCAACCGTGGCATCCACAGAAACCTGGAGCGGCTGCTGTCGCTGGAGCGGGCGGGCGGCGCGCGGGTGCTGCCGCGGGTGCCGCTGATCCCGGGCATCACCGACACCGATGAAAACCTCTCTGCGCTGGCCCGGATGCTGACTGCGGCCGGCGCGCGTCGGGTCCAGCTCATGGAGTACAACCCGCTGTGGCCGGAGAAGCTGGCGCGTGTCGGCGTAGCCCCGCGGGTCGAGATCGAGCGAGCGTGGATGACGGGGGCCGCGGTGGCACGCTGCGAGCAGATCTTTGCCGACCAGGGACTGGAGGTGGTCCATGAAGGATAGGCCCGGAGCCGTCCTGGAGGTGACGCTCCGCGCGGCGACCGCCGCCGACGTCGAGCAGCTCCATGGCTGGGACAACTCCGACGCTTCAACCGGTGCATGGGACGAGCCGGGGCGCTCTTCCCGGGAGGCGCTGCTCGAACGCTGGGTCGAACAGCCGAGCGATCCAACTCAGCGGGGCAGGTGGATCGTGATGGCCGGTGCTGTATCTGTCGGCACAGCGACCTGGATCCGGCATCCGATGGACGACTGGGTCGGGCTCATCGGGATCATGATCGGGGAGCCCGCGTGGCGGGGGAGGGGAATCGGCACCGCCGCCCATCGCTGCATTGTGGACTGGCTCTTCGGCGCTCACGCCGATCTCGCCAAGTTGGAGGCGATTACGGATGTCGAGAACGCGATCGAGCGGCGGGTGCTCGCCAGGGTTGGCTTTCAGTTCGAGGGGATACTGCGCCGACGGAACCGTCTGCGAGGTGACTGGCGAGACATGGCCTTCTATGGGCTGCTGCGGGAGGAGTGGCGTCCGCAGTCATCTTGAACCGCAGTCATCTTGAACCGCAGTCATCTTGAACCGCAGTCATCTTGAACCGCAGTCATCTTGACGCCTGCTGAGCAGACTGCGCGCCGCGTAGTTTCTGAAGAGTCGTGCGCAGACGACCCGCGAGCACCACCGTGATCTCTTCTCCGATCGCCGGTCGGTTGGTCATCAGCTCTCCCAGATCAGCGCCCCGCAGTCGCAGCAGCTCGCTGTCTTGGGTTGTGATCGCGTCGGCGGCGCGCGGCTGGTGGTCGAGCACCGAGAGCTCACCGAAGAACTCCTGATCGCCGAGCAGCGCCAGCTCCATGTCTCCGTCGCAGATCTTCACCTGCCCCCGGACGATGAGGTAGAGGTCGTCTCCCGGATCTCCCTTGGCGAGGATGGTCGTCCCGGCAGAGAAGCTCTCTTCATCCAGCACTGCGGCCAGGGACCGCAGATCGTCGCCAGCGAGCGAGGAGAACAGGGGGACGCTGCGCAGAAACATCATGCGCTGGTAGAATGGGATCATGTCCGGCTCCCAGGCTTCGGGGTAACGCTCTGCGAAGCGTTGACCGTAGATCACCATGGCGCATCGCAGCAGGTGTACGTCGCGGAGGTCGACGAGACAGGCCAGGGGATCGTTGAACGGCTCAATGTGGATGCGGTCCAGCGCGCGGCCAGCGGCGAACCGCTCGCGCAGCGTGGAGGGGGTGAACAGCGGGACGATCGCGCGCGACCGCCTGCGACTCAGCGCTACGTCGAGCAGCTCCGCGACCTTGATGTGGTAGCCCCGCACTCCCCGAGGTCGCAGCCCCATCTCCAGGGCGCCGATCAGATCGCGTACTCCCGACAGGGCCAGCAGACAGAGGAGGCGGCGGGTGATGGTGGCGAAGCGCAGGTCGATCTCCAGGGCCAGCCGGTCGAACGGTGGATCGATGATCCAGTCGGGCTGCCCGTCGTCGTGGGCGAGTCCGCCGAGCAAGGCCACCAGCTGCCACGCGCGCTGGATCTCCGCGGTGATCTCTGCGGCGATCTGCGGCGAGACAGCGGTCAGGCGGAAGCTGAGTCGGGGCGTGCGCAGGGCGCGGCACAGAGCCCGGGTGATCTCCTCGCGGACCCCCTCGTGGGGGTGGGTGAGCAGGCGCATCAGCAGCGCTGGCGGTCGCCCTCTCGCGTGGGTGATGGCGATGGCGAGGTTGCGCAGGGCGCGGGCGGGGATCCGGGCGAGCTGCCCGACCAGGGCCTCGATCATCTCCTCGCTGCAGCGGGGCAGGCTGGCCGTGAGGGCGGGGATGAGGCGGGGGTTGGCGCTGGCTCTCAGCAGATCTGGCGCCAGCTCGGTGGAGGAGAGGCGCACGATCGCCGCGATCGCCGCTGTGCGCACGGCGGGGAAGTGATCGTCCAGCAGCGGCCGGATGAGCTCGGGGGGCGTGTCGGCGCCGATGACGCTGAGCGCTGCAGCGCGCATCGACGAGGAGCTGTCTGTCAGCAGCGGGCGGAGATCTCCGCCGCCGTCCAGCTCGATCAGGGCGAGCTGGCACCAGGCCCGGACCTCGGGATCCACGTCGGTGGCGCCGAGCAGCAGAGCTGGCCGCGTCGCGGGGCGGCGGGCCTGGAGCAGGGTGCGGGCGCAGGTGCGGCGAACCTCCACGGCGGGATCCCGCGTGAGCAGGCGGCTCGCGAGGCGGGAGGGCGCGCGGCCCAACCGAACGAGCTGCTTGAGGGCGCTCGCGCGCACCCGACCCGAGCGGTGCTCGGTGGCGACGACCAGGGACTCACAAGCAGCGGTGTCTGCGGCGTCCCCCAGCAGCTCCACCGCGAGCCGGGCACGGCCGGTGTTGTCGGAGTCGAGATCGCGGCTCAGGAGCTGCATGGCGCTGGTGTCGACCTGCGGCGCGGCGCCCGGAGCGCTGAGCACCAGCCGCCGCGCGTCGATGCTCTCTTGCAGCACCCGCCGGTAGGCCGGTCGCAGGCGGGTGACCACCAACACCACCAGGGTCCCGGTACACAACAGGAGCGCCGCGCCCAGCCAGCGGGGGGAGAGCGCTCCGGGCAGGAGCGCCAGGACGAGCGCGCAGGTCGCGTAGCCTGCAGGGCCGATGATCCCCCGGATCAGGGAGCGGGCCTGGGCGCGGCGCAGCACGGGCAGCGGGGTCTGGATCTGCACCAGCGAGGCGGACCACAGGGCCTGCTTGAGCACCCGGTAGCCGCCGCGCAGGAGCACGGCGGTCGCCAGCCCGGGGGCCAGGAGCACCGCGAGCGCCAGCAAGAAGGCGAACCCCGGCGCGACCGCCAGGACGCGGGTGGTGCCCATCCGCTCCATCAGGCGCCCGCTCAGGAGGAGCTGAAAGCCCAGGCTCAGGGCGCTGGTCAGCCCGTAGAAGAGTCCGAAGAACGACGCGATGCGCTCGCCGCTGCCCAGGGCCGCGCGGGCCTCGCTCATCAGCAGGAGATCCATGAGCTGCTCGCTGACCAGCAGGAGCAGCGTGAGGCTCGCCACCAGGCGCATCAGGGGGGTCTCGACCACGAAGGCCAGTCCCTGGCGCCAGCCCTCGAGGGGGGAGACGGTGGTCTTTCCGCGGGTGGCTCGGCCCAGATCGCGCTTCACCAGCCAGCGGATCACCAGGCGACCCAGGAGCAGCAGCGCCGGCGCCAGCAACAGGAGGCCGCGCTCTCCGGTGAGGGGAACCAGCGCAGGGACCGCCACCCCGCCCAGGGCATACGCGGCGCTGGCCCCCACCCCCGCCAGGGGGAGCAGGCGCTTCGCCGAGCGGGTGTTGGTGCCCTCGCTGACCACCGACCAGAGCCCGATGAGCGACAGCCCGATGCAGATCTCGATGGTCACATACACGAGGAAGGGGACGGCAGGAACCTGCGTGAGCAGGAGCAGCCACAGGGTCCCCATCGCCGCCGCGCTGCCCAGGAGAGTGAGCGAGGTCAAGCGAACCGGTCCCAGCCGCGCGCCCAGCGCCACGTTTCCTGCAGAGAGCAGGGCCAGCCCCACCGCCGAGGCCGCGAACGCCCAGGGCAGAAAGCGGACCGGGTAGGCGGCCAGGAAGATGCCGGCCTGGGCCGACTTGAGCAGGGAGAACGCCGCAGAGACGACGAAGACGAGCGCGATCAGGCGCAGCGCGCGCCCCTCGTGACCCTCGGGGATCCCCAGCAGCGTGCCGAGGGTCATCGCGCCGGCGATCTTTCGGGGGCTTCTCGCAGGTGGCAGCCCTGGTTGTCGTCACCCGGGCCTTCGGGGACCAGGAAGCCGTCGGTGATCCCCGCCATCCCGCTGGCGGCCGTGGGCCCGCGGCAGCCCTGGGAGATCCAGGTGTGCAGGATGGCGATCTGCTCCTGCGTCATCGCGGGCAGACCCAGTGGCATGCCCGGGGGCTCTCCGTAGGGAGGGCGAGGGTGGTCGGCGCCGGGAGCCACCTGATCGCGGGCCGCCTCGTCGTAGCGGCGCAGCATGCTCTCGATCAGCGGGCTGTACTTCTGGCCGGGGCGGGGTTCCAGCACGGAGTAGCGCTGCCCGTCGGGGCCCACCGCGCCGAGGATCAGGGTGTCGTAGGAGCGCATCGCCAGGCCCACACCCGGGTAGCCGAGGCCGCCCAGGTTGCCCGGTCCCGGATCCTTCTCGTGGTCGTTCATGTGGCAGTGGACGCAGATATGGCCGAGGACCTCTTCCTTCATCTCCGCGTAGGGGACGGGGCGATCGAGCAGGCGCACCGAGACCTCGGGCTCGGGGACGGGGCCCAGCTCGGGATCGGCATGGAACAGGAACGCGGTGATGGCCTCGGCGTCCTGCTGGGAGAGGCCCAGCGGCGGCATCGTGGCGTTGGGCTGGACCTTGCGGGGATCAAGGAGCCAGGCGACCACCACGTCGGGGTCCATGCGGTCGCGCACGAAGCGCAGGTTGGGGGCCAGGGGCACGGCGGGTGGGGGGACGCCGAAGTCACGGCCGCCGAAGGCATGGCAGGCGGCGCACGCGCGCTCGCGGTAGAGCTGCTCTCCTCGCGCTGCTTTGGCAGGATCTGTGCTGGCAGGATCTGCGCTGGTCGGAGCTGCACCCCCTGGAGGAGAGCTGGAAGCGGCCGGATCGGGGGCCTCGGCCATCGCGGCGAAGTAGCGGGCGATCTGCTGGCGCTCCTTCGGCTCCAGGTTGGTGCGGATCATCGAGGATTCGAGAGCCGGGCGCAGATCGAGCGGATTGGCGAGGTAGTCGGCGATCCAGTCTGCCCTCAGGCGCGCGCCGAGCAGGGTGAGATCGGGGGTCTCCTTCAGGTGCTCGATCTTATGCTGGTACCGCAGCAGGATCTCTTCACCGTACCTGGTGGCGATCCTCTGGTAGCGGGGATCGTCGGGGGTGAGCGAGTCGATGAAGACGTGACAGCTGCGGCAGTCGAGCGGGCGGGTGGCCGCTGGCAGATCGTCGATCTCGTGGCAGCGATGGCACTGGTGGCGCTCCATCACGGCGGCGCCTTCTGCGATGGCGGTCTGGCGCTCTGAATCGGTCCAGGTCGGGGCGCCGTGAGCGAAGGGGAGCAGCAGAAGGGGGAGCATCGAGGGAGCTTAATCGAGCTTCGGAGTGCGCGACGAGAGCGATGGCACAGACCTGCTCCGGGTAGGAGGGGCCCGCTCGCTGGACCGAGGCGCGGCGTCGTTACTACCCTGTGGCGATCCGTTGCGGGAGGTGGAGACGAATGGCAGACGCGTGGCGGGGCGGCCTACCGGTGGACGCGCCGCGCAGCTCGCAGAGACGCCGTTGCGCCGCTGCGGCCATGCTGCCGCCACCTGATGAGCGCGCCGCGGAAGGGCGGGTGGTGCATGGCGACCTTCACGCCGGGCAGGTCCTGTTCGACGCAGGTCACACACCGCCGACGCGGCGCTGCAGGAAGGCGCCGCCGCCGGGCTCCACAGCGCTCTGTCGGGATGACTGGAGTTGGATTTGCGGGCGAAGTGGAGAGCACGGCGCCAGCCATCATCCGTTATAGCCTCACGACCCCGCACATCACGCAGTGACTACATGGAACCGCTCGCATTCCGCCAACGCCGGTATGTCAGCGAGGCCCTGGGTAACGAACGGAACATCTGGCTTCAGGAGCCTGCCACCCCTGGGCCGGCCGAGCTCTTGCTGTTCCTTGATGGCGAGTACTTCCTCACCCACCTCGAGGCGCCGGCTACGGTGCGGGCGCTACAGGAGTCTGGTGCATTACCCCCATGCTGGGTGGCCTATGTGGCGGCCCGGGAACGCGAGGTCCGTTGGCCGGAGAACTTCTGTAGTCGGGTGTTTGCCAGAGCGGTCTGCGATGAGCTTGTCCCTCAGATTGAGAGCTGGGTGGGCGTGGCGCCCACCGGTCGGGCGCTGGCCGGGCTCAGCCTCACTGGACTGGGAGCGGTCTACATCGCGTTGAGTGCACCTGCTCGTTTCCAGCGCGTGTTGAGCCTCTCGGGGTCGTTCTGGTGGGGGGACGGTCGCCTCGCCAGGGAGCTCTCATCCTTCCCAGCGGGCAGCACTCGATTCAGGCTGACGGTCGGTGACCGGGAGACCTGCACCGACGTTGACCACGGACATGGGCTTATCCAGCGCATCTCGCAGGTTGAAGGCTGCCGCAACATGCGTGATGGGCTGCGCGACCGGGGCTTCATGGTCTCCTACGCCGAGTATGCGGGCGGCCACGACGTACCAAGCTGGCGGCGAGACCTGGCCGGTGACCTGCGCATTCTGTTTGCTGACACCCCGGGCACGATCGCGCTCCGCCGTGCGACCCTGGCCGATGCAACGGAGGTCTCCACGTTGTTCGCCCGAGTGCGCCGGGAGGCGCTTCCCTACCTGCCGGTCACGCACACACCGGAAGAAGATCGCGCGTACTTCAACAAGGTGGTCCTCGCTCAACAGTCAGTGTGGTTGGCCGAGCGCCGCGACCGTCTGGTGGGGTTCATCGCTTACGACGAGACATGCCTTCACCACCTCTACGTGGACCTGAGGAGTCACGGGATTGGACAGCGGCTGTTGGCGAAGGCTGAAGCGGACTGCACGCAGCTTCAGCTATGGACGTTTCAGCGAAATGTTGGAGCGCGACGGTTCTACGCAAGGTATGGATTCAAGGAGGTCGAGCAGACCGATGGGACCACGAATGAGGAGCGTGAACCCGATGTGCGCATGGAATGGCGGCGCTGATACCGCCTTCCTTCCAGGGGACCTACGCCTCACCATGAATCTGTCGGGCCCAGAGCGCGGGGGTAGCCGGCGTCGGCACCGGTCAAAACGGCCCGAATTCGCGGACAGTTCAGGGGCAGCACCTCCGGGCTGCGAGAGCAGTCCGGGCCTGTGGGCGGCCCCCTTGTTCATCAAACGGCGAAAAGAGGGGGAGGCCATCCACCCCGGGGCCGTGTGTCTCGACCGGATCGGGGGGAGAGAATCTGTCTCTCCCCCAGTAAGGACGCGC
>CAYXGP010000124.1:0-24477 GCA_964464515.1 uncultured Enterobacterales bacterium
ATGTCACACGGCTACGGGATCGCAGCGGCTGGGTATCAGACGGTGCTTACGTCGCCATCGCGGGCCACCACCTGCCCGTCCAGCGCTGCCGACTCGGTGGGCATCGGCCGTTCGGTCCACGTCACTGTGTCTGGCCCCGTCGCCACCGGCGACCATCGGTGTCCCCCGCCCGCCACCCGCTCCGGTGTGTCCGCACCCGGGCGCAGCCGAAAGCCGATCCAACCCAAGCCATGGAGCCCGCCCCGGTCGGCGCTCAGCCCGGAGAACCACAGGCTGCCGTCGTCCGTGCGCAGCAGATCGGCGGCGATCAGCGGAAAGCCGGGCCCGTCTATCGGGGTCGCGGCGTCCGACCCCGGGAGCTGCGGCGAACGCGTCAGGCCCAATACAAGCGCAGCCAGCGCTCCCCAGCGTCGCCACGGCCGCGGCCCCTCCGGAGCGGGCAGCGTCCACAGCGCGGCGATCAGCCACAGACACAGCAGCGCAAACCGCGCAAGTGACCACCCTCCCCCCAGCTCGACGGGGGCGCCGGCCGCCAGCGCCGGCAGGAGGAGGAGCGCCGCCGCCCGACCCCGATGTCCAGCCCGCGCGGCGTCGTCAGCCGCCCAGGCCATCGCCGGAGCGAGCAGAACCAGGTGGTAGCGGGCCATCAGCGGCCCGGTGATCAGCGCCACCGTGGACAGCGCAGCCAGCGCCGCGCCGGAGCGGCCTCCCCGCCGCAGGACCAGCGCGAGCACCCCTGTGACAGCCAGCGCCTCCACCAGCCGGGGCGCAGCCGCCGCCAGAACGGGCCAGCCGGCGCCGATCAGCGCGGGGTTGAGCCCCGGGTGCGGCAGCAACGCCCGGCGGATCGCGTGGCCCAGGCTGCCGAAGGCCGGGTGCCACGGGTCGATGAACATGCCACTCGCCGCGGCCGGACCGATGGTCTCCAGGTACAGGCGGTGTACGGGCCAGCCCAGCACCGCCACGCTCACCAGCCCCCCGACCAGCAGCGTGCCAAACCCAGCACCCGCCAGCCGCCACCTCCCCAGCAGAAGCGCTCCAGCCAGCAGCGGCCAGGCATGCACCTTCAGCCCCACCGCCAGGCCGACGCCCACGCCGGCCAGCCCGTCACGCGCGCGGCGCAGCGCCAGCGCGGCCCCGGCCAACGCCGACACAGCGACCAGATGGAATTGCCCCTGCGAAAGATGGCTATCCAGCGCCGGCCACAGCAGCAGGAGGGGGAGGAGACCGGCCCACAGCGGGCGGCCGATCGTGCGCGCGGCGACAGCGGCCAGGGCCCAACCCAGCAGCGCCTGGATGATCCACCAGACGTTCGCCGCGATCTCGGGGCCCAAAGGAACGAGCGGCAGGGCCAGCAGCGCGCTGGGCGGGGTGAGGACGGCGAACCCCACGAGCTGATCGGGGAAGCCCAGGCGATCGGCCTGCGCGGTGAACCAGCGGTAGTCGTAGAGTAGGGTGGGGTCCGCGCCCTCGACCACCAGCGCCGCGGCTGTGTAGTAGTTGGCGAAGTCTCCGGTCGGGGGGCCCACGCGCCAACACAAGAGGAGCCAGAGTACGAGGAGGGCTGTCGAGACGACGAGGTGGATGCGGCTCATCAACTTGACCAGCGCACAGTCGCGGGATCGCGGCGCCGAGCGTTCATGGATCGACGCCGCTGCCTCTCTGCGCCGGCGAGGACCCCCGCGGACACGAGTCCTCGTGAGAGCGATCCCACGATCTCGCCGGTCCGCGAGTCCGCGGTTTCGCGCTCCTCGATTTCACGACCCCCGTGTCCACGGTTTCACGTGAGCTCCAACCCTGTGAATCCTGCGGCTCTGCACGCGGCCTCACTCCGGGCAAACCGTCAGCCACCCCTGCATCTCCACGTCCCACAGCTCCACGTCGGGATCCAGCTCACGCGGATCATACAGAATCTCCAGCACATCTCCCATATGTGGATCGATCTCCTCCCGCGAGTACAGCTCGCCGAGCTGCGGATACTCCGGATCTGTCTCCCGAGTCAGCCCCAGCGCCTCCGCCTGCATCGCCACCTCGTCCGTGCTCACTCCCCACTCTCGCGCCAGCCGATCGGCGCTCGGACGCAGGAACCCCTGCGCCAGCCGCTCCCCCCACGTGTGGGCCTCGGACTCCTGCAGCTCGACCTGCGCCAGCCGCTCCGCGTCGATCAGCACCTGCGCGTCGTCCAACGCAACGCGGAACTCCTCGACCGTGAGGTTTCCCGCCACCGGTGTGTTGTCGTCGAGGACGCCCTGGAGGGTCTCCTCGTGACACCACATGCAGCGGCCGGGCTGCCCTGCGGGGCTCAGCTCCGGATCGGACGCCGGTCGGAGCGCGCCGTCCAGTCCGTAGACAGCGAAGCGCGACTGACCGGTGGGCAGGATATCGACCGTCTCGACCTCCAGCACCTCGAACGTGTCGTCCACCAGAGAGCCCTCGCCTTCCATCGCAAGGAAGGCCACCTCGGACCACGCGCCGGGCGCCCGCGGAAACACGAGCTGCCGATGCCCGGCGGTGAGCAGCGAGTCGGTCACCGCGAAGGAGCCCAGCTCGCCGGTCATCACCCGCGCCTCGAAGCCCGCCCGCGTGGGACAGGCCTCGGAGATCGCCAGGTAGGTCCACGGCGCGAACTGCGTGCGCATCAGGAACCGCCCGACATCGACGCTCCCCACCGTCTCTGCATGTTCTCGCATCGGCGCCAGCGCCGCCAGCCAGGCGTCGCCGCCCGTGAGCGACGCCCCCGACAGGTCCAGGGTCAAGTGGACGGTCCCCTCCGCCTGCTCTTCTGCCACCTGGTCTTCTGCCACCTGCGCCCAGCTCCCGTCGTCCGGCAGCGAGACGCCCAGCAGCGAGAGGTTCCACGCCAGACCCGCTCGCGCCTGCTCCCAGCTCTCGTCGTCGTGGGCTTGGACCCAATGCAGAGACAGAACCAGTGGCTCCGGCCCGGCGCTGTCGGTCGCGGGGGAGCCGCAGCCGAGCAGGCCGAGCCACGCAGCGATCACGTCGTGCCCAGCAGCCGCCGCACCTCTTCGAAGCTGGTCTCACCAGCGAGCGCCCGCGCGATGGCCGCCTCGCGCAGCGTGACCAGCGAGCCGGTGGCGTCCTTGAGCTGCTGCTCGTCGCCGCCCTTGCGCAGGATCCGTCGGATGTCCTCGGAGGGGCGCAGCGACTCGAACGCCGCGACGCGCCCGCGGTACCCGGTGTTCATGCAGCGCGGGCAGCCGCGGCTGCTGCGATGCACCGCCGACGCCACCTGCTCCCGGGTGAGCGTGAACTCCTCCACCAGCTCGCGGGGGATGGGATCGGGGATGGAGCAGTCGCGGCACAGACGACGCAGCAGCCTCTGAGCCAGCACGAGCTGGATGGAAGAGGCGAGCAGGTAGGTGTCCAGCCCCATGTCGATCAGGCGGCTGAAGGTCTCGACCACGCCGTTGGTGTGCAGCGTGGACAGCACGAGGTGACCGGTGAGCGCAGCCTTGATGGCGATCTTCGCCACCTCCGCGTCGCGCATCTCGCCGATGAAGATGACGTCGGGATCCTGCCGCAGGATCGAGCGCAGGCCGTCGGCGAAGTTCACCCCGCCCTTCTCGCGGATGGTGACGTGGTTGACGCCCGGGATCATCGCCTCGACCGGATCTTCGAGCGTGACGATGTTGATGTCGGGCTCATTGATGTAGTTGAGGATGGCGTGCAGCGTGGTGGTCTTGCCGCTGCCGGTGGGACCGGTGACCAGCACGAGGCCCTGGAGCAGGCGCGCGGCCTTCGCGACGTCCTCGGACTGGTCGGGTCGGAACCCCAGCCGGCTGAGATCCGCCAGATGGGCCTCGCGGCGCAGCAGCCGGATGACGCACTTTTCGCCGTAGACGGTAGGCAACGTGGAGATGCGGAAGTCGATCTCCTGGCCCCGCACCTCGGTGCGCATCTGGCCGTCCTGCGGCTTGCGGCGCTCAGAGATGTCCATGCGTCCCAGCACCTTCAGGCGCGAGACGAGGGGGCGGCACAGCTCCATGGTGGGCGCCATGAAGTTGTACAGCGTGCCGTCCACGCGGAAGCGGATGCGGAAGAACGTATCGTAGGGCTCGATGTGGATGTCGCTGGCGCGTCGCTGCACGGCGTTGTCGATGATGAAATCGACCAGGCCGACCACCTCGGAGGCGACCTCGTCGTCCTCCTCGTCCTCGGGATCGAGGGTGGTGATGAAGGCGGCCTGATTGGACCGCAGGTACTCGTTCTCCTCCTGGAACGCCTCCGAGGCGAAGCGCGTCTCGACGAACCGCTTGAACGTGGAGGCAGAGATGCGCTCGACCTCCAGCTCCTGACCCGAGACGAAGCTCAGCGCACCGATGCCCACCTGATCGTTGGGGTTGACCATGCCCACGATGAGCTGACCTGCGTTGGTCCGCAGCGGGATGGCCAGGTAGCGGCGCATCATCGGCTCGGGGATCATCGCCAGCACCTTCGGGGTGGGCGCCAGGCTGTCGATCTCGCAAGCGTTGAGTCCGATGCGCTGGCCCAGCCGGCCCTCGATCACCGACTCCTTGATGAAGTTGAGCGAGACCAGCAGCGAGCCGAGCCGACCGCCGTGGATGCGCTGGTAGCGCAGGGCCGTCGCGAGCTGCTCGGAGCTGATCAGTCCGGAGACCACCAGGCGCTGCCCCAGCGTGAGGTTCTCCTCGGAGATCGGAACCAGCTCCGGCACGGGCGGCTCAGGGATGATCGGCTCGATCTCGCTCGTCCCGAGCTCCAGCAGGTCCTCGTAGTCGTCACCGAGGATGTCCATGGGCTCTGCGGAGGGCAGATCCATCAGATCCGTCGCGGGCAACGACGGGATCTCGGTGGGGTCTTGCGCGGGGGGGCGCGCGGGGGGTCGAGGGGGGTCGCCGGGCTTCATGGGGTCTCCTCATCTCCATCGGGGACAACGCCGGAAGCGTATCGCAGCTTCTCCATGCGAGAGGTCTGTTATGCTCCGCCGATGCTGCGCGTCATCGGACAGAACCTCCCCCGCGCCGACGGGGTGGCCAAGGTCACCGGGTCGGCCCGCTACGTCGACGACATCCGCCCCGAGGGCTGCCTGTACGGCGCCACGGTGCGCTCCGCCCGAGCGCATGCCCGGGTCACTGCCGTCACCCGAGATCCCCAATTCGACTGGTCCGGCGTGACGCTGCTCACCGCGGCGGATCTCCCCGGGATCAACGTCATCCACCTGATGACGAACGACCAGCCGGCGCTGGCCGACGGCCTGGTGCGGCACGCCACTGAGGCCATCGCCCTCGTCGCCGCGGACAGCCGCGATCGCGCGCTGGCGGCCGCCCGCCACGTGCGCGTCACCTACGAGGATCTGCCGCCGGTGTTCGATCTCGAGACCGCCGAGGGCTCGGACACCGTCATCTACAGCTCCGAGGGCGAGGCCAACAACGTGTTCTCGCGGGTGGAGGTGCATCGCGAGCCGGAGGCCCCCATCGACAAGCGCGGGCTGCGGGTCATCGAGGGCACCTACCGCGTGGGGCTGCAGGAGCAGCTGTACATCGAGCCGCAGGGCATGCTGGCCGTACCCCGAGAAGACGGCGGGATCACGATCATCGGCTCGATGCAGTGCCCGTTCTACATCTTCAAGGCCCTCCAGCACATGCTCGGCCACGACCGCATCAACGTGGTGCAGGCCGCCACCGGCGGCGGCTTCGGCGGCAAGGAGGAGTACCCCTCGATGCTCGCCGCGCACGCCACGGCGCTCGCGCTGCGCACCGGAAAGCCGGTGAAGATGGTCTACCGGCGCGATGAAGACCTGCGCGCCACCACCAAGCGACACCCGGCGGTCGTCCGGCTGCGCAGCGCCGTCACCCCCGAGGGGATCCTGCGGCGCTGGGACGCCCACGTCATCGTCGATGGCGGGGCGTACAACACGCTGACACCGGTGGTGCTCTCGCGGGCCGTGCTGCACCTGTCGGGGCCCTACCGCTGCGACGAGGTCCACCTGCGCGGCGTCGCCGTCGCCACCCACACCCCGCCCAACGGCGCCTTCCGCGGCTTCGGCGCGCCCCAGGCGTTCTTCGGCGTCGAGCGCCACATGGACCGCATCGCGCGGGAGCTGGGGCTCGATCCTGCAGAGGTCCGACGGCGCAACCTGGTGACCGACGGCGACCTGAGCTGCACCGGGCAGGTGCTCGCCGGCACCGCGGGCTTCCCCGTTCTCGAGGCCGCGCTGCAGGCAGCGCGGCCCGAGATCCCCCCCGCCAGTCCCCCTCCCGGCGGCTCGGGCGCAGGGTGGAAGCGCGGCCGGGGGATGGCGCTGGTCTTCCACGGCTGCGGCTTCACCGGCAACGGCGAGGCGTGGCTGAAGGGCCGCGTGGGTATGGTGCTGCGGGGCGATCGCGTGCGCGTTCTGAGCGGCAGCACCGACATCGGACAGGCCTCCGAGACCACCTTCATCCAGATCGCCGCCGAGGAGCTGGGCATCGACCCGTCGCGCGTCACCCTGGACGAACGCGACACCGACCGCGTGCCCGACTCCGGACCCACCGTGGCCTCGCGCACCTGCATGGTGGTGGGCGGCTGCGTGCAGAAGGCCGCGCGCATGCTGCGCGACGCCGTGAGCGCAGAGACGGGTGGAGGAGCGGACGCGACCTTCGACGACCTCCTGGCGGCCCGCACCAGCGACGCAGAGCTGGCCGTGGAGTACCAGTACACCGACGACGGATCGCTCACCTGGGACGGCGACAACTACCGCGGCGACGCCTACCCCACCTACGGCTGGAGCTGCGCGGTCGTCGATCTCGACGTCGACACGGACACCGGCGAGGTGCTGTACCGGCGCTTTGTCTCGGCGACCGACGTGGGGAAGGCCATCAACCCCGCGGTCGTCGCCGGGCAGATCGAGGGGGGCTCGATCCAGGCCCTGGGGTACGCCACCGCCGAGGAGGTCGTGCTCGACGACCAGCGCTGCATGCGCAACGACCGGATGACCAACTACATCATCCCCACCGCGGCCGACGCCCCGGAGATGGTGACGGTCCTGGTGGAGGTCCCCTACGTCGGAGGGCCGTTCGGCGCGAAGGGCGTCGGCGAGATCCCCATGGACGGCCCCGCCGCAGCCGTGGCCCAGGCCATCGAGCAGGCGACCGGCGCGGTCCTGGACCAGCTGCCCATGACGCCCGAGCGCGTCCTCGCAGCGCTGGAGGGGCGAGCATGAGCGAGATCCACTTCACCGTGAACGGGCAGGAGGCCTCAGTCACGGCCCCGCCCATGACCCGCCTGCTCGACGTATTGCGCGAAGATCTGCGGCTGACCGGCAGCAAGGAGGGCTGCGGCGAGGGCGAGTGCGGCGCCTGCACCGTGCTGGTCGACGGCGTGGCGGTCAACTCCTGCCTCATCCCCGTGGCGCAGGTCGCCGGGCGGGTCGTACGCACCGTCGAGGGCGTACAGCCCGCGCCCGACGTTCTGCACCGCATCCAGGAGGCGTTCCTGCTGCACGGCGGCGCGCAGTGCGGCATCTGCACCCCCGGCTTCATCGTGATGGCCGCCGACCTGCTCGACAAGAACCCCTCACCCGGTCGTGAGGAGGTGCGCGAGGCGCTGGCCGGCAACCTCTGCCGGTGCACCGGCTACCAGCGCATCATCGATGCCGTGGTGGCCGCGACGGCCGATCCGATCCCCCCGCCCGAGGTGATCTCGGTGGGGGATCCCCGATGAGGACCTCTCAAGCACCGGTCTACAGCGCCGCCGATCTCTCAGGACTGCTGGCCCTGCGCGCAGCCCATCCCGAGGCGATGGTGATCGCTGGCGGCACCGACGTCATGGTGTTCATCGAGGTCGGCGCCATCGATCCCCCGGCGTTCATCGACATCTGGGGCTGCGCGGAGCTGAAGGGCGTCACCGGCAGCGACCATCCAGGCAGCGACCATCCAGGCGGCGGGCTGCGCATCGGCGCGCTCACCACCTGGAGCGAGCTGATCGCCGCGAGCGAGGGGGCGGACATCCCGGCCGTCCTGGTGGAGTGCGCCCGCACCGTCGGCGCGCGGCAGATCCAGAACCGAGGGACGGTGGGCGGCAACATCGTCAACGCCTCGCCTGCCGGAGACTCCCTGCCGCTGTGGCTGGCGCTGGACGCCAGCTTCGAGGTGACCAGCGCGCGCGGCAGCCGCAGGGTGGCGGCCAGCGACTTCTTCCTGGGCTACCGCGAGGTCGATCTCGCCCCCGATGAGCTGCTCACGGCAGTCCACCTGCCTGCCCCGAATGAAAACGACGTGATGGTCTACCGAAAGGTCGGCACCCGGCTGGCGCAGGCCATCTCCAAGGTGGTGCTGGGCGGTCGGCTGCGCATCGAAGACGGCGTGGTGACACAGGCGCGAGTGGCGCTGGGCTCGGTGGCGGCCACCCCGGTGCGCTGCGCGTCAGTCGAGGCCGCGCTGGTGGGCCGGCCGGTCGATCCCACGGCCGCGGATCGCGTGGCGGACGACATCACCCCCATCGACGACATCCGCAGCACCGCGGACTACCGAATGACCGTAGCGCGGAACATCATCCGCTCCTGGCTGGCCAGGGCGTAGGGCAGCTCCTGATCCGCGGGATAGACGCTCACCCTTGAGCCCCGCTCACCTCCGAGCCCCGCTCACCTCCGAGCCCCGCTCACCTCTGAGCCCCGCTCACCTCTGAGCCCCGCTCACCTCGAGCTGACCTTGGAAGTTCTGGATCCGCCCTCCAGCTTCACTCTGCCCGATGGCATCATCGCGCGACTGCACCACCACGCCTGGCGCCGTCCTCGCGTGCATGCCTTCTCGTTTTTGGATGAGGGCGAGCCCAACGGCGCCTGCACACGGCGCAGCTTTCACGATCTGCATCTCCGCGCGCGTCAGGTGGCCGCCGGTCTGCGCCAGGTCGTCCGCCCCGGCGATCGCGCCCTCCTGCTGTTTCCACCCGGACTCGGATTCATCGACGCCTTCCTGGGGTGCCAGTACGCAGGCGTAATCGCGGTACCGGCCTACCCACCCGATCCGACTCGCCTGGAGCGAACCCTCCCGCGCCTCGCCGCCATCGCCCGCAGCGCCGAGGTGGGGGTGGTGCTCACCCAGAGCTTCGTGCTCGGGCTGCGTGAGGCCCTGCCGGAGCTGCCGCCCGCGCTGGCGAGCCAGCCATGGCTGGCGGTCGATCAGCTCACCGAAGACGACGATCGCGCGACCGCCGACCCGAGCGACGAGACGCTGGCGTTCCTGCAGTACACCTCCGGCTCCACCGGCGCTCCGCGCGGCGTGATGATCAGCCACGGCAACCTGATCGCGAACATGCGCATGATCGGCGACGCCATGGCGCTGCGACCCGGCGACATCTGCGTCTCGTGGCTACCCCTCTTTCACGACATGGGGCTCATCGGGACCGTCCTCACCGCCCTGAACCAGGCCGTGCCGGTCCACCTCATGTCGCCGCTGGACTTCCTGAGGCGTCCCCTCTCCTGGCTGCGCGTCATCTCCGCCACCGGTGCCACCGTCTCCGGTGGACCGAACTTCGCCTACAGCCTCTGCGCGCAGCGTGCGCGCCCCGAAGACCTCGCAGACCTCGACCTGTCGCGCTGGCGCGTGGCCTTCAACGGCGCCGAGCCTGTGGACCCCGCCGTGCTGCGCCGCTTCTCGGACGTCTTCGCCCCCTGCGGCTTCCGCCCCGAGGCGCTCTTCCCCACCTATGGCCTCGCCGAAGCAACCCTCCTGGCGGCAGGCGGGCCCGCCGGGAGCGGCGCCACGGTGGCCCGCTTCTCCCCCGGCATGCTGGAGCGTCGAGTCGCCGCCCCCCACCCGGAGGGGCGCCCGCTGGCCGCGTCCGGCCGGTTCTCCGCTGCGCAGCTGTGCATCGTCCAGGACGGCGCGCCAGCTCCCAACGGCCGGGTGGGGGAGATCTGGCTTCGGGGGCCGCATGTGGCTCAGGGCTACTGGGGCGCCCCCGAGGCGACGGCGCGCGCCTTCGGGCGATCGCTGTCGGGCCTGGGGGGGCGCTGGCTCGCCACAGGCGATCTGGGCTTCACCGCAAACGGTCATCTGATCGTGACCGGCCGCATGAAGGAGCTCATCATCCTCCGCGGCCGCAACGTGGTCCCCCACGATCTGGAGCGGGAAGCCGAGCGCTCCCACCCCGCCGCGCGCGCCGGCAGCTTCGCGGCCTTCGGCGTGCCGCGCGAGAGCGGTGAGGTGGTGGGGATGCTGATGGCGACGGAGCTGGAGGGCACAGAGCTCGACGCGCTCCGGAACTCCGTCCGGCGCGCCCTCTCGGAGCACCAGGGGGTGAACGTGGAGGCGCTACTCCGGGTGCCCCGGCGCAGCCTGCCGAAGACCTCGAGCGGCAAGATAATGCGTGGCGCCTGCAGGAAGATCTACCTGGAGCGCTCCGCGCCCCCTGCCCCCGAGCGGCGCGCGATCACCCCGGAAGCAGCGACCGGTATCGAGCTGCTGACCGAGGCGATCGAGCAGCTCACCGACACCCCGCGCGACCGCCTCAGCCCCGACGCCACCCTGGCAGAGCTCGGCTTGGACTCGTTGGCGGTGGCCGAGCTGGCAGAGCACCTCGAAGAGCGCCTCGGGCGCGCCATCGAGCTGGGGGGCCTGGAGAGGGCCAGCCTGCAGCAGATCGCCGATCGCGTCACCGCAGAGCCCTCGCGGCCGTAGCTCCCCTCGGGCGGAAGAGCCGCGATGTCTCCCACAGCACCGCGGCCGACGCGACCGTCAGGCGACGATTCTCCGATACACTGTCCGGGCCCCGGAGCCAAGATGCACCGCATTCCCCTGATCGCCCTTCTCATCTCCTGCAGCGAGTACGAGCTGCAAGGCGAGACCCTCACCGTCGACGGCGAGACCGAAGAGACCACCGAGGGCGGCGGCCCGCCCACACCCACGACGACGACCACAACGAGCGGGACGACACCCACAGCCACGCAGCCCGGCGAGGCCCTGCAGCCCGCTCTGGTGCTGGCGCCTCCCTTCCATGACTTCGGGGCGGTGACCATCGGCGCCGCTGGCTACGTCGAGCTGACGGTGACCAACGAAGGCGACGGCAACGGTGAGGTCACCGGACTGGAGCTGATCACCGAGAGCGAGAGCGAGCTCGTCATACACAGCTGGGGAGATCTCGTGATCCTCCCCCACGCGCTCGCCCCCGGCGAATCCGCGGCGTTCGAGGTCCGCTACACACCGCTCGACGAGGCGATCGACACCGCCACCGTCGCGGTCGCCCAGGACAGCGGCGGCGATCTCACCGCCGAGCTCACCGGCGCCGGGCTGCCCGCCGAGCCCGACCCGGTCGACTACGAGATCGAGCTGATGCTCACCGCCGACGACGCCCTGGAGGCCTACATCGACGGCGTAGATGTCACCGGCCCCAACGCCAGCGGGTGGTCGGGCGTCGACACCGTCACCACCACGCTCAGCTCGGGCGAGCACGTCATCGCGGTCCACGCCTGGGACGTCGCCACGGTGATCTCCGGGTTCATCGCCGGGGTCTGGATCGACGGCGCCGCGGCCGACGTGACCGGCGACGGTTCCTGGCTGGTCAGCACCTCGCCCGACAGCGGCTGGGAAGACGTGGGGTTCGATGACTCGGGATGGAGCACCCCTGCGCCATGCTCCGATACGTCGCCGTGGGGCGGCGCTCCCATCAGCGGCGCAGACTGGGTCTGGTGGACGTCCGACTGCCGCGCGCTCGGCGAGGGGTGGTTCCGGCTGAACCTGTCCCTGCCCTGAGCCCTGCCATGATCACTGCTATGATCACTGCCGTGATCGGCGGGTGGCTGCTGGCGTGCAGTGCTACGGTTCCATTCACGCAGACGGAGACCGGGGACAGCGCGTCGCCCAAGACAGCCCCCGCTGAGTCAACACATCCGGGGACCAGCGACTCGGCGGCTCTGGAGACCGTCCCCAGCGCAGAAGACGACGGCTGCCCGACACTGTATCGGCAGGATCTGCTGGCCGATCTGCACCTTGATATCGATGAGTCCGAGTGGGCAGGTATCCAGTCTGACTATTCTGCGGGAATCCAACAGTACCGCCCCGCGTCGTTCACCTGGATGACCCCGCTCGGCGAGGCCCTGCATGTAGAGGAGGCGGCGGTGCGCCTGCGTGGCAACCCGGGGTTCTCCTGGATCGGCGACAAGATGCAGTTCCTGATCGCCTTCGACCATTGGGACGACGACGCGCGCTTCCTGGGGCTCCGCGCAGTGGCCCTCGACGCGAGCTGGTACCACCCCTCCCTGCTCCGCGATCGGCTGGCCTACGCGTATCTGCGGAGGCTCGGTGTGCCCGCGCCCTGCGCCAACCACGCGACGCTGACCGTCAACGGAGCGTACTACGGACTCTACACCAACGTCGAGCGCATGGACCGCGAGTTCCTGGAGCGTGTCTACGGCGACGACAACGCCACCGGCGGTCTGTGGGAGGCCGGCTACGATCTGGACGCCAACGCAGACAACGCAAACCCCTACCTGATCGAGGAGTTCTGGAGCCAGACGGGCGTGGAGTGGCAGGAGGCGCACACCGACCTCCCCGCGAACGTGCTGGAGTGGGCCGCCGAGGCGGTGATCCCGCAGGACGACGGCTACTGGTGCTGCAGCCACAACTTCTTTCTGTACGAGCACCCGACGAACGGCGTCACGTTCCTTCCCTGGGATCTCGACTACTCGTTCGACACCGCGCCGTGGTTCGCCAGCCCCGCAGAGTTCTATCGAGACAGCAATTCCCAGCCCCACCTCGACGCGGTGGCCGCCGACCCGGAGTGGGGTCCGCGCTGGCTGGAGGCGCTGCGCACCGCCGCAGACAGCTATGATGTCGAGACGATGCAGGGACAGGTAGATACATGGTCGGCGCAGATCGCAGACGCGTTCGCGGATGATCCACACACCACCGTCTCGGCAGGGTCCCACACCGACGGGGTGGACCGACTCCGCGCGTTCGTCGCGCAGCGGCGGGGGTTCCTCGACGGGTGGATCGCCTGCGCACAGGGCGACGACTCAGACGCGGACGAAGACGGGTGGGGGGCATGCAGCGACTGCGATCCAAACGACGCGACGATTCATCCCGGCGCCGCCGAGACCTGCAACCGCCGAGACGACGACTGCGATCTGTGGACCGACGAAGACGCCGGCTGCGATGTCTGCGATGAGATCGCATTCGACGACGGGCGATTTCTGTTGTGCGCCGAGCCGATGACGTGGGCGGAGGCCGACGCCACATGCGCGGCACACGGCGGCGCGCTCGGGCAGCCCTCCACCACCGGCGAGTGGTACGTCGTGGTCTACGACACCTACTGGCAAGACGAGGCCTGGGCCGGAGTACACGAGTGGTGGATCGGGCCGGGGGACGGCGCGACCTGCCCGGCCCTGCGGCCGGCGTCCTGGGCGAGCACCACGCTGGACTGCGACGCCGAGCGGCCGGCGATCTGTCGGCTGTGATCCAGACCCCGATCGGTGGTCAGGGATCAGCGATCAGCGCCAGCGGGGCGAGCGGGGGGTGACCAGCTCATCCAGCGTGGAGCGAAGGCGTCGCACGCCGCGATTGAACGCAGTGTCGCGGTCGGGCTTTTCTCCGATCACGATGACGCGATCGGGCCCGATCGGCGGCGGCGGCACCGCCCGCGCTGCACCCACCAGGGCCAGGACAGGCATCCTGCGTCGGCGCGCCATCCGCGTGACCACACCCGCGACCTTGCCCTGAAACGAGGGCGGATCGAGGCGGCCTTCCCCGATGATCACCAGGCTGGAGCGGTTCAGCGCGGTCTCCAGATCGGTGAGCTGGCCGAACGACGCGGCCCCCGGCGCCAGCTCGGCGTCGAGAAGCGCCGCCAGCCCGAAGCCGAGGCCACCCGCCGCCCCTCCGCCGCGAAGGTCGGGGTGGATCGGGCGCCGACGCCGGCGGATCCGCCAGCGGTTGAGCGCCTCTGCCCAGCACAGCAGGCCGTGCCGGACCATCGCCACCTGGTTGGGAGACAGGCCCTTCTGAGGGCCGAACAGCGGCGCGGCGCCGGCCAGGGGTGTGCGAACGTCTGCCCACGCCGTGACCTGCACCGCGGGCACCTCGCCGGTGATGCGGACGACGTGGCGCAGCGAAGCGACGGTCGGGGGCAGGGCCACACCGCTCCGATCGAGCAGGCGCAGACCGAGCGCGCCCGCCAGACCGATCCCCCCGTCCACCGTGCCGCTCCCGCCCAGCCCCACGATCACCTCCCGTCCAGGCGTCTCCTGCCCGGGGGGGAGCAGAGCGGCGAGCCCAGCGGAGGAGGCCGTCATGGGATCTGTGGTGACCGGGCCGATCACCTGCGCGGACTCGATGAAGGTCGTCTCGGACCGATCCACCACGGTCACCGCGCGGACCTCTCCGTGCGGCCCCCTGGCCGCGACCGCGCGCGGAGCGCCGATCCCCTGCGCGCGCAGCGCCGCGCTGGTGCCCGCTCCTCCGTCGGCCATGGGGTGACCGGTGACCTCCATCACGGCGTCACAGACGCGGCGGCAGGCCTCCGGCGCGGTGAAGAAACCGCCGTAGGAGTCCGGAGCGTAGAGCGCGCGCATGTCCTCGCTTATCGCGGTCAGCGCGGCCGCAGGACCATCGGGATCCCGCTCTTCGGCCGCAGGGTCACCGACGCGACAGCATCTACAGGGGCCCCCGGCACCGCCTCGAACCGGAAACGACGCGCCAACACGGCGAGGACGATGACCGCCTCCATCAACGCGAAGTGGGCGCCGATGCACTTGCGCTTGCCAGCGCCGAAGGGGATGTAGGCCGTCCCGGGACGACCGGGATCCGGCTCCAGAAAGCGCTCGGGCAGGAACGCCTCCGGATCGCGCCAGTACCCGGGGTGCCGATGCAGCACCGACTGCGAGATGAACAGAAAGCTCCCCGCCGGGACGCGGTATCCGTCGATCACGTCGTCCCGGACGGCGGCGCGGCTCTCGACCCAGGCAGGAGGGAACAGTCGCATCCCCTCCCGCACGACGGCCAGGGTGTACGGCAGGCTGCGCGCGGCTCCGGCATCGGGCGCGCGGTCGCCCAGGACAGCGGTCACCTCTTCGGCGATGCGATCGGCGACCTGGGGATGCAGAGACAGCATGTGGAGAGTCCAGGCCAGCGCGTTCGCGGTCGTCTCGTGACCGGCCAGCAGCATGGTCAGCACCTCGTCGCGGAGCTGGCTGTCGCTCATCCCCTCCCCCGTCTCTGCATCACGAGCGGCCATGAAGAGCTGCAGAAGATCGGGGGGGAGGTCTTCCGCCTCCGCGCCGGACTCCCGCCGCTTGGAGATGATGCCGCGCACCACGTCGTCCAACGTGGAGAGGGCCGCGCGGTACCGGCGGTTCCGTCGTGTCGGCAGATACAGCAGCGCGGGCGACGGCATGGTGACGAGACGCAGGAACTCCTCCATCACGACGTCGAGGGCCTGACCGACCGGCGCATCGCGAACATCCTGTGAGAACAGCGTCTCCCCCGCGATGCGAAGCGTCAGGCGGTTCATCTCGGCGGCGACGTCGATCTCTCCGGAGACCGAGGCCCAGGTGTCGGCCAGCGCGGCGGTGTCGCGCGCCATCGTCTCTGCGAACCCCGCGATGGCCCGGCGTTGAAACGCGGGGTTTGCGATGCGCCGCTGGCGCTTCCAGGTGTCTCCCTCACTGGTGAGGAGCCCGTCGCCGAGGATCTGCTTGAGCAGAAGCTGGCCTCGGGTGGCCTTGGTGTAGTTGTCGACGTGATCGACCAGCACGTGTCGCGCATGATCGGGGCTGGCGAGGAAGTACAGCCGCTTGGGCCCCACCCGGATCTGCGCGACGTCTCCGCACGCGCGGAACGCCCGCCAGATCACCTGGAGCGGATCTCGGCGGAACGCCCGCAGGTTGGCGAAGCCGCCGCCCGGCACGAGCGGGGCCTCCGGCAGCTCTCCGGCGAGGGATGAGATGGTTTGAGTCAGGGTGGCGGTGGTCATGCTGCTCTCAGGACTCTGGCTTGGTGAGTGCGACGCGTGGCCTGCGACGCTTGGAGCGTGGGTGCTTGAACATGAGCACCCGCTCACATATAATATGAGCCACCGCTCAGGTTTCAACTCGCATCCGTACCCGGTCCAGCCATGTCGTCCAGGATCAGCCTCCAGCCGCTCAAGACCCCTCGTCAGGCGCGCTCTCGGGCCACCGTCACCGCCATCGTGCAGGCCACCGCTCGCGTTCTGGCCCGTGACGGCTACGCCAAAACCAGCACCAACCGCATCGCCCGCGCCGCCGGGGTGAGCGTGGGCTCGCTGTACCAGTACTTCCCAGGCAAGGACGCGCTTGTGCTCGCGGTGGCGCGTGGTCACGCCGAGGAGATGCTCAAGCTGCTGAGCCAGGCCGCTCTGGAGACGGCCGACGCGCCGATCGCCACACGCATCCGCGCCCTGGTTCACGGGATGATCGCCGCCCATCAGGGAGACCCTGCGCTGCACAAGGCGCTGGTGGAGCAGGTGCTTCACCTCGGGCTCGACCACATGGCCGACGTCCAGAAGCAGGCCCGCGCGCTGGTCCGGGGCTGGCTGGCCGAGCATCGCGACGAGCTGCTGATCGATGACCTGGACACCGCGGCGTACCTGCTGGTCACCACGGTCGAGGCGGTGATCCACGCGGCCCTGTTCGACGCCCCCGAGCGGCTGACGGAGCCGGCGTTCGAGGCGGAGCTGGTGTCGATGATTCGCCGCTATCTGCTGGGCGGCGAGGAGCGCACTTGATCGATCGCTCGGAGACCACGCGCTGTTCATCGGGCGACGTCGCTGCGCACCCCCGGGCTACGCGACCCCGATCAGAAGGGGTGGCTCGACAGCGGCCCCCGAGCGGGAGATGATCTCTCCCCTCCCTGACCGGATCCCCGATGCCGCCCGCCGACTTCACCGCTGACGCCGCCGAGCGCCTCGGCGCACACCTGCGCGCGATCTACACCTTCGGCACTGAGCACTCCCGCCTGCTGGTGCTGGTCGATGCCCTCAGCCTCGACCTCCTGGATACGCTGGCACCGCTGGTCAGGACCGCTCGCGCCGCTGGCATGCCGGTCCGGATAGACGCCGAGATGAACCTGCTCCGGGGCTCCGACGCGTTCCCCGATCTCACGCTGGAGCTCATCTCGAGCCGGCGGTTGATTCATGGCTCGGATGTATTGGATGGACTCACGGTCGATCCGACCTCTCTTCGGCTCCACGTAGAGCACGGGCTGCGGGACGTCCAGGGTCGGCTGGTCCGGCTCGTGCTGGCCCGCGCGGCAGGTGAGCTGAACGTCCGAAAGCTCCGGCGAGTGACGCGGCGACTGCTCCTGCTGCTGGAGGGGGCGGTCGTGGCGGCCGGGTACCCGCCCACGACGTCAGGGGGCCTGGACGAGATCGCCCGTCGCGCGCCCGAGGTGCTGATGTCGGTGCGCGAGGTGGACCTCCCTGGGCTGGTGTCCTTCGTCCGGGGAGGCGGCGGTCCCGAAGCCGTGATGGAGGAGCTGTTCGGTCTGCTCCCGCCGCTCATATACCAGGTGGACCACCTCTACGAGCCCGACTGCTGAGGCGGTTCCAGGCGCCGCCCCAACCGTTCCATCTGAAGAGTCGGAAACCCATGCTGCCAGGCCTGCGACGCTGCGTCGGTGCCCCAGACAGACTGACTCTGCAGCGTCCGTAGCCCCCGCCACAGCCCTCGGCACAGGCGCAGTCGCGGCCCCCGGCACCGCAGCCGGCGCTCCCCGGCGACCGCGATGTTCAGCGTCAGCTCGTCCTCCTCGGGCAGCAAGGTCCATATCTCCACCGCCGGCTCCAGGTTCCACTCGACCCTACCCGGGAGTCCATCGATCGCTTGCCCGATGGCATCGACCAGAGCGGCGAGTGAATCCGCGGGAACTGCAGATACGGCCGTTCGATGTGTCTGCCTCTCCGCCTCGACCGTGATGGGGAGCCAGCCGCTGCGCGGAGCGCCGAAGCGGATCTTGACGCCACTGGAGTCGGCCCGCCGGATGGCGTCGACACGGTTCTGTTCGAGGCGTAGATCGACCGCGTCGTCGATGTAGCCCAGCCTCAGCTCGCCTCCCCCGGACAGCGGCGTCCAGCCGCGGGCCAGTCCGACCTCGATTGCCTGGCGCACGATGTACGGCGTCACGATGAATTGGTTGGTCAGCGCCACGGCCCCGCTGGCACACGGCACGCGCTCCTGGTGATAGTCGAACGCACACGACAGCTGCTGACCGCCCTGCACCTCTGCCATGACCCGGAGGCTGATGCCGTAGTCGGTGCCGGTCGCAGACCAGAAGTACTCCTGACCATCGACGGTGATTCGGCGCTTGTTCTTGCGACTGAATGCCATGCCTCCCCCTCACTACAGCATGCCATGCAGCGCGATCAGCCCGCAGCCGTGGTCAGCGGCGGCGCCGATGCGCTCGAACAGCTGACGCGAGTGGGGATCGATACCCGACGGCGCGCCGCCTGCCGCCGTCGTCAGCCGCCTCCAGTCGACGGGGGCGATGTAGCCATACGAGCTCACCTTGCGCCTCGTCCCGCCATCCGCCAGAATGAAACTGACTGGCCAGCCAGCCAGCTTGAGAGGTGCCCCCCCACGAGGTGCCTGCTTGTGAGGTGTTCGTGGCTCCAGCCAGTCCCCGCGCCCGCCACAGCGTCCAGAAGATCCTGGATGCCGCCGCCCGAATCTTCGGAGCGGAGGGCTACCAGGGCGCATCGATGGGCGCCGTGGCCCGCGCCGCGGGCGTCTCGAAGGGGCTCCTGCACTACCACTTTCGCTCCAAGGAGCACCTGCTGCTTGAGGCCGGCCGGGCGATCTTCGGTCAGCTCCACGCCCGCTCGAGGGAGCGGTTCCAGCGTGGGGAGCGCGGCCTCCAGCCGGCCCTCGAGGCCCTCGACGCCATCTGGGCGGCCACGATGGACTCCCGTAGCTGGTCGCCGTTCATCGTCGAGACGATGAGCCTGGCGGTGCAGGACGGACCCGTGCGGACCGATCTGCTGGCGTTCTACGCGGAGACCAGGGCCAAGCTGTCCGAGGGGATCCGCGACGTGTTCGAAGGGTCCGACCTCGCGTTCCCGCCCGACCGCCTGGCCCTCGTGATCCGAGCAGCGCTGCAGGGACTGCTCGTCGAGCTGGCCCTGGCGCGGACGCCCGAAGACCTGGCCCGGGTCGATCGCACCTACCAGGACATGCGCGCGCTGTTCGCAGGCGCCGCGCTCAACACCTGAACGGAGCCCCGATGTTGCGCACCCGCCGACCGCCCAGCGTCCTCGCCTATGAGATGTTCGACCACGAGCGCACCGCCCGGCAGGCGCAGTCCGCCCGCCTGCTGGAGCGCATCTACCACCGCGGACAGTCGCGGGCGTGGGATGGCCGCGCGCTCTTGCCCGAGCTGATCGAGAAGCACGGACCGGTGAAGATCGCGCCTGAGCGGCGGGCCCCCCTGCTGCGGGTGCTGTCTTCGGTGCTGTGGGGAGAGCTCGCCGCCTGGCGCATCTCCGCTGAGCTGGCGACCTGGCTGGAGCCGCTGGAGGCCAAGATGGCCGCCACCTCCCAGGCGCACGACGAGGCCCGCCACTTCTACGTGCTGTACGACTACCTCGCAGAGCTGGGCTCGCCGCCGCTGCGGGCCTCGCCGCCAGCCGAGCGCCTGCTGGAGGGCGTCGCGGGCACGCGCACCCTCGCCAAGAAGCTACTGGGGATGCAGCTGATGGTGGAGCCCACCGCCCTCACGCTCTTCCAGTCGCTGCGGGAGTGCGACGTCGAGCCGGTGCTGACGGAGCTGATGCCGTACTACGAGCGCGATGAGTCCCGCCACGTCGCGCTGGGTGTGCGCTACCTGCCCGAGCTGCTGGCGAAGATGAGCCCCGCCGAGATCGGAGATCTGCTGATGTGGCAGCTCCGTCACTTCGAGCTGCAGATCCGCGGCCTCAAGTACATGGAGGACGACCTGCGGGCGCTGGGCATCGATCCCCGCCGGGTCTTCAGGGTGGGTCGCGGCAAGCAGCTCGCGGCGTCGCGCGAGATGGAGGCGCAGCTCGGGTACACGCTCCCCGTCTCTGGCTTCTTCATGCGGTGGGCGGAATTCCGCATGGAGCTGGACTTCGGCCAGGGGCCGCCCCAGCGGCGCTCGCGCCGGAGCTGGCGGCGCGCGGTTCGCGTCGCCCTCGGCGGTCTGGCGTCCGTGCGCGAGGACATGGATCGCGAGCAGGAGGCGATGCGACAGCAGCAGGTGGCCTGACCGCCGTCAGCCCCATCCAGTAGGCGCTGCTCACCCTTGGGGTCAGGTCTCCGAGCATCGCCATCGCTCCCCCGGTGCTCTCTTCCCTACCCGTCGCTGAAGCGGGGAGCGAACCCCGTCTGGGTTGCATCGTGACAATTTGATAGAAGAGTGAGCATCGGGTGGAGCCTGTGTCAGTTCATCCCGAGCTGTGCTGCCAACACCTGGCAGGAACGACGCACAAAAAGTCTCACAAAACAGTGATCCCATGACATCGGTGCCGTCACTAATCTCATAGAGAGACCACGACAGCACACCCGGCAAGACGCCGATGACCGGAGATGACCAAGCAGCGGTGATGACCCCACCTACCATCCTCACGATCCTCGATGATCCGCTCGTGATGCGTGTCTGCAAGCGCCTCCTCACCCGCGAGGGGTTTCGGGTCATAGCAGCGCGGAGCTGCGTCGAGGCGCGGGCCCGCTTCGCGGAGCACCGGTCAGAGCTGCAGGCCATCTGCTGCGACCTCGGCCTCCCCGATGACAACGGGCTGAACCTGGTCGCAGAGCTCAGAGAGCACTCTCCCGAGCTCCCGGTCCTCATCGTGAGCGGCGCCGCCAGCTCCCCGGCGATGCGCCACATCCGAGAACGAGGCTACTTCTTCCTCGCCAAGCCGTTCTCCATCACGTCCTTCCGGGAGGTCCTCAATTCCCTGGTGCCGGACCGCGCGCGCCCCGCGAGACGCAGGCTGAACGCGGCCGGCTGACTGCGGCTGGCTGACTGCGGCTGGCTGACTGTGGCTGGCTGACTGCGGCCGGCTGGACGCAGCAGGCTGAGTGACCCGGTCCCCGACCAGCAGCCGACCGCCATCGGCGCCCGTCGTTCTCCGTGGGCTCCTCTCGCGTGGATCTTCGGTGGTTCTCGGCTGTCCGGGGAACCTCCCACCGCAGATCGGTGTCCTGGCCCGCAACGCACCGCCGCGGACCGGTTACCCAGGCCCTCGCCAGATGCTCCCATACCTCCTCGTGTCTGCTGCGCTGGCGACGCCGACCCGGGTGATCGCCCCGCTCGATGTGCTCTTGTCTCCATCAACAGAGGAGGAGCCGCCGCCGCTTATCGTCGCCGACGCGCTGCTCGCCCACCTCACGCCGGGTGAGACCTCCACACTGACCCTCACCTGGCGCCTCACGCCGATCCGCCCCGGCTGGCTGGATCTCCCGCTCCTGCCGGACGGACCGGGGCTCACCTCCGTGACGCTCGATGGTCGCCCGATCGGCCTGTCCACGATCGAGGGGTGGCGCCACCTGGTCGTCCAGCTCGATCGTCCGGCCGTGGTGGAGGTCGAGGCCGTGATCCCCTCGCCCGACAGCCACCTCGCGGTCCCGATCGCCCCCGGAGTGCGCACCCGGCTCGATGTGGACGCGGAGGGGCTGGACGTCACCGTGACCGGCGGGGTCCCCGCGACGGCGCAGCGGTTCGATCTCGCCGCCCCCGAAGTGCTGGAGATCTCCTGGAAGCCCGCCGCGCCGCCCTCTCCGCGGCCCCGCGTGGTGCTCGCCGAGAGCGCCACCGCGGCCACGGTGGACAGCGCAGGCATCACCGGACGGAGCGTGATTCGCTACCGCATCCTGCACGGCGACATCCAGCACCTCGATCTGGCCCTCTCCGCGCCTGTCGAGTCCCTGGAGATCGGCGGTCCGGCTGGCAGCACCACAGAGCGCACCGGCGACCGTGTGCGGATCAACCTGGCCCGGCCCACGCGCGGTCAGGTGGAGATCACCGTCGAGTACCGCGCGGCGCCGCCGACAGACGCCGATCCCCACGCCGTCGCCCTGCCGCGACCGGTCGCAGATCACCACGAGGGCTACGCCTCGCTGTCGGCGACCTCCATGACGATCGCCGTCCCCGGGAGCGGGCTCAGCGCCCTGCCGCGCGCGGCGATGCCAGACTGGGGACGCGGCCTGAGCGAGGGAGAGCCCATCGGCACCTGGCGCGTCACCGGCGCCGCCCCGGAGCTGGCCGCGCGCCTGCTGGACTACACCCCGCTGGAGGCGCCCCCCACGTTCGTCGACGAGGCGCGCATCGAGGCCGCCGCCACCACCCACGGCCGCACGCTGGTGCGCGCCCGCTATCAGGTGCGCAACGACCGCAACCAGTACCTGCGGCTCACGCCCCCGCCAGGCATGTCGGTGTTCGGGGTCCGCGTCGCCGGCGCGGTGGTCCAGCCGGTCGCCGACGGCGGCGACGTCCTCATACCGCTCGAGAAGTCCGTCGAGACGCTGGAGGGCCTGGTGAGCTTCCCGGTGGAGGTGCTCCTTTGGGGGCGCACCCGCGCGTGGCAGCGGCGCGGACAGCGCGCGGTGGTCACCCCCGCCGTCGACGCCCCCATCGCCACGGCCCGCTGGGAGCTCGTGCTGCCGCCGAACCGCCTCGCGCGAAAGGTGCAGAGCAGCGGCTCGCAGGTAGATCGCTGGACGCGTCCCCGCGAAGAGATGGTCATCGGCCGCGCGATCGGCCGCGGAGATGCCATCGGCTCCGACGAGCCGCCCGTGGAGGAGGAGATGGAGGTGGAGGCGACGATGTTGCCGATCGGGGGCTTGCTCCGCTCGGCGAAGCGCGCCCCGCCCGCGCCGCCGCAGAGCGTCGAGATGGACGACGCCGAGATCGACGCCCGCCAGGAAGCCTCACAGGAGGCATGGAACCAGGCGTACTCTGCCTACAAGGCGAACCGCTTCGAAGACGCCGACGAGCTCCTGGGCGACGCGCTCACGCTCGACCCGGGCAACTCCTCGGCGCAGGCGCTGCAGCGCAACGTAGATGTCCTGTTGGGTGATGAAGACACGGACGAGGTGCTGTCGCGCCGCGTGCGGGAGATGGCGCGGGCCAAGATGGGATCGGCGGAGGTGGAGCAGAGCAAGCTCAAGAAGAAGGCCGAAGAAGCCGTCCGCGCCGGAGATCTGGCCCAGGCCGAGGACACCTACCGGCAGCTCTCCGACGTCACCCGCGCGCTGGCGCAGGTCGAGCAAGCAGAGCAGACCGAGCAGAAGTCGCTGCTGGCCGAGACCGAGGAGGCCCTCAAGGAGCTCAGCGGGAAGCGAAGCATCAGCGCGTCAGAGGTGGTCAAGCCGAAGGCCCCTGAGCCGCCAGCCTTCCAGGCAAGAACCGTAGAGTCGGTCGTCATCGAGTCGGGAGTCATCGACTCAGTCGTCGTCGAGTCGAGAGCCTTCGAGATGGAGGCCGTAGAGGTCGGGGGAGAGTCGGACTACTACGATCTGGAATTCGACGGGCTCGACGAAGATATGATCAGCTTCGGCCGCGACGCTCCCTATAGCCCCGACGGCAAGGACGCCATCGACGACGCCCGGCAGATCATCGCGGGCGAGCGGGCCAGCGGCCGCAGCACGCGCCAGCAGCACCTCGACGACAAGGAAGTGCTCCTCTACGATCTGGAGGAGCGGGTGCTGGAGCTGGAGGAGGAGATCGTCCGCGGAGACGCAGGAGCATCGGCCCGGCTCTCGCTGCTCACCGACGAGATACTGGACCTGGGGCGGGTGACGCTGGACACGATGGTGGCCCACCAGCAGGTAGAGCTCAACGAAGACGCGCCGCGGCCGCCGATGGAAGAGGAGACGCCGTCGCTCGACTCCGAAGCCCCCTCGTTCAGCTACGAGGAGCGGGTGGCCTTCCTCTCACAGGGTCTGGCTGAATTCGACGACACGGTGAGGATGCTGAATCACCTGCTCGCGCGCTCCGACGGAGCCGACTACGAGTGTGTGCAGAGACGGTTGACGTCGGTCAGGGCGCTGCAGGCGGTCGCGGAGCAGAGCGCCATGCGATTCTCCGAGGAGAGCGCACCCGATCGGCGCGAGCATGAGTGGCGCAAATTTGCGGTGGCGATCGCGAAGTGTCGTCAGTTCTCAGCGGAGGGGCGGGGCTGCGTCAGCAGTAACGACTCCGGTCTGGACTACTACTCCGATGTCGACGTCTCCAGCGGCTACCTCCACGGCCCCGAGGAGTTGGACCTCTCCTTGTCGGGGCGCAACCGGGAGCTACAGCGCCGAGACCAGGCATTCGCAGCCCCCTCAGGGGCGGCCGCCGGCGGCTCGAGCAGCTCCAGACCCAGCCGCACCCGCTCGAGCGACAGGACATCCAACAAACCAGACGCCAGGCCGCCTCCCGCCCGCGAGCCCATGCCCGCAGCGACGCCCCAGCCCGTGATGACACTGCCCGAGGTGACACAGCCCGTGCCGCCACTGCCCGTCCCGACCCAGCCCCTGCCGCCACAGCCCCAGACGCCCCAGCCCGG